>JASHOC010000235.1 GCA_030041305.1 Acidobacteriaceae bacterium
AGGATAGAGCCGCAAGAGAGCTACGAATATCCGCTCAAACATAATCCCCCCTCAGGATCTTCCTGGCGCGTGCAACCCGCAAGATTCCTGCGAGCCTTTCGGCTTCGGCCCGCGCCACCTTCCGCCCGCCGGTGGTCAGTCTGTAGTAGCGTCTGCGCTCATGGCCGGGCAGCGGCTCAGCAAGGTGGCTCACCTCTTCAATGAGGCCCTCTTCCAATAGCGCCTGAACAGAGCCGTAGAGGGTTCCGGGGCCGAGCCTTATTCGGCCCTCGGTTTGTTCTTCCACCCGGCGCATAATGGCGTAGCCGTGCAGATCGGAATCGGCAAGCGCGAGTAGAATCTGAAACGCAGCGGAGGGCAAAGGGCTGAGCTTTTGCTTTGGCATAGTGAGCGACCATCGATATAACGATCAACGCTATATCGATTGACAATCATCTCCCCACTGAGAGATGATTGTCAAGCGCTTTGCCCAGATGTCGTCCGGCGAAAGGCATAAAGGGTGGGCGGCGGGTGTACACTGGGGGCAATTGCCAGCCTCCTCCCCCAAAGAACTCCCCGATGAGGTGATCACAGCCCTACGGCTTATCATCAATCCCGCTTTGACGCCTAAATCCGATTTTGGGCGAGACTCTGGCAACACTCCACATTCCCATCCCCTCAGAGCGCGCATGGACACCCGCCGCCCCTTGCGATAACATCCTTCACGCTGCCAAAACCGCAGGTCCGATGAGCTTCCTGCCTTCGCAGTGGAGATATCGTCGGCGGGGCGTAAAGCGGTTCCTTTTCTTTTCCAAATACCTCCTCGCCGCCGCAGGTTTTCCTCCATGGCGAAGTCGATCTGCGTGTGCAACACCTCATCGAGGTCCTCGCCCAGTTTTCTTTTGCCAGGAGATCCTACGCAGCGATTTATTACGATGCGGGCCCAGTTCATTCGCATCCTACTCCGCTCTTAGCGCCTGCATTGGATCGATGGACGCGGCATTGCGTGCCGGGAGCCAGGCCGCAGCCATCGCGATCGCAATTAGTAGGGCTGCCGCAAGTGAGAAGATTAGCGGGTTGATCGCGGTTACTTCAAACAGAAGACTTGCCAGCAAGCGAGCGCTAGCAAGTGCACCGGCCAAGCCGATAGTGATACCCAATAGGGTCAGCCGGGCACCCTCGACCATCATCATGATCAATACATCACCGCGACGCGCTCCTAACGCCATGCGTACTCCGATCTCGCGTGTGCGTTGCGCGACAGCGTACGACATCACTCCATAAATTCCTATGCATGCCAGCAGCAAAGCTAGCCCCGCGAACGCAGAGATAAGCGCCGAACTAGCGCGGGGGATCGCCAGCGTCTGTTTGGCGAGCAGATCCATGGGAACCGCCCTGAATACAGGAAGATTGGGGTCAACGCTCCATAGCGCCTCTTTAGAGGACTTCACCATCGATGCTGGTTCTGTTTCGGTGCGCAGAGTAAAGGCAACGAGCGAATACGGTTGCTGGGCAAAGGGCCGATAGATATCCGTATGGGTAGGCTGGTCTTGGCCGAACGCCTTTACGTCGCCGACTATGCCTACAATACGCCACCAGTCAGGCTGCTCCGCGCTTCCCAGGTTCAGCTTTTCACCGACCGGATCCTTGTTCGGGAAGAACTCCCTGGCCAGCGTTTGATTGATCATTGCCACATGGAGTGCATTTGTGCGGTCCGCCGCGCTAAAGTCGCGACCACGAATCAACGGGATCCCCATTGTGCGCAGGTACCCCGGAGTGATAACGCGATTATCGGCTTCGGGGGTCTGCCCGTCCTTCGGTGGAGCTTCTCCGGGGAGCAGGAAAGTTGTTGTCCCCCAAAAACCAGTCAGAGGCAGGAAGTTGGTCGCCGCAGCCGATTTTACCCCAGGCAACGCACTCAACCGGTTCACGACGCCTTCGACGAACCGAATCCTCTTCGTCTGATCGGATCGGGGGTAGCGGTCAGGCGGCAGAAACAGTTGCAGAGAGAGAACATGATCCGGCTGAAAACCCAGGTTGGAGTTGACCACTTTTCTGAAACTTGCCACCAGCAGTCCCGCGCCGGTTAATAACATAAGGGCGAGAGCTATCTCGCCGACCACCATAACGCTCCGCGAAAAGCTGGAGTGGCGACTTGCTGTACTGCCGCGTTCCGACTCGTTTATGGTGGCGTCGGCGTTGATTCTTACGGCATTTAGCACCGGGACAATTCCAAAGAGAAATCCAGTGAGCAGTGTGATCGCCAACGCGAAGAGAAGGACCCCGTCATTTATAGGGATTTGCGTCACCTTTGGAATATTCAGATTGGCGACATCATTTGGAAAGAGCCCGAGAAGGAAGCGGGTTCCTGCCATCGTCAGAGCTATTCCAGCCGCGCCGCCATTCGCGGCGAGGAGAAGACTTTCTGTGACGAACTGGCGCAACAGGCGTTGGCGAGTGGCCCCCAAAGCCAGTCGAACCGCGATCTCTTTCTGGCGTTGAGTATTGCGAACCAAGGCGAGTCCGGCGGTGTTCGCGCAGGCGATCAACAGCACCAGCAAAACAGCACCCATCAGGATCAGCAGCGGTTTCCGAATATCTCCGTTGAGTTGTTCACGCAACGGAACCAGCACAACGCGATTTCCACTATCCGTCGTCGGGTGAGCAATTGCTGTCTCCGCCTCGACAGCATTCAGCGTCTTCTGTGCTTCAGCGATTGAGATTCCTGGCCGCAAACGGCCAAGAATGCGGACGTAAGTATGGCTGAAGTCATCAAACGCTGCCGGGGCTATCGCAGCCGGGACCCAAATCTCCACGGAGGTTGGGTAGTCGAAGCCACGGGGCATTACCCCCAGTACTGTATACGAGCTTCCATCCAGCGTGATAGCTTTGCCGACAATTTCGGGATCGGATTGAAAGGTCGTCCGCCAAAGATGATTGCTCAGGAGAACTACCTTTGGACCTCCCGGTTTGTCTTCCTGATCTGTGTAGAGACGTCCGATTTGCGGTGCAACGCCCAATATGCGCAGGTAGTTTGCCGAAACAGCATACCCAATAAGGAGTTGTGGTTCCCCCTTTCCGGTCAGTGTCATTTCGTCGTCATAAGAAAGAGCGAGAGTCTCGAAGACGCCGCTGCGCTGCTTCCAGATCGCAAAATCGCCGGGTGTGCTCGGCAGAGGTTCACCACCTCGGGCGGGATTCGTCGTCCATACCGCCACAATGCGGCCGGGGTCCTTGTACGGCAAAGGAGCCAGCAACACCGCTTTAACGACGGAGAATATCGAGGTCGTTGCTCCGATACCGAAAGCCAGGGTGAGAATTGACGTAGCGGCAACCCCCCGGGATTTAGAGAGTTGGCGAAAGCCGAACCGGATGTCCTGCAACATGGTTTCGAGAATGGGTAGGCCACGTTGTATGCGGTATTGCTCGCGCGTTTGTGTCATCCCTCCAAATTCTCGCAGTGCATTCGTTCTCGCCTCCTGTTCAGACATGCCGCGCCTTACGTTCTCCTCGACAGCGAAGTCGATATGCGTCCGCAACTCTTCATCGAGGTCCTCGTCCAGCTTTCCTTTGCCGAAAAATCCCGCGCAGCGGCTTATCAGAATGCGAACCCAGTCCATGCGTGGCTCCTATCGGGACACCGCGAGAAAACGCGACATCGTTGCCGCAATGCGTTCCCAGTTTTCCGTTTCCGCTCCAATTTGTTTTTTCCCAAGGCGGCTGAGTGAGTAGTATTTGGCGCGGCGGTTGTTCTCTGAAGTTCCCCACTCTGCCTTGATATAGCCCCGCTGTTGCAGACGGAGAAGTGCGGGGTAGATTGTTCCCTGATTGAGGCTAAGAGTTGCATCGCTGACCTGTTCAATGCGGCGCGCGATGCCGTAGCCGTGTAATGGACCCATCGATTCGAGTGTTTTCAGCACCATCAGGTCCAGGGTTCCTTGAAGAACATCCGATTTGCTCTCTGCCATATTTCTTCCTGTTGCATTTCTACATAAGTTTGCCACCCGCTTCGGTAGAATGTCAACAGGGGAATGGCCGCTCTCCATCGCTGGATGAGTCCGTCGGGAAAGCTTTCTCAACGAACTTCAGTGGTTGTAGGATGGAGTCCCAAGTGCGGCGTAATGCCGATGTGCATCTGGGGAATCCCACGCGAATTCGCGAAGAAGTCTGGACCATGAACAGCATTCCGGGACTGAACACTTTGGGGCGAGACCTACGCCACACTTCAAGGCAGCTTGTGCGCAGCCCCTGGTATACGCTGACGGCAGTCCTGATTTTGGGAATCGGGATCGGGTCAATCACCGCGATTTTCAGTGTGCTAGACGCGGTGCTCTTTGAGCCGCTTCCGTTTGCACATCCCCGCAGGCTCATCGCCATTCGTTCCGTGCCGAGCGAGACCGCATCGATCCCCACGATTGAGGACTGGCAGCGCCGGAGCATCAGCTTTCAATCACTGGCCGCGTATCGGGGTTGGTCTCCGGAGGTTCGTACGCCCCTGGGGTCCGGCGGCGACGTTCTTGAAGTGTCGCAGAATTTCTTTTCCACGCTGGGCGCATCTTTTGCGGTCGGCCATGACTTCATCCAGACCGGCGACGAGCGCGATTGTCCCGAGCAGGCCATTCTGAGCGGGGGATTTTGGAAACAGTTGGGCGGCGGCCAGGATCTCGACGGGCGATCTCTCCAAATCGACCATCGAACGTTTCGGATCGTCGGCGTGCTGCCTTTGGCGCAAGACATCGAGGGGACTTACGCGCTTGATCATCCGGACATCTTTGTTCCCATCGGCTGCGACGCCAACTCCAGAGTTAACGAGCGAGGAGACAATGACTTTTGGGTTCTTGGTCGGCTGCGGCCGGGCGTGTCGATCAAAAGCGCCGCCGCTGACTTGGCTCACGTCGAAGCGAATCTGCTTAGGGACTACCCGAACTCCTACGGCGGCGTCAATGGACGTCCTCCCTTGCTGATCCCTTGGCTGACGGTGCTTACCGGCACCGCGACAGGTCCGGCATTGCTGACCGCTTTCGGCGCGTGCGGGCTGTTGCTTCTCCTCGCCTGCGCCAACTTGGCCAACTTGATGCTCGCGCGAAATGTCCGCCGCCGTCAGGAATTTGCTGTGCGGGCCGTCCTCGGCGCAGGTGCTCGGCAACTCCTCCGTCAAATGCTCATCGAGAATGGTGTTTTGGTGCTAATGGGCTCGTTTATGGGCTTGCTCCTGGCGAACGGAGCGCTTAATCTCCTGCGCAATGCGCGGACCATACAAATACCGCGCCTCGAACACGCATCCATCAACCTCCCGGCTGTGGCGTTCGCCGTCTGCGCCGCAATGGTAGTCGCGCTGATCCTGACGCTTCTACCAGCGACGCGAACCCTGCGCCCCAGTTTGCTTGAGGACCTCGCGGGCCACAGTCGCGCATCGGAAACAGGCAGTCTCCGCCGCATCGGAAGGACTCTGGTAGCGGCGCAGATCGCCTTTTCGATCATGCTTGTGGCTTGTGCGTCGTGGATGGTCGCCGGAATCTACACGCTTCTGAATCAGTCACTGGGTTTCAACCCCGATCATCTCCTTATGGTGGGGGTGGATATTGAACACAGTAGCGCACTGCCCACCTACAATGCTGCTCGAGCGTCCGCGTACTATGGTCAGCTTGTCGCCGCGTTACGCTCGCTCCCCAGCGTTACAGGCGTCGCTGCGGCGAAGGATCCGCCGCTTGGCGGCGCTGTCAATCGCTACACTTTCTGCTCCGATACGCACCCGGACGAGTGCAGACATCCTGCGATGGTAAATCCCGACTCGTTCGATATCACGACGGGTTATTTCGCCACCGTGCAACAGCCCCTGCTGGAAGGCCGCAATTTTACCGCCAACGACGACGTGGGGCCGCCCGTAGTCGTTGTGAATCAAGTGCTTGCGAACCGCGAATGGCCGGGACAGAGCGCAGTCGGACATCGCGTTAAGACGGGCGAACTGGACGGATGGGCTACGGTCATCGGCGTGGTCGGGAACGTGCGTAGCTTTAGTCTCGATGTCTCTCCAGGAGCGGACCTCTACCTGCCAATGTCCTACCGGCCCCCCACCCACATGGTCCTCCTGCTTCGTACACGAAGCGATGCGGCGGCCCTAGCGAAAACTGTCCGACACCTGGTCCATACCCAGCATCCCGATTTGCTGTTGTACCACGTGCGCACGATGCGCGAGGAGATGGGCGACGAGGTGGAATTTCGGGGCTTTCTCATGCAGATCGCTATCGTTTATGGAGCCTTGTCACTCTCGCTCGCCATTTTGGGCGTTTACGGACTGCTGGCCTACGAGATTTCTCTTCGCCGGAAGGAGATTGGGATCCGTGTCGCGCTCGGCTCCTCGCAGGCATCGGTCGTGCGGCTGCTGCTTCTCCAGGAATCACGCTGGGTGATTGGCGGAGCCATGGTTGGCCTCGTTGCTGCGATGATCTGTGGCTATGCGCTGCGGGCACAAATCTACGGGCTGACTGCAAATTCCGCAGCAGTTTTGAGCATCTCCTTCATGTCATTGGTGCTCCCGGCGCTGGTTGCGATAGCGGTACCGGCATGGCAGGTTGTCGTCGGTAACCCGTTAGGTGCGTTGCACACGGAATAGTCGGGTACCAATAAGAAGCTATCTCTCTGAAACTTCCGACTTCGACGCTTTAGATCCTTGTTCGGAGTTGGCGGCCGGGTGGTCGTAACTTGTTCGAGCAACATCCACATTTGTGATATGGCGAAGATCGCGGCGACCCCGATATCCGCTTCATCGAGCCCATGGAGTGCCTCCCCGTTGCCATGATTCCCGAAGGGCCGACTTGGACCTACGAGATCAAGCTCAACGGTTACCGGGTAGTGCTTCGACAGGGTCGCGGCCAGGAGAATTTGGTGCGTCCATCTGGCCTCTGCTATGGATGGCCTGGGAATGTTTCGGGGTTAGGAAAGGCTTAGTGTAAAGATGTGAAGTTCCCCACGGGTGCGATTACGGCTTAAGCATTGACGCTTGGTTCATGGACAAGGCGCGAACGCGGTGGCCGGTGGCGGAAGTTGTGGCGCGAGCAATTTGGCTCACTGCTGAGGAGAGCTGAGATGCGATGGTGGCGGATCGGAAAACGGGACGCTGACCTGGAGCGAGAGTTGAGTTCCGACCTGGAGTCGGAAGAAGAAAGGCAGCGCGAACGCGGCCTGCCGCCGGAACGGGCCCGTTACGCCGTGCGCCGTGCATTCGGGAACGTCATGCTGATTCGAGAGAAGATGCATGAAGCATGGGTTTGGGCGGCGTTTGAACGTTTGCAGCAGGACCTGGGTTACGCATTACGGCAGTTGCGGAGGTCCCCAGGTTTTGCGTCCGTCTGTCTCATGACGCTTGCCCTCGGCATCGGAGCGAACACGGCGATGTTCAGCGTGGTGCAAGGGGTAATTCTTGCGCCCCTGCCGTTTCCGCAAGCCAATCGCCTCATCTTTCTTTGGGAGAAGCGCCCCGGTGTTCCTCGACTCGATGTCTCGTACCCGAATTTCAATGACTGGGGGCGCACGTCACGGTCATTCGATGGCATGTCTGGACTGATATTTAACGACTTCGATTTGACCGCTCCGGGAAACGCCGAGCACCTTATCGGCGTAGAGGCTTCCTCCGGACTTTTGAAAACCTTGGGTGCCAAGCCGATCCTTGGACGGGATTTCGACCCATCGGAGGACCAAGCGAATGCTTCGAATGTTGTCCTGATCAGCGAACGCCTCTGGAGAGAGCGGTTTCGGTCAGACCCGAGCGTGCTTGGGAGATTCGTTGACTTGGATGGAAAGACCTTCACCGTCATCGGCGTGCTACCGCCTGACTTTCATTTCCTGATCAGTGCGGACGTTATGGTGCCCCTGCGTCCCAATATGCCCGTTATTCTTGACGACCGTTCAGTGGAAGCATTGACCGTGGTGGCGCGCCTCAAACCGGGCGTGATGGCTGCCCAGGCCGAGGCCGCGTTGAATGTGATTCAGCAGGGGCTCGACCGTCAGTATCCCGACGCCAACCGCAGCATCGGCGTTACGGCGACTTCGCTGATGGAGGGAGTCGTCGGCGACGCGAAGGGAACGATCGTGTTGTTGTTTGGGGCTGTTAGCCTGGTGCTCCTAATCGCGTGCGCCAATCTCGCCAACTTGCTGTTGGCGCGCTCCGCTGCCCGTGCCCGCGAATTCGGCATCCGCGCGGCGCTCGGAGCCAGTTGCGGACGAATGGTGCGGCAACTGCTCACCGAAAGTATCATGCTGTCGCTCGCGGGCGGAGCATTGGGCGTTGTGCTCGCCGCCCTCGGCCTTCGCGTTCTACTGGTGGCGCTGCCGAACACTTTGCCGCGCTCCGGAAACATCGGCCTTCACCTGCCGGTTCTTGTGTTCACAGTAGCGGCTTCTGTCACTGTGGGGGTTCTTTTCGGCCTCGCTCCGGCAATGCAATGGGCAAATCCCGATGTGCGTAGTGCCTTGCAAACGGGATCGAGGGGAACCACAACCGGCCGGAATCGCCTGCTCAACCGTCTGGTCACGGTGCAATTTGCGCTCACTCTCGTGCTGATGGCGGGCGCAGGGCTACTCCTGCGCAGCGTCCGCAATCTATGGCATGTAAATCCCGGCTTCAATATGCGGCACGTGATTTCGTTCCAAGTTGGTTTGTCCCCCTCATTTACGACTTCACCAGCTCGAACGCGCGTGGCCTACCAACAATTGCTTGCGCGCATTGGTCAACTACCGGGAGTGGAAGCAGCCGATCTCACCAATATCGTTCCGCTCGACGGAGCCGCCAATGGCGGCCCGTTCTGGATCGGTACGGCGCAACCAGCCTCGCTTCAGGAACTTCCTCACGCGCTGTACTTTTGGACCGGTCCCGATTATCTGAGGACGATGCAGATTCCCTTGCTGCGAGGCCGGTTCTTCACGCCGGACGATCGGATCGGCTCCGGCAAGGTGGTCGTCATCGACAGCGTGCTTGCACACACCTTCTTCGCCAATCAGGATCCGGTGGGGCGGACGCTTACGGTCGCGCATTGGGGAGCGGCTCGGATCGTCGGCGTGGTGGGACATGTGCGCAATTTTGGACTGGACGACCCTGGAGCCTACCTTCCGCAGCAGATTTACATCCCCGCGTATGAACTGCCGGATTACATGGTCGCTGACTTCTTCCGCACTCTCACCGTGATTGTTCGTTCGACGATTCCCCCTGCGGACCTAATGCCTGCCATTCGGAGAGTCGTATACGAGTCTGCGCCCGATCAACCGGTATACAACGCCGCGACGATCGATCAGATAGTGTCTGAATCAATGGCATCGCGGAACTTTTCCATTCTGCTTCTCGGCATCTTCGCCGCATTGGCACTGCTGCTGTCCTCGGTCGGCATCTATGGAGTCGTGTCTTATTCGGTCCTGCGACGTACGCAGGAGATCGGTATCCGCCTGGCTCTCGGAGCCGATAAGAGCCGGGTCTTCCGCATGATCGTCGGCGAGGGAATTTGGATGTCTGGCGTCGGATTGGCGGTCGGCATTTTGGCCGCAGTTGCGCTTGTGCGCCTGTTGCCGAGTTTCTCTCATCTGCTGTACGGCGTAGGCCGGAGCGATCCGCTCACGCTATGCGTCGTCACCGTTGCGTTACTACTCGTCGCTTTTGCAGCTAGTTATCTTCCTGCACGCCGAGCCATGCGCACCGACCCGCTCAACTCCTTGCGCTGCGAATGAAGGCAGGTGCTTCCAAAATTCGGAAAGGCTGATGCCGACGCGCCGGACCATAGCCGGTCTACTCCTTGACATTTCTCGTCCAGGTAAAGCTATGCAGTTTGGTGCCTCGACCATTCTGAGGCCGCCATGGGGCAGTTGCAGCGATCGCAGACCCAAGACATTTCGGGCGCGGAGGCCGATTAGATGCTGTGGATGTTTTATACCGCATTGTGAACAAAGCTCGCGCCTGAGTCCTTGACTTTGGCGGAAACGCTAAACCCCTTTTTATCTGAAGGTTGCCAGGATATCGAGCTTCTGTTGTGCGAAACTTCAGCTTTATGTGCAAATGGTGCCAGAAACTTCACGCTTATGCCGCCAGAACGCTTCAGATTTATTCGGTCTTTTCGGTCACATCTCACTGAAAACCCGAGTTGGGTGCTTGAGGCTTATGCGTCAACCCACACCGGTCATGCCGGGGCTCAACCGCTACCCCGGCTTCAGCACGTGGCCGCCGTCGCCGCCGATCCTCCGCAGGATGGTCCCGCCCATCTCGTCGCCACACTTCGCAATGAGGTCCTTCGGCGACTGTTCATCGTGCAAACAATCTGACCGCGACCCTCGAAGACGGCATCGACAAGTTCGCGAAGACGGTTCCCAAGACCGAAGATGCGGTTCTGCTCCCGATCAAGTATTCGGAGAAAAAGACGACCATTGATCCTGGCGACGGCTCTGAGCGGCGGCGCTTTCTCAACCTTCGATGAATGAGCGCCGTCGCCGCCCAGATGCGACGCAGGATAGTCTCGGGACTGGTTGTCGTCGCAACGTCGGCATTGTGATCTGTCACGAAGGAGATGTAACGGACCGTGTCGCCGAGTTGAATCGGCAGGAAAATCGAGGGCACAGCACGTACCGCAACCTCGCATCCCGATTTTGGCTATTTTTGGCGCAGGTCCCCAGTATCTAGTAGCAGGGGAATTCCTGCTGTTACAAGGCACGTTGGATACATCCCGGTCCGGTGCCTGATTTGGCCGGACCGGCCTTTTATGGGTTATGCCAAGGGGGGCGAGTTCCTACGTGAAATTCGAAAGACAAACCGCGAAGCCTGGTCGGCGGTCTTGGCCATCCGCCTGCTGCGTCAGGACATGGGTTAAGCACCGGCTGAACTTTGGACAAGAGCGGTACACGGCATCCGGTCAGAAACCGCATCCTCGGGTTAATATCACGATTTCCTCTTCTGCTCGCTTATTTTGTGGCCGGAGTCCAGGTATCGGGCGATTTTAAGTTGGCGAAAGCGAAGTGACGAAATGAGAAAAATGACGGAAGGCGAAACTGATCAGTTGAAGAGCGGTCCCAATCAGACCCACGAGCGTGAACCCTCCTCAAGAACGCATCCACACCGAATCAACAGGCCGCACACCGGTGTCGTGCTGGGCCGGGGCAAGCCCGACCCTGCGGTTCTGAGTTCCGCGATAAGCGAGTGGATCGTCCCGGTGCTGGTGGCCGAATTCCTTGCCGAGCACCCTGTCGCGGTGCCTGCGACCGAAGTGAATCCACACAAAGGAACTTCCGGAGTGCTTGACGAGGAGGGTGCGGGCTCAACCTGCATTGTACCCAATGGTCGCTAAACACTGGAACGCAACCTCGCTGGAAGTCGTCCGCGTCGCGATTTACACGAGGTTTTCATCGGAACTTCAAAGCAATCTCTCAACCGAGCATCAGAAGCGGCTCTGCCGCGAATACGCTGCCGAGCGGGGATGGGTCGTCGTTGAAGAATGTGTATTCTCCGACGAGGCCAAGTCCGGCCAGTCGGTAGCCGGGCGTGATGCTCTCGAAAAAATGATGGGCCTCGCCCAGCAGGACAATCCGCCTTTTTCGGGAGTGCTGGCAGCAGACACTTCGCGTTTTGGGCGGAAGCTGAGCGACACGCTGCATATGAGTGAAGTACTTGAGTACTGCCATATCTTTCTTTATTTCGTCGAAGACGAGCTTGATTCCCGTGACAAGAACTTCCGCAAGCTCTTTATTGACAAGGGGCAGCGGGACGAGGACTACGTGCGCTTCGTGGCAAGGAAAGTTCACAACGGCCAGCGCGAACGCGCGCTTATGGGCCATTTGCCGAACGGTCGCGTATATGGCTATAACAATGTGCCGGTAGAGCACGCAACGAAGAAGGGTCCATATGGACGCCCAAAGGTGGAATACGTCGAGTTGGTTGTGAATCCGGTCGAGGCTGCCATTGTCGTGCGTATCTATGAGATGTACGCGCGGGGAATGGGCCACAGGAGCATCGCGCGGACGCTGAACGCCGAAGGGGTTCCTTCTTCCTTACAGGGAACCGACAGCCCCATCAAGAGGATGTGGAACGCCGCTGCCGTCGCCGCCATCCTGAAGCGGGATAAGTACCGTGGCGTGCATGTCTGGAACAAGACCATGACCGTCCGGAACCCGATCACGAAGCGCACGGAGCAAAAACCTCGCCCTGAAAGCCAGTGGGAGTGGATTGAGGTGCCCGATTGGCGCATTGTCTCCGACGACCTTTGGAACGCCGTCCAGGCCGAGAACAAGCGGCGGCAGGGGCCGACATGGTGGAAGGGCGGCGGGCTTAACCTCACGGAGGCAAGTCGTCGCTATCTCCTGAGTGGCCTCATGGAGTGCGCCGTGTGCGGGGGAAGCTTCAACGTGGTCAGCGGCAGCGGACTTTTTCTTCGGTACGGCTGTATCGGGCACCGTTTTCGCGGCAACTGCCATAACAAGTTGACCATCCTCAAGCGTGTCCTTGAAGAACGTATTCTCACCGCCCTGGCCACCAACCTTCAGGACCCCGCGCTGCATAATCAGTTGGCGGAGGAATTTCATCTGCGGCTCGTCTCCGCGTGGGAGGAGAGGGCCCGCGACGCCGTCAAGGTGACGGCCACCATTCCCCAGTTACGCGCTCGCAAGCGCGAACTGGAGGCGGAGGCCGCCAACATTGGCATCGCCCTCGGCTCGTTGCCGAATTCTCGGACGCTTCTGGATCGCCTCAAGTCCATCGAGGCAGAGATGGGGACGATCGACAAGATGCTTTCTGTTCCGACCGAGCCCGAACAGCAGCCGTTGCCGGTGGGAGAGATCCGGGAGTTCCTGGAGCGGAAGACTGCCGATTTCGTGTCCCTTCTTGCAGGCGACCCGGAGAGGACCAAGCTGGAACTCAGGAAGAGGGTTGGGAAGCTGGTGATGAATCCGACCTACACGGCTGACGGTCCTGTTTACGAAGTCACAGGCGACCTCAGCCTCTTTGCTGAGGGTGTAGAGTGTGGGGTTTCAAGTCCAAGAAGCTCCACACTCTACAATCTTTCCACCATCCCGTTTAAAGCGGAGATCGCGACCAAGCACCCAAAGCTGCGTCGGTTGGCAGCTTAAATCCTACACCGACACGTGATACCTCGTGGCGGCGTATCGTGGCGGAGCGAAAGTGGCTCATTCGGGATAGATCGATCGACGGCGCTAGGGTTGATGACTCGGCAAGATGGCTCCAGACGTGCGGACCCCCGGGATTGGGCCCCGGGGGCGATGGAGTACTCGTATTTGGGCGCGGCATGCTACCGCGAACCGTGCTTGCACTTTAGATCGCCGAGCCCCCACCAGGGAAGCCCATGTACATGCGCTGCTCCGCTACGAAGACGTCAACACCGTGACTGCGCAGGGTGTCGAGAATTAAGAGAACGACCGACCAGGACCGTCCGATCATGCTGACGCTGTCAACGAACAGGCACGAAAACGGCTGAGGACTCTCCGCTGCCTTTTTCAGGAGGGCTTCGAGTCCAGGCCGACGGCTTGTCAGCCCGGACGCACCGGAGTCCTGGAAGATGCAATCTTCGGCCACGGTGCACTCTGGAATCTGCTCGGCGATGGCCTCGCGGCACCGGCGCTCCTGGTCTTTCAGGGAGTCAGGGTTAGTCGTTGTGGCGGCGGAGCGCGTGTAGATTGCGACCCGCTGGGGTGGCGTATTCATTGTCTCGGTCATTCATCTCTCCTAAAAAGATGTGGTTGAAGGTTCGTTGATCCACAAGCACCCGATCCATGAGAAGCGATCCGGCGCACTCATAGGCAAGTCCTACTATTCCGTCGGAGAGTCAGGCCGTCGGCGTTTGCTTCGGCATGGCACCTCGCCTTCTACTACACTCTGGCGGCAAGGCAGGGATTCAACCATCATTCGCAATTCACCCCCCTGTGGTGGCAAGCGCGCCTTGCGAAAAACTGCTCGGAGTCGCCGACGGTACCGGCAAAGTCGAAATGCTGCTCCTTGGCGAACACCCTGCCGGTCCGTTCGACGTGTTTAAACGCCCCCTCCGTCCTGAGTGGGAAATTCCCGCACCCTCAGGTACTCCGGCCACGCCTCGATTGTTTTACCCTTGGCATCCCGGTTGCCATTCTGGTCGATGATCACGAAAGGATCGCCGTCGAGCGTGGGCTTGCGTCCCATCTGCTTGATGAAGATCGGCACACCGTACTTCCGCGCCGAGCCGATCAACGACACGGCCCATTCGAGGGCGAAGGGACGGGCACCCGCTCCGGACTCCCCGCCGACGATGATCCAATCGATGCCCGAGAGATCGACCTCGCCCAAATCTTCGAGGAGGGGCTCGATCGACAGGAAACGCCGACGAACAGGCGTTGCCCGGAGCAAATCGATGCGCGGCAGTCCGCACTTCCGGTCTTCAACACTCACGCCCCAGAGGATGTGTCCAGCGCTGGCGGCATCCGCAAACTTCGCCGTTGAAAGCAGGTCCTTCAGGCGCTCTGGACGCTTGGTCAGGACCTGGTACTCGTGATGGTCCGCCTCAAGCATCACGTCGCACACCTGCCGGATGTAATCCGTGGGCACGTCCTTGTGGAAGAGATCCGACATGGAGTTGACGAAGATCTTCTTGCCCTTGCGCCACTTCTTCGGCTCGTCGAGCTTCTCGGGCACGAGGCGCAGATCGAATCCCTGCTCGAAGGGGTGGCCGGGGACGCCCCGGAAACGCTCAGCGAAGGTCTCCGCGTAGCAGTACTTGCAGCCGGGGCTGACCTTGTCGCAGCCCCGCACTGGGTTCCAGGTGGCGTTTGTCCATTCGATGGTGCTGTTCTGACTCACTGTTCCTCCTTCATAGAAGCGATAAGGCTCTGCTTGATTGACATCGCGACGCCGTGCATAGGGCATACAGGAGCGCCCGCCTTCGTCAGCCACACACGAGTAACGCGTACCGGATACCCACATTCCCCGCAGGCGACCTTGATAAGGCGGGTCGATTGCTTTGGCAGGCCAGCACGATTCACATCCACGCTTGCGTGCGGGTAAGGCGGCAGGTTGAGCGCGTTCAGCGCGGCAAGGAGTTCGGGACCCGCGTGCGTCGAGGTCAGCTTACCCTCCAGCCCCACTGCACGAGCCATGCTGGCGAATGGCCCCCGGTGACCGTGGACGCAGTCGTCAGCCGCGTGGACGAGTTCGTGCACCAGGACGTCAAGGACGGCGATCGCGTCATCCAGCACCGGCGAAATGAAGATTTCGTTATAGCCCTCTGCACTGGTTGCCGAAGCGAAGCATTGGCCAAGAGCCCTTTTCCCCGTCACAGGGCTCGCCAGAGCCTTCTTGCTTGGCCAGCCGCACGAGACCTTCACTTTGGCCGGTATTGAGAGTCCCGCCTCATAGAAAACCGGCCTCAAGGCGTCAACTGCGTTAGTGAGCCATTCTTCCCTTGTGTTCGTTCCCACAATACCCTCCTGATAGGTAGTACCCATGAGGCGACCGTTTTGAAGGTTATTGGATAAATTTTTTTCAGCCGGAGATTCCCCGGAGCGAGCGCGGCCCCCCTGGGTGCGTTTAAACAGGGAAGAGTGGATCGTTCACCCTCAGCCGTGAAGACTCTCCGGGCGCGGATGGTCCGTGAGGCCGGGAAACAGTCTTGCTCCGCGACGACGGCTTCGTTCGCCGCTGGGAAGGCGATGTTCCTCACGCGCTGCATGGCTCGAAGCTACTTTGGGAGTTTGGGTTAGGTTGATTGCAGATTGCGCGAGCGTGAGCGCGGGTGTGTTGAGCAGCGGAATGATGCTTCGCGGTTCACCTGGCTCTGGCCGGTAGTCACGTTATCGGAGAACTTTGAACCTTAGAATGGACGCGACGACATCCACTATCTCCTTTGTGTAGCGCTTGATCTCTTCTGCTTGCGCGACAAACCTGTTCATCCGTTCCGCAAACTCGCGAACTTCAAGAGGCAGAGTTGAGAGGGACGCATCGGCGCGCGGACGGGACGCGGCTTCCACGCAGACCAGTCCTCCTGTGGCGGCGCTGTCTTCCTCGGGTCCTGGGCAGTATCGGCGGGCGTCAACGATGGCGGTGGCGACCTCGGCGGCCAAGGAGAAGGATTCTCCAGGAAGGTGTGTGTTTGTAGGTATGGAGCCCATGGAATAAGAAGTCCTCTATATTTGAAGGCTGTAGTCGTAGTCCTAATTCCCGGTTCCATTGACGGAGTTCTTCACACGCCGACGGGGTGAAAAAGTTGCTAGGGCGGCGAAGGCGTTTCCGCCCCAGCGGTCTGGATGCTCAGCGTTAGCGGGCCGGTGCGCCGACGCTGCCGGACGGTGCGGACGGTCCGGACGGTGCCTGACGGGCAATGGTGATGACCCTGGTGCGCTGCCTTCCATTGTCACGGTCGAAGCTGATCTCGACGCCCAAGGGCCGAAGGTTAGGGTTGAGACGGCGGAGCGCTCCGGCAAGACCACGCGCGGTCTTCGGCCATTCAGGATTGCGCCGAACCGAATCGGGCACCGTCGGCTCCAACAGGTGCAGCAACTGCTCGGCGGTTCCCGTCCACGGCCCCCTCTCGATCAGCTTGAGGACCGGGGTGGTGAGGAAGCTGGTCTCAAGTGCAACTTCATTCGCCCGATGGCGGTTCTCAATGAAGGCCTTCATGAACGCACCGCGCTCCCAGCCCAACCCCGGTTCCGCCGCCGAGATCCAAACCGCAAAGTCCGCCATGCGGGGAAGATGCAGGAGGTCCACCGACGGCTCTTCGCGAAGCGCTCCGGCGACGACGGTGAGCAGCGCGCCCAGGATGCGCGGCTGCGCCTCGCCAAACTCCGCCCAGAACTGGCGCTCGGTCTTCCGTTCGCTGGAATGAATCGCAGGAAGATTGATGACCAGGGAGCGGTCAAGGAGATCGCCGCGCGTAGCGAGTTCTTCAATCCCCGTCAGGATGACCGGGCGCTGCGCATCGAGGATGGTCTCATCGGTATCGGTGTGAAGCTTCCGGGTCCCCAGCCCGCCGCCGGTCGAAAGGCGGCAGAGCGCGTCGGACAGGGAGTCGGCAACTTTCGACAGGTTGTCGAGCACGATCATCCAACCGTTGATGGCCGCGATCATCAGGTCGCGCCCATCCTTCGGTTCGCTGCGTACAGGCGCGAGGTTCGGATCGACGAGAGCCCGAAGGACGCGGGCCGTGGTGGTCTTCGCGCTGCCGTGCTCGCCATGTAAGGCGGCCAAAGGATACGGACCGTGAGGACGCAGAGCGGCCAGAAGCCATGCGACGATGAGCATCCAGTCGGTCTCATCGTGAACGTTGAGGAAAGGCCGAAGCTCGTCGATGCTGCCATCGGCGACAGGCGCTGGAAGAGCCCTCATCCCCTTCGCGCGCCGAAACTTGACCGGGGCATCGTCTACCAGACCCCACCCGGCGGGGGTGATCTCGACTACGGTGCGGTCCTCGTCCGCAAGGTCAATATATACGTTGCCCTCGTGCTCCGCGACCCGGGTAAAGACGCGGATCGTCGGACCCACAAACTTCGCCTTCGCCTCCAGAACGCCGATGGCCTCCTTCATGGCGTTGGCGGAAGGAGCACCCTGCGAGTCCATGAAGAACTGGTGGGTGAGCCAGTGCTTGAAGTTATTGCTCCTCACCGCCCATGTTTCTTCGCCGCGCTCCACTTCAACGCTGGCGAAGGCCTCCTGGTCATGGTTATGGAAGAGGAACGCGGGCTCCGCCAAGCGAATCAGACGATCCGAATCCTTTTCCTTCCCGTCGGCACTGAGGACGTTCGGGATGGACTTGGCCTTCGCGGCTGCTCCAGATTTCGGCGAGACGGCGCGCTGGCTGTCGAAGGGGGTCCCAGAAGTAGGCGGATGCACCTGGTGCGCCTTCTGCCCGGCCAGAATCGGGACAACCTTTCCAAGGCGATTTGCAGGCCCAATTTCGTCTGTCGTGCTCCAATCGTCCGAACCGTCCGAACCGTCCGCAATCGACGGGAGTGCGACCGTGGCCACCGGAGCGCTCATCGCCGTGACCGAGTGATTCGTTTCGGGGGCGTTCATTTGCGGCTCCCCCTCAGCCTTGTTGTTGGTATCGAACGGTCCCGCGTAGTCGTTCGGCGGAACCACCTGCTGGCCCATGTGTGCGTGACCGAGCCCAGCGTCCATATTAGAGTTGGTTGTCATGCGTGATCCTCAATCAGAAATTAGGCGGCAGATCCAAACCCCCTGACCCATTGCGCGGGGGAACGAATTTCGCACCTAACTGGAATTACTGTTCCCCAGGTTCGCTCCCAATTATTGAGAATTTTTTTTCTGGTGGCCATGGGCTCGCCAGCGTTTGCTCAATGCTTGCGGAGCCCTGAAAAGGTGAATGACTTCCGGTTGCCTTCCTCCTGGGAAACGCTAGCAAGAGAATCGGGCCACGGCGCGAACGCCGCCACAATCACTTCCACCCTCAGTGGGTAACACGATCTCGGCGTCGCCGCCTCTCGCGCGAGTCGCACATTCTGCAACTTTCGTGGGAGTGAAAATTCCAGGGAGCGGCTTTGAAGCGGTATTTCCTCACATGGCAATTAATAGGGGATTCCGCAAAGAGCGGCTGCCTGATCCGCTCACCTACTACAAACGCGAGGGCTTGAAGCTCCATGGGAGCGGCAAATGGCGCAGCGCCCGCTGCCCCTTTCACAAGGACCGTGATCCGAGCCTGCGCATTCACGTACCGAGTGGGGGCTTCAACTGCCACGGGTGCGGAGCAAAAGGCGGCGATGTTCTCGATTTTCATCAGCGGCGGCATGGGCTGAAATTCGCCGAGGCCGCAAAGGACTTGGGCGCTTGGGAGGAGCCGCTTCCAGTTCCAACTGTGACTCCCGCTAAGGCTTCCTCCGGTCAGGATCGTCACGAAACCGCGAAGGAAGCTGCGAGACGTCTGGCTACCATGTTCCTAGGCAAGGACTTTGTACCCGAGGCGCTGCACGAGTACCGTGACGAGCGTGGCGCACCCCTCTACTGGGTGATCCGGGCGAGGAACACGAACACGGGCAAGAAGTGGATCAGGCCAATGCTGAATGTAGACGGCTGTTTCCAACTGGGTAAGCCAGAATTTGAAAATGGAACGAAGCCGTTGTACGGCCTCGACCTGCTGGCCCGTTATCCGGGCAAAATGGTAGTGGTCTGCGAGGGCGAGATGTGCGCCGACGTCCTGCGTAAACGTGGGCTGTTGGCGATCACCTCAGGCGGCGCAACTTCAGCCGAAGGTGCCGACTGGACTCCGCTGGCCGGACGGCAGGTCATCTTCTGGCCGGATCACGATGATCCAGGACAACAGTATGCCAAGGACGTGGCTAAGCGGCTCAACGAGATTGGGTGCCGCACTGAGGTGATCGACGCGGCGCAGCTTGGGCTGGATAAGGGTGGGGATGCTGTCGATTGGCTCAAGGCCCATCCAGAGGCATCCAAGGACGAGATCGTTGGCTTGCCCAGGCAGGGCTCGCCCGATGCCGCCTCGATTGCGCCCACGATCCGGGCTTCTGCCCCCGTTCCGGTGCACGCCGATCTGGCCATCATCGCCCGCTGGTGCGCCGAGCGCTGCGTTCGCGATTCGCGGGCCTGGACCTCAATTGAGGCGCTTTACCGGGACCTGTGCGACTGGTGCGGTGCGGACTATGCGTTTGCGCCCGGCGAGTTTGTTGACCTGCTGACCGAGATGGGCGTTATGGCGGGAACGGAGTTCGCCCAAGGGTTGGTGCTCGCTTGTGACCACGACGCGGTCGCGGTTGCCGAAGACGGTGACAGCGGGCGGTAGATCATCGCGCCGATCCACCTCACCATCTGCACCCAAATTCCAGCTAATTCGATATCGACGTCCTTGTAGAGCCAAAGGAGGCTCCACAAATGAAACAGGTATCAGACGCCGAAGCCGACCACCTCAACTCGAAAGCCTACGCCCACGAGCCGATCCTCGACACGCTCGCGGCACATCCACGGACATGGTTCCAAATCTCCTGGCATGAACTGCCGACGCGGGGAACGGACGAGGATAAGCTCCACGCGTTGATCGACGAGTCACGGCAGTATGCAGGGCTGTTCGTCTTCTATGGCTGCGATGACGGTGATGCGGGCGGCGTTTACGGGATGTGCGCCGGGCCGGTGGCCGGGGCGTGAAAACCGCTCCGACCTAGGCCTCTCGGTGGGTGGTCTCCTGTGTAGACGCGGGCGTAGCCGTACTTCATTGTGGACAATCCCGGCGGAGGAAGGCGTTTTGAGGCCGGACTTGTGGGACAGACTTCCGGGACGGGCAAGCCCACGATTTCTGCGGGCTCGCGTCTTGTCCCGAAACTTACCTTTTGTGAAACAGGGAGGGGCACGGCAGGATGCCCGTTCTTCACATTCGTACCCGCTACTTCGCCGGATTGCGGCTGCCGTGTAAACAGAGCCATGAACCTCACATCCTAGCGAATTCATGCTGAATGCCGCGACAGGTGCCTGAGCCAGCCCCAGAGCGTGGTTCCAAGGACAAGTTGAAATCCCCTCATGGTTGAAATGTGAAGGAATTGATGATCATCTCATCGCCTGTGCCGCTGACCGGAGCGCTTCCATTCAACAGCCAAAGGCTGATATGGACGCGCTCTTGTCCGGGCGGATGAATGTAGCTGCCGGTATAAGTCCATTGATAGATAACGTCAGCTGACCTAGGCGCGCTTGACCACCGGTTCCAGGTGGTGAACGTTACATGATTACTTTGCCATTCCATTTGGGTCGTGAACTGAGCAGTGGACGGTTGGGTGCAATACATGATATTGCCCGGCACGGTATACGGCTGGACGACGAATTGGGCATTGTAGGGTACGGGAACGAGGCCTCCAACGCCGCTGTATTCGTTATCCAGTTCCTGGCCGGAAGCGACGTAAATGAACAACGGGGCGGCAACTGTATTCGTGTCAAGCTGATCGAGATGCGAGCTCACTTGGACTGTGTACGTGCCATAACCAAGGGACTGAGTGAGGTAAACCTCGCCGCACTGCCAGATGCCATCGATCTGGTTGATCTTCAAGTGCAGGCCGTCGGCTGCCATGTTGACGACCGATGTGTCATTGGTCCAGAAGTTGGGGCCTGGATCGAACTGGTCGCCCGACGAGTTGCCGGTCGTCTTGATGCCCCAGGTGTAGCCGCTGAATTGGAGGCTAATCGGTCCTGACGGGTAATTCGTCCAGGCCAAAACGCCTGGATCGAGCGCTGGGTCAGTAATCTCCGTCGCCGCAGGTGTGTAGCTCGCCGGATTGACGAGCAAAACCACAAGGCTGCTCCACGGGTTGGTTGAGCTCTGCCATGCTCCGCTCGCGGAAATATTGGTGAATGGTGCATCGACCAAAGGTTGGACATACCATTCATTTGTAAGGGCAAAGATTACAATTTTATCCGTTGAATTGTCGGCGTTGCACACGTTGCCAGAGAGCTTAGTCGCGCCGCTCGTGGGTGTATTGAGAGTGACGGTTGGCTGCCCACCTGGCGAGGAGCTACATCCGCCACCTCCGCCACCGCCGCCACCACCTCCGCCACCTCCGCCGCATGAAGTCAGACCCGACGCGATCGCCACAACGTACAGGGTTCCCAGGAGCAAAACACGACGAAGCACTTGTGCCCGGCGGGCTCCTGCGGTAAGTGTCATCGCTTGAATGACCGCACGCAAAGAGTCGAATCGCAGGAATCTCATATCGCCAGCCTCTGCTCGAAATTCACGAAGCGTTGGCGGGAAGTCTGGACACTAGAAGCAATCTCGTGGATGAATCGAATCAGTCAACATCAGCCGTAAGTTGTTGAATTAATGTCCACCGCTTCATTTCCGTTCTTGAGCGCTGCGTTTTTTCAAGTTTTCACTCCCGCTCATTTACAAGAACTTGTACCGTGGTTATCGAACTTGATTCATCCATGGGAGCGCTTCTAGGAGTGAAGGGAGATGGAAAAGCCTCACTATGGGTTTCCCCTTTTGCTCCTAGGATTGGGCAGGTATACATCAGATTGTTTCCGTTGGTACTGGCGTTCTTGAAACCCTTCGTGCAGGGCGCATCCGCAAATCCAGGGATAACGATTCCCCGCCGGTAACCTGGCAGACGGAGGTCGGAAATCAGCGCTTCTAAACGGCTTCTCAGGGTCCCGATTTCCCACTCTTTATCAAATGCTTGCCATTGGCCGATCATCGTCGGTAACCGCCTTGGCCAACACCGATTTGCCGATGCTGCCCATTCCGGCATGCGCGGTGAGGGCGATGGAGTGGCGTTGGTCTTCGCTAAACAGCGCGACGCGCAGGGCTGCAGGGCGAGCAGGGCTGCAGGTCACCCCAGGTTGTTGGCAACGCGCGGAGGGGCGCAGAGGTAGGTGATCGGTAATCGCTTCGGGCAGTATGCGGTGCTGACTACCGGGCAGCCCTGTTGCTGTGTTAACAGACTGGAACGCGAGTTCGGCACCGCTAGGGCGCGGTGGAGACGGCGGCGACCCCGTGGGCACAAGCCCACGGAAATCGGCGCATATTCCACCAAATGCGATCGGGGTCGGCTATCACGCCGTCAATTCATCGAGCGCCTTCCGCATTCCTTCCAGCCACTGATTCCAAAGGCTCCCAAATTCGAGGCCAAGCTCGTATTCCGCCTGGTACGGCACAAACGCGCGGGGGCCGTACAGGAAAGCACGCCGTTGTCCAACGCCTCATACCCGATGCCTCTGCTCTCCAACTGCCGCTTCGCATATTCGTGCCCGTTCAGGCACAGCTAGGCGTTATAGGGAAAGTAGGAGCAGAACTTCAGAAAAAACGGCCCGAAGTTCCGATCCAGGCAGTAGAAATAGTAATGATTCACCAGGGCTGTGGACTTCACGATCCAGGCATAGCGCTTATAGGTTCGTGGGTTATGGGTTGTGGCGTTTCTCGGTGCGGTAGACAGTGCACTTCTCCTGCGCCTTTCCCACAAAGACTACAACTTCGTCGTGCGGGAAAGCGGCCCGGCGCTGGTTAGCGATCCCGATCGCCATATGCACAGGGTCGCGGTTGATCGATCCGGCATAGATCAGCATCGCCAGACTGCGAGCGATCTCCCGCAACAACTCCCGGCAGCGCTGGCCCACTTCCCCTTCCAGAACCTGATATCGGCATTTCGTCGACCATACTAGGTGATACTTACAATCCCATACCGTGTGACTGCCACGCTTGTAGTCTTCCATCCCTCCAAGCCTAGTCCCATCCGTCGCCTAAAGGCGAGGGGTTTACCGATCCCCTATCGGGGACTCTAAAAATCAGACATTCTCTCAAAGTGTCGTTCTTTAGCGGGCTGTTCGAAAAACTGGCAAGATGCCTTCGAAGTGTCTGAGAATGGACCAAGCTTCGATTTGGTCTACGAGCTCCATCGCGATAGTTACGGCAATGAGCGCCATTTCGCCACCGAAATAGACGTGCACTCCTAAACCTCTCATCACTAAGTCCATGTGGGAAGAAACTAACATGCCGTCGATCCATCCACCGACGAGCGGAAGATGCTGTAGCCTTATGCCCCAAAACATCAAGTCCGGGACGATACACAGAATTGTGAGATAGATGCCATCCGCAACCGCGATCCTGATAATAATATCATTGATGAAATCTGCCGTCCTGGGCCCAGGCATAATGCCCGGAATGAAGCTTCCTTCTTTAATTAGATTGTCGGCTATTTTCTTCGGGTCAAAAATAACAGCGGAATATAGAAGACAAAAGAAATTGATACATGCTGGCAATAAAACATAGTAAAGCGGCTCACCGACCTGGGTGGTCTCCAAAAGAGACGTCATCCAGCTACCTCGATTTACCCGAAACAACTCTAGCAGTGCCCCTGGAATACTCATTAATACGAGCGCGTAGAATAGAGGGCGAGCACCACCGGGGCTCAATCTGATAGGCATATACATATGACGAGAGCTGCCCCCCAATATTCTCCTGCCCCTTATCTCCTTATCCTGTTGGATCGGTATTCGCCGCTCCGCGCGCTCCACCAATACGATGAATGGGACAACAGCTACCATCACGGCGCTGATGACTATCATTGTGATCACATTCCACTGGTGCGTCACAGCGTAGTTATAATAGACGGTGTCGGCAGCCGCCGGTAACTTCGTGACGATTCCTGTCAAGACCAGCATCGAAGAACCGTTGCCGATGCCGCGCTCGCCGATCTGTTGGCTTATCCAAGTTATGAATGCCGACCCGGCAGTCATCGAGACGGTCGCCAATATCAAAAATCTGATCCCGGGTTGAATTACGACGCCCGACCGTGTGCGCAGGAGTAGTATTGCCGCACCTAAAGATATCAGAAAGGTTATGACGACGGATGTATGCGGGGTCCACCGATTAATCTTGCGCCGTCCCGCCTCGCCTTCCGAGCCAGCCTTCTTGAGGTTGGGAACCACCAAGCACAAGATTTGAATGATGATCTCTGCCGCGATGGTGGAAAGTCCACCGAGTGCGAAAATCGAGAGATGTTTGATATTCCCCGCCGCAATCGTATCCAGGAAGCCGAGAGCTGAAGACGAAGCTCCTCCGAAGGGGATCTCCCACGCCCGAATATTGACGCCCGGAATTGGGATGAAGCCGCCCAGCCGGTACAGGGCTAACATGAACAGCGTGAATAGTATGCGGTTTCGATACTGCCGGTACCGAAAAACATTTCCGAAGGTGCTCGCATGAATCATTGCGATCTCATTTGCGCGCCCCTTTCCCGGGAAGAGGTTCTGGAGGGGCGTGCCGGGCGGATGGCGCGTGGAAGCTGCGATATAAGTATAGCGGGGAGCTTGTTTCTTGCGGGTCCACGCGGTCTGATTAATGGAATCCAGCGTCGACGGGACGGGAAACGATGGCGCTGGTTAAAAAGAGGTCGCCGGGTTGATTCCGCCACCCGGCGGGTGTCTCTATGTGGAAGGGGGCCCACTCATCGAGTCGGTCGCGCTTCTGCTGTGAGGCGAGATGGGAATCCGTGCCCAATTCATTCGCGGCCTTATCGCGATGAGTGGGTCGCGAAGCCTTGCCGTCCAATTCGACTCGATTTCAACGGTCCCTCGAAGGCCGGTCGGTTAGTGGTTGAAGCTGCTCCTTGGGTACTGCTCAGGCGACGCGACCGGCCCCCGCTTCACGGGGTTTCGGTGGATATAGCGGATCACCTCCGGAAGGGCCTCTTCGCCGCCGAAAAAAAACAGGCTCTGCTGTCAATTTTCCCTGCGCCCGGCGACTAAGGGGTGAACGATCCAGTGCGCCAGGCAAGCGCTGCTGGACGCCAACCGAAGGAGGAGCGTACGAAACCATCTGTTTGGGATATTACGAGCGGGCACCGAGCAAGAGAGCGCGGTGTCAGCCAACGCGCCTCTATCTTTCGGACCCGTTCCGCTCCAAGGTTCTGCCAATAGGTTTTTTTCCCATCCTCGGTCTCGGCTTTTCTGTTCTCCTCGCCTTCATGGTTGTGTCGCAGTCCTGCCAGGTCCTCACGCCAAACGCATCCCGTTTAGCCCAGTCGAGCGCCGTCGTAAGCGATCTATTTTCAGGCATCCACAGCCTCGCCACCCACTATGAGATGATCCTCACTGCCGTCTTCGCCATCGGCTCGGTCATCGGCTTAATCGTTTTCCTCTACTGCGCGGCCCGTCTCACCTGGACAGCCTTGAGGGCAAAATAGACTGTTGCACTAGGCCCCTCCATAGATTGGCGCTGATGATTGCGTCTCACAAAGGACCCGATTTGAGACATACGGAATTTTCATTTCACGATTTTCTCTCGAAGCGCGCGTAGCTCTCGCCCATATTTCGGGGCTCGCCCGGCTAAATGGTGCCAGGCTACTGTCATTTTTCCCTCTCATAAACCGGAATGATTATCGCCGCTTGGACTGCCATATCAAACTCGCTCACGAAGGCTCTGGCGATAAATCCACGAGACTCGTTGATGTTACCGATATCGCTTCGGTACAGTAGCTCGCCGGTTCCGCAATCCGTGATGTTGATCTCAATGCTGGAACCGCTCGCTACTTGAATGCCGATGTCTTTCTTGCGAAAATCCTTCAGCGTTGCGTCGACTACGGCATCCGCCCCGAGGACCTTACATGCCTTCATTCGATCCGGATTCAAGGTCTCATCCTCCGAGAGACCGGCGGTTCTAAGCTTCTGCCGTACCTCCTCCAATCTGATAATCGGATAGTGCCCGTACCTCAAGTCGTCTTCAACTGCCTTGGCCAGCTTTTCGTCGACAGCGAGCCCGCCGCCTTTTGTCTCCCTTGCATCTTGCACGCTGACGATAGCCGTGAGACTTGGCTGGTCCTCGTCAATTTTTGGGTTGTGATAGACCTTAGCCTTTCGGGGATTCGCACCCGCCTTGGTTAGCATCGTCACCGCGTCTGGGCACTTTAGCCGGTACTGTTTTTTGAGCCCGAACCTGGTTCGGGCAAGCGGGTAAACGTCTTGGGATGCGCGACTGAGAACGTCGAAGCCTGTGGCGTCTATTGCATTGACGTCGGTTCCCGCGTCAATCAGTGATTTCATTTTAGTTAAGTCACAGGAACTTGCAGCAGCTATCAACCGGCCGGTATCCGTCGTGGGTGCTTGCTTTGTCTTGGCTTCAGCTGTCCAGCCGAAGGCAGTTATAGAAGCCAGCAGAACCAGCATTGCAAACGCTCTTACCCTTGTCATTTCTGAACTCCTTCGCCTTTCAATAGGACTTGTGACCTATGCATTTTTCTGTCCTTGGTAGTTCGGGACGCCACCAGGATCTTCCCCGTGTGGCTGCCTGAATGTGGAGGCAAGAAGTCGACCGTTAGGGTAAATTCGGTGTTGGGGGGCATTGTCATTGGCAGCTTGACGGGAGACGAGAGTCGGAATCCGCCTGCCCGCACTTCCAATGTCTGAATCTCGGCGGGTGAGGAAGTCCCATTTGAAATGATGATCACATTCATGACCTGCTGAGTCACTTTCACTTTACCGAAATTCAGCTGTCGGGGCCCTACACTAAAAACGCCGGTGGGCGCTTTCATCGTCCTCAGTAAGACGGCCGAGGTTCCATTGAAAATACCTTGGCCCAAACCTGCGCCTGGGTTTTGTGCAATCGTCCCAGGTGAAATGGCGACGAGAATCACAGCGACGGACAGTTGGAGACCCGCGTTCAAGCTTGTGCCGCAGCGGGCATTCATGGGCATCTCCTTCTTGAGCGTCGAATAGCTCAAAATGTATCCCTATTCAGCGGTACTGTGATGGGCAGTCAGGCTTTCAACGGGATGCCCGCAAATGATACGCCGCATGACCAGAACCCGCAAGTGGTCTCATGTGGTATTTCCATCTTGGCGACGAGGTTACGGTCACGCTACTCCCAACTTCCCCGATGGTTCCAGGTTACTTGAAATTCTTGATTCCGAGCGCGTTCGAGAGTCTTCGTGGCCCGGAGACGGAGGCCGGGGCATCAGCTCATTCGTCGAAAAATGTCGCCGCAGTGCGGCTACCGCGATGGCGAAGACCGGCAGTACGGAGCCGATCACCTGAAAGTGGGCCGCTCCACCCTCTACTGGGTGCTGAACTGTTGAAGGGCGAAATGAGCTGTCCCATCATCGCTGTCGCCGATACCACAGGACCCTCCCGCGTCACCGCAGCACTTCCGACGAGGAGGGTGACGATGTTGCGCAAGAGACCCATTTTAATACCACCTCAGTGCGGTATCATCGCGAACATCATGTACAGATTTGCCCCCTTTACGGTTGTTGGCGCGATAGTCTTCCTGCTTGTACCTTGCATTGGCTCGGCTCAACAATCCTTTCCGCTCGATTCCATCGATGGATTACGGCCTTATGATGTCACCGTTGAGGCGACAACCTATAAAGGCCGCAAAGCCGTTCGCGTGTTCCCAGAAAAGGCCGCCAACTTAGAACTGGTCACTCCGAAAAATGGAGAAGGTGGCGGAGTCGTTGTGCTTCCGGCGACATTTCACGACGGCACGATTGAGGTAGAAGTCGCGGGAAAACCTCGCCAAGGAGCGTCGTCGGACGCGCGAGGATTCGTTGGTGTGGCGTTTAGGGTTGCTGATAATCCAACTCAGTACGAATGCTTCTACATTCGCCCGACAAACGGTCGCGCCCCCGACCAACTGCGGCGGAATCATTCTGCACAGTATATTTCCATGCCGGAGTACGAGTGGTCACGGCTTCGGCAAGAAACTCCCGGCGTCTACGAGTCATATGTTGACCTGGTTCCAGGCGAGTGGACAAAAATCAAAATTACAGTAAGGGGCCCAAAGGCAGAGCTATATGTCAATGGTTCCACACAGCCGGTGTTGATTGTGAACGACCTGAAGCATGGCGACAGCAAAGGCGCTGTTGCTTTGTGGATTGGGTTAGGAACAGAGGGCTATTTCAGCGATTTGCAGATATCAGAGTGATGTGGCGTTCATGACCCACAAAGGACCCTTTGTGAGACGGTCTCTCAGCTACTCGGCGTGTCGTTCGCCCAAATATAGCCAACCAGATAGCCTAACCCGGCGTAGCCGGAACCAAAACCTGGCATTTTCCCGAAAGTTGGAGCCTTTGAAAAAATGCCGAAATCCCGCATGAATACTGACCGAAACGTACATCGCCAGAAATATTCTGCGCAAAATGTGCAGGATTCAAATGGATAGGTACTAATAGGATTGCAGCCAATGCGACCACCCTCCCAGAACTATTGAATCCTCGAATGTGAAGGTATAATGAAGAACCCAAAAAGGGCAGCCCAAAGCAGAGGCATACTTTGCCAATGAGCGTTGGATTTATAAGCCGTACGTCTGCTGGCTTCCCGGCCCGTACCAAGAACGTGGCTCGAAACGCCCCATAGCAAAAAGCAATCGTGAGCAACCCGCTGACGAACATAACTGCATGGACGGCAATGATTACAGCAAACATGTCCAGGAATCGGCGGCCCGCTACTGACCGCTCAATTTATTATGTCTCACGTTATCAGGGTCGGCCCAAAAGAAAACTGACCCGGCCCTCGCAAAGGAACTCTGTCGGAAATCCCGAAATTTACCCTATTTGGGAGTCGGGTGTTTGACGTTGAGCACATAAAAGATGTTTTCGTCGGGAGCCCCATCAGGCCAGACTTTCTCCTCTTTATGGGTAAAAACGAAGCCATGCTTTTGATTTGCATGCTTGGAGGAGAGATTTGAGGCGCGATGGGAAACGATTATGGTTTCTATTGTGGGGTGTCCCGTTGCCCACGCTATTCGTGTCTGATACATCATCTTCGAATAACCCCTTCCTCGGATTCGCGGTTCAAGCCACGAACCCCATAGAACTGCTCTTCTCTTTGTTGGGTCGCCTCGATCAACCGCAATTCCGGTCATGCCGATAGGTGCGGCATCATCTTCATACACTAGGAAGATGGCGGTATCGTCTGTCTGAAGCCAGCTTTTCCATTCGGCTTCGGTCATCGCAGCTTCTTTTTGATAGTTAGAGCCAAATACCCCAGGATCGGACTGAAGGGCTTTGAGGCGCATTGAACGCAGGTCTTGCCAATCATTTTCTGTTATCCGTTTGATGGAGACACTCAATTTAAGTCACCGTGAAAGTGGTTGATGAGAAGACGATAGCAGCGAGGTGCGGAGCAAGGGAAGGGCGAAACCTGCCGGGGGGCTGTTGAAACAATGGCTCTGTGGAAGCGTCTGTTTTGCTGCCACGTTTCAAACTGCTCTAAGCGTAGCGCGAATTCTCAAATTTTGCCCTTTATGAAATATGGTGCTCCAGGAACTGCGGACCATGGGGCACCCGGAGTTCCTCTTCCGAACGAAACTTCCTTTCGCCTCGGCAGGTAATCCTTGGCGGCCCGGCCCGCGTAATCGCGGAGTTTGCGCTGGTCGGCACTGAGAGCGCCCGGATCGCGGTCGAGCAGCCACAGCGGGTCGGGGTTTAGAGTGACCCTGGCGGCCTCGCCCTGGCCCAAGTTCTGAAGCGTACGGAACAGGTTCCACGCAGAGATGAAGGTATCCGGGTGCTCGGGCCCGAACACGGCGGCGGATTTCGAGCGCCTCTTCCTGCGGCTAGCGCACCCCGGCTAAATCGTCGTCGCCCGAAAAGGTCAACACCGTATACGGGGTATCGGGCCCAGAGCACGGCGGCGATTTGCATACGCCTCTCAAGCAGTTTAGCCAGACTCCGCATGTTATCGTGTTTTGAGAATTGAATTCCCTGGTCTGCGAGGAAGAAACTTGGCGCTGAATTGGTCGACGTCGACGGGCCGGAGCCGAAAGGCGAGGAAAGCGTCATCGCGATTTGTCATTGGCGCGGAGAAGGGTGATGGCGAAAAAGGGCAAGGATCTCCTTTTTGATCGATATTCACTAGGGCGGGTCTTGGGTGAGGGGTACTTCGGGCTCGTGTATCTCGCCCGGGATAATGTGCTGGGCCGAGACATTGCCATTAAAGCGCTCAAGCGCGAGTTTGTAAAAGATGCGGAAGTCCTGAGGAGGTTTGCGAACGACGCACGCATCGCTGCTGCTGTCGGCCACCCGAATATCGTGGTTGTTTACGACCTTCTCCCCGCTGAGGGGCCCCGCTACATCATGATGGAATATCTGCCGAACGGCACCCTTCAGACTCTGCTGGAAAGGCGTGGGAAGATGCCGGTTGCGGAAGCGGTAGATGTTGGACTCTCGATAGCCCGAGCGCTGAAAACTGTTCATGGCAAAGGGGTCGTGCATCGTGACATCAAGCCGAGCAACATCCTTCTCGGTGACGACGGCTTGATCAAGCTCGCAGATTTCGGCATCGCGCATCTTCCCAAATCGTACGGCGGAATGGGCGTCACGCGGTTGGGGCAGCCTCATCCATGTACGCCGACCTATGCTTCTCCAGAACAAGTTTGCGGCTCCCCACTCGACGGCCGCTCAGACCTGTACACGGTCGGGGTGCTCCTTTATCAACTGGTCACGGGGTCATTCTATTTTGACCTAAATCGATACCCGGATGCTGCGGACTGCTTCAGTGCCGTTCTTCACCATCAACCGGTTTCCCCGAGAAATTTGAATGAAGAGATACCGGCGCTTCTGGACCAGATCATCATGCGGCTGCTTCAAAAGTCACCGGACAGCCGCTACCAAGACGCGGTTGCGCTGGTTAGGGATCTGGAGAGGCTGTTTCCGTCAAGTCCTCACGATCTTCATGGAACGATAATTCCCAAGATCATCACGGTGAATACTACAGCCCAACGTGAGGGCGGGGCGATCCGCCACCGTATTCGCGTTGAAGCGAGAAACGACGGCGACAAGGCTGCTTTGTGGAGCGGACTCACGGTGAACCTCCCTGTTATATCCACTCGCGAAGAAGTGGAAAGCTGTGAGCTAAGCGTGTGGAGTTCGCGTAAGGGTGACATTGCCCGTCGCGCTCCGGGCGATAGTTTTTATGGATTTAGGGGCGATGGGACATTTGGCGAGATGCCCGCGACTTGTCTGTTCGTGGAGACGCCGTCGAGTGCCTGGACGCCAGGGGAATACTTGTCGTTGGAAGTGTCGTTCGTAACAACCAAGCCTGAGTGTGAGGCGCATGTCCGTGCGTGGGCATCATGGGAGACAAATGGTGAGACAAAAACCAAGGGAGACCCTGAATGGTCGAGAGAGTGTTTGCGGGACCAGCAAAGGATCCCAGCTTACAAGGCCTCGATCTCATTGCCACCTGAATGCTAGCGTTTCGGCCAGGCGATGACAATGCGCGCGAGGGAGGAACTGCGGATCACGGACTTGTCCACGGACTAATTTACGGTGACTCCACTTCCAAGGCTCGTTGGGTTGGGGCTATTGTGAGGCATCCAGGTCACTTGGACCTCGGCGCGGAAGTCGAGATATCATCAAGAGGCGCGTCGGGAAGATCTGCCGCAAGCTGGGCGCGCGGAACTGGGCACAGGCTGCCATGAAGTTCGCGGATTCTAAGGTTTGAAGGACAGCCGGATATTGTCCAGGTCTCGCGGCGTGAGTGACCTCGCGAGTTGTGTTTCGAATTGCCTGCGCAATGATTCACAGCGAAGAAAGAAGCGAGCGTAATCATAGTCATGTTCCCGCAGCGGCGGGAGCTTCCGACCCACAGGCGAGGTGAGCCGGGAAATAGCTCTTTGTGCGCGTGAATCGTAGATGTAGAAGCGCTCCGGGAAATGAAAATGCAGGTACTTGGAGGCGAGGGATCGTTTTTCAACTCCGGAGATGGCGGTGAACAGGTCCATAACCCGCTTGTGAATCTCAAGGTGCATCGAAAGGTCGTCCTCTTTGTCGCTGCGGATCTCACCAAACCACGCGTCGATCGCGGAATTGCGGATCTTGGGAGCGACCTCGCACTCGTAGAAGCTGTCTACGTCGGAATTGTCGGGGCTTGGGCGGCGTTCAACTGCGGCTCCGTAGGAACGTCCAATCAGCCATATTTTCCCGACGATAATTCCGTCCGCCTTATGGTCCGGGTTCTCGCGGCACATGTCGTCCAGCGGCCATGTTCTTCTGATTCTCCGATGCGCTGTTCAGGACCCTGGGGCAACTTCAAAATCGAACCCATACGGCTCAATCGCACGATCAAGATAGGCGCTTGCACAATCGAATTGCCAGTTCGTCTTCCTCTTGGCGGCGGTAAACCGCCGCAGAACGCAGCCGGGCGCTTCGGGCGGCGCATGCGCTCGGCGGAGTGACGCATTCGGTGGCTGCCCGCTGGCGCGGACTTAGCTATGGCCGCCAGGAAATGAAAGCTTTCCCAGCATCCTACTGCGTACGTCGGTCTGGCCGCTGCCCGCTGATAGGTTGTCCGACCAATTGTCATTGTGGGCGGATAGGGCGAGGTCTCGTGTAGCAGCCCGCTCACTGCATGCGTCGGCCAAGCACTCAATGCAGGTGTTGGCGCACCCGGGCGGCTTGGCCCCAAGAAGGCGCTGAGCATTGAACTCGAAGGCTTCACCGGTTTCAAGGTGGCAAAGAATCTGATCAAGCACTATCTAATTCCTCACCGTTAATCTGGCGATGAGGGCGGATATTGGCGAAGATCATCCCGAAGAAATGTAACTGAAGGCGCAGAACTCGTACCGGCGGGTGGCAGAAATCCGACGGACGGACACCGCGAAAGAGGCGTAAAGGAGGTTTTACGATTTCAGCAATTGCAGGCGGCGATGTGCGAAAAACGGGTCTTCTATGCAGCATGGGGGTCCTCAATCTGAAACTTCAGCGTAGATAATTTTGTGTTGGCTTCTACGTATTCGTCGCCGATCGTAGTCAGAAAGCTGCAACTTCCTGCATTCACTTCTGGCGGTCCGAATTGGATCACCGCTTGATGGGTCAAAACTCCGATGGGTTCTCCCTGAAGCGTTTCCCATCCGAAAAAATGCAAAGGCCACGGGATTTCAAATGGATTGATGTATAGTATCTGAACAAGAGAGGCGGCATTTCCAATTGAGTATTGCACAATGATCTTCGACGGATAAGGATTTGTAACTCCAGGGATCAGGTCACCGTCTTTGAAGCACAACGCGTTGTATCGCCTAACACCAAACATCGAGCACTCCAGCCGAAGGGCTCCGTACGGAGGGATTGCGACAGTCATGCTCTGGGTCTGGTCGAGAACTACACCGGCTGCGAATCGGGCGCTTACAAACCCCTGAGATTCCGAAGTGTAGTTTACCAATGCAAGTTCGTAGCCCCCGGATATGCTCGTGAACACACAGTTTCCTTGATATGGGCCGAGTATAACATGGTTGCTCAGGTTTGATTGATGACTCAAAGCTGTCCATTGGTCTCCCGGAACGATCTCCCAACAAGACAGATACCATTCTTGCATTTCGTCAGTTACGTTCTTGAAGGTATAGTGACCGCCTTCGATGTAATCAGTGCGGCCCATGTGTTGCGAAAGAAGATAGTTGCTCTGTCCGTCTGGACCGTTATGAGTTATTACAAGGCCGTTTTGCCGTGGGGTCTTATCGTAGGACCAGACAAATAGTACACTCCCAAGCGGCGGAAGCAGGAATTTAATGGCATTGTGAAAATTGATTGGTGTGACGATGTTCGCTGGGTTTAGGCCGGATGGCGGCGGAACAGGCATGGTCTATCCTCCAAGAGTGTTCGTGGCGAACTGGAAAAAATATATGCAAAATGATGCCCACCGGCAAGAGAAATTCTGAAGAGGAGCCGGGATGGCGGTCACAGGATCACGGTGACAACTCGGATACTTGATTGAAAGCGAATCGGGAGAGTCCGGTGGCTCGCGGTTCGGTGGCGTCCGAGTCAAACTTATTACCCAGGGGCCAACCGCCCGCCCGTTCGGCGCGGCGCTCGGGAGGCTAGACCGCTGGCGCGGTTGAAAGGGCGTTCGCATGAATCCCTGAAGATTACAGTGTTTCGGTATCGAAGGCCGTATCCGGCTGGTACCGGTCATATCGGACCTGGTTTCAAGAACGAGAGCAGGCGATGCAAGCGTTTTGTAACCTCGGCCAGAACATCGCCAGAGCCGCCCAAATTCCTGAGTTTGCGCATTATTTGGGATCTCTCGCGAATCAGCGCCTTCCGTTCCTTCTCCAGCGCACCCAAACGACTCTCGATAACCTGCAACCGCTTCTGCGCACGCCGATACTGTCGTATGTGGGCGTTCTCCTCCCGGTGCCCCACATGTAGTCCGCCGCACGCGCATGGATAGATTTGCACGTCGTCTCCCAGTCGCATGGCATGCAACACAGCACTCATATAGTTCTGATGGCGGAGCTTGCGGCGGCAACGGCGCAACTCGGCTCTCAGGGCCCGCCGCTCCTTCGCGGAGAGCACCGGAGCCGATTGGTCGGACGGGTTATCTGCCTCGCCCCTCACGCCGCCAATGTCACCAGCACGCTCGCCGCCGCTTGGGACGGTCATCTGCACTGGTGTGGCCTCCGCCGCCGCCCGCCGGTAACCCTTCCGCCGGATGAGAGCGCGAGCGGTGGTCTTCGCCGCCTTGGCCTGGTCCGGCGCAATACGTTGGCGCATTCGATCATGCTGGCGCTGGAGGTCCAGTGCCCATTCACGGTGGCTGCCGTGGTGGAAAGGAATGGGTTCGCCACCCAGGGCGCGGATGTACGCGGCGAAGCGAAATGCGGTGCGCTGGTGCTGGTTCATTATTGTCCCTCAAAACAATCTGGCCAGTCCGAACGTAAATAGCCAACTTCGCCTTGCGAGTGTCGGTACTTCTTGCGATTCGAGGGGGGTGCAGCCCACTTCCGTTTCAACGGCGGCCTGATATAACGCGGCGCATCGGATCAGTCGGAGATGCCACGTGCCGTGGAACGGATAGTGCGCTCACGAAGGGGTTGCCATCTTGGCTTCGCCGCAACAATTCCCCCAATGCTGCCAGCAGACAGCGAAGGCTTAAAATTGTGCCGTCGAAAGGGATGTTCCACCATCCATGCTGACCGACGCTCCGCCACGCAAATTGAACCTTGCAGGTTTCCGAGAGAGCGACCGGCGCACCGCGCTCGATTTACCCGATGACGGACGCTTGCCAGGAATCGCGAAATCCATCGAATCGGCAATGAAGGCAGAGGCGATCGCAAGCGTCCGTCGAGCGTGCGCCGACTTCCTCAAGGATGTTTCGCCGTTCTACGGCGTCCCGGATTGCAGCGTCCGAGTGCTCGCCGCCCGACCGCTGCGAGTCCACGAACATTGGAAGACGGAACTGTTCGGCGACTACGACCCCGAGGTGATGCTCATCCGGGTCTGGATGCGCACAGCGGTGCGGAAGGAAGTCTCCGCCTTCGGCGCGATTCTGAGCACCCTCTGTCACGAGTTCTGTCATCATCTCGACTACAAAAAATTCGCCTTCGCAGGTTCAAGGCATACGCGTGGGTTCTACGAAAGAGCCGTTCTGCACCATCACGCACGGGGCAGCCCGCCGAAACGGCTGTTTTGGGTGCCGATGCCGGGTGGGCGCTGGCGGATAGATTGGCAGAAGACGAATCGTGGTGCCTCATGATGTTCCAAGATTGGGAAGCCGCCTGGGTGGCTGGCATAGATGGCTGCTCGGCCGGTTGGGTGGCGTTTTCTGTAGACACCCGCACCGGCGCTACAGAAGCCGATGTGGTCGATGTCGTACCCTGGCTTCGCAACAGACCTGCGGGCCTGGCGGCGCTCGCTATCGACATCCCAATCGGTCTTATGGATGGTCCGCGATCCTGTGACAGCGCAGCGCGGCGGCTTCTCGGTTTGCCACGGTGCACCAGCGTTTTCTCGGCTCCATGCCGCGCCGCCCTTACGGAACCCGATCACGCCTGCGCGAGTCGGATGAATCGCGCCGTAGCCGGGAAAGGGGTCAGCATCCAAACGTGGTGGATGGCACCGAAGTAAAAGAGATCGACAATGCCATCGCGGCGAACCTTCAATCGTGGGTCTACGAAGTTCATCCGGAAGTTTGCTTTTGGCGATTAGCCCCGACCTCTTCAGCAGTACAGCCAACGCAGTTCCCATGGCCTGTGAGAGCGGAAGCTGCGGAGGTTCGGGATCGGAGTCATCGGCAACGACGCAGCTCGGCAACCGCTCGACAAGGGCTAAGTGGCAGCGGCTTTCCTGTTCTTCGACGTGGCCCGAAAGGTGATTGATAGCGGCGGTTCGGAAGTAAATGGCGGCCGGGTTGTTGGCGTATTTAGTACCTATCCATTTGAATCCTGCACATTTTGCGCAGAATATTTCTGGCGATGTACGTTTCGGTCAGTATTCATGCGGGATTTCGGCATTTTTTCAAAGGCTCCAACTTTCGGGAAAATGCCAGGTTTTGGTTCCGGCTACGCCGGGTTAGGATTACCGAGAGTAAAGCTCGCGCAACACACCCCGGGTTCGGATGTACTCCATCTTGCACAATTCGGATTCCGGCACCCCTTTGTGCACTGCATCCCTGGCAGCTCTTCGGACTTGATCAGCGTCATCCAACGTGCTCCTTAGGCTGGGCGAGACCCTCCGCGCAAGTGAGATCAGGTTCGATAACGAATCTTCTCTTTTGTACTTCAGTTCCTGGATGGCCTTCTCGTGCCCCGTCGCGATGAGCCGATCTCTCAGAGCAAACTCTATTGCTGATCGGCAGACGATGAGACACGCGATAAAGCGCCCGTAGATGTAGCACTTCGATGCCTCCTCAATGTACGACTTGACGCCCATCGGGGCGCTCTTCTCTGTCGTCAGGACTTTAAGCAACTCGGCGCGTCTAATCATCCTCGGGAAGAGGTTCGATATTTCGGTCGCGTAATGCTTCACGATCCCTGCCGAGATAGCTTCGGGGTTAGCCTTTGCTTCTATAACTGCGAGCCAAGGGACGCTCAACCCCTCGCGTTCCCTCGCAAAAATGCTTTGGAAATTGCCAATAAGGATGTTCAACTGTCTATACCCTACGGCAACCGCCAATGGATAATGATCAGAACTTAACTCCATTCCTGAAAACTGATCAGCCATCAAGCCACCCAGCTTCTCACCGAGCAAAGTGTTGAAGAACGTCTGGAGGTTATTCCTGTTGCATTGTTCTTTTAGGCGATGTAGTGGCTCGGTGATTCTCTGATCCGGTCCGTGGCATAGTTCTCCTTCCATTTCTTCCAGCGTAGGTTCGAATTCCGTGACCCAAAGTTCGCGCCCCCGTTCGTCGTCCGAGACTGCGTAATGGCCACCAGCAATCCTCGGCAGAACCCATGCAATGACCTCAACCTCAGTCGGATCGCGCTGCTTCTCCTTCCGCATCGTGTCCTCTCATGCCCCACTACGTGCGGTTCTGATCGACTGACCTGACCCACCGAGTACTGCATTAACTGTTAGGCACAGGCCCAAGCCGCCGAGAGCACCTCGGCCTGTTTCAATACAATCTCGGTAGCCTCCTCCTGCTTGTCTGGCGGGTACTTGCACTTCTTCAAGATCGTCTTCACCATGATTCGAAGTCGGGCACGCACCGACCCCGGCACGGACCAATCCACGGTGACGCTCTTGCGAAGCTTTTCCGTAAGCTCCAGAGCGATCTTCCGCAGGATTTCGTCCCCAAGCTCCCGTACCGAAACGTTATTGCTTGCCAGGGCATAGTAGAACGCCACCTCCTCGGGCTTCAATCCTAACTACTCACCTCGCTCCCCCACATCCCGGAACTGCTTGGCCATGGCAATCAATTCCTCAATATCGTAGAACCAGTCGGCGGGCACGAGGCATCGGCGGCGCTTCATGGATTCCCGAAATGCTGGGCTTGTGGTGATGGTCTCGGCCTTGGCGTTGACGGTGTTGAACGCCGCCTTGCCATCCTTCGACCAGAACGGACACTGTTGGCGAAATCGATCAACGCTTGGTTATTCATTCTGCTCGCAAAGCTTCCATCGGATCAACCCGCGCCGCCCGGCGGGCTGGCAAAAGCGCCGCCACGAGGCCGCCCAGAAGCATAACCAGTGCTGCTGTACTCATCGACCACGGATCATTCGCTTTCACGCCATAGAGCAAAGTCCGTAATGCCACCGTCGCGAGATACGCATTAGCGAGCCCGACTCCCAGTCCAGCAACCAGCATCCACGCCGCATACCTCAGGATCAGGCTCATCACATTCCACTGCTGCGCGCCAAGTGCGATCCGTAACCCCATCTCGTGCCGTCGCTGCGCTACCAGGTATGCCAGCAAGCCATAGATGCCTGTAAGACAGAGCAGCAACGCCGAGCCACCAAAAATCTCAAGCAGTTCCGCAGCCAGATTTTGGTTTCCAAATGAATCTTCGACAATTTGATCCATGGTGCTGAAATTGCTCGACGCCAAATCCGGGCTGGCTGCATGCAAGATGTCACGCAGCTCCGGAATGATCGTCGTAGGGCTCCGGCCGGTGCGCACCGCGAGATCCATCCTGCCCTCGGCATCGGCAAACTTGTAAAACTGGCTCACCGCTGTAACCTGCGGAAGACATACTTCCATCTCCGGCTGCGACGGTTCAGCTACATTGACCTGCCGTTCATCGGCGAGAACCCCAATCACGACCGCCGGGCGGCCCTTTTCAAGGTCAAAGAGATCTTGGCCGAGGATCTTCCCGGGGTCATCGTCGTCGCCGTAATATTCCCTGACGAAGGCGCGATTCACCACGACGCCTGTCTGCGAACTAGCCGTATCGCCCTGATTGAAAAATCTTCCGCGCAACATCCGGAATCCAAAAACCTTCTGCATCTCCGGACCCACGGCGCGAAACTGCGACCGCATCGCACGCCTCCGGATGGCGCTCGCGCCATTGCCGGAAGCGTCAAACGAGAAAATCATCTGAAATGTTTTCCCCAGCGGAGCCTCGGTCAGCAGCGTCGCGCTTTCGACGCCGGGCAGGCGCTTTACGCGGTCCACCAGCGGCTGATACAGCGCAGTGGTCATGTCGCGCCCAACGTATTTGTAGGACGGGATAGTCATGTTCGCCACCAGGATATGGTCCGTGCGAAAGCCGAGCGCCACATGCCTCAGTGCGTAGATGGTCCGCAGCATCAGACCGCACCCAACAAGCAGCGTCAACGACAGCGCAATCTGACTGACGACCAACACGGCGCGCATTCGATGCTGGGCTCGCCCCATCCCTTGCTGCGGAGCGCCCTGCCGCAGTGCCGGTTCGATCGAGGCGCGCGTCGCTCCGAATGCAGGCCACGCCGACGTCAGAAGGGTGCTGGCGACGGTCAGCAACAGCAGTGCGCCCACCACCGCCAGATTCGGCGTGAGGCTTTCATGCAGGTTGAACCGCGTCTCGAATCCATGCTGAAAGAGCGTGAGCACGCCAGTCACCAGCCCCAGCCCCGCGAGTGAAGCGCATCCGCTCAGCAGCACGCCTTCGGTCAGCAACTGTTCCACGATCTCCCATCGGCTGGCCCCCAATGCTCCCCGAACCGCAATCTCTCGCTGTCGCGCCGTGCCCCGCGCCAGCATCAGGCTCGTCACATTGAGGCACGCAATCAACCAGAGCAACCCCGATGCAGCCAGCAACGCCAGGAGCGTCCTACGAACATTCCCTTGGAGCGGTGTGTCCGTGTAGCGTCGCAGGTTGACCGACGCTGCATTTTCGCGGTCACGTGAATCCGTGTAGGTCTCCGCGATCGCGGGCTGGATTACGTTCAGTTCGGCTTCTGCCGAAGTCGGCGTCGCACCAGCCCGCAATCGCGCCATGCACTGGTAGAGGGGGGCTTGATGATGGCCGCGTAAAGCATCCTCGGGTGTCAGAACGATGGGTTGCCAGGTAACCGGTAGTCCGGTTGAATTCATCCCTTCATATGGAAACGTGAATCCCCTGGGCATTACCCCAATTACCGTATCGCGCTCTCCATTCTGCTCGACAGTTTTGCCCACGATCGCCGGATCGGCACCATATTGCGTTCGCCATACTTCATCACTCAGCAGGATCACGTGCGCATCCTCTGGCGCGACTGATCCGGCGCTGTCACGTTCAACAAAACCCCGTCCCAGCGCGGGATGGACCCCGAGCATCGGAAACAGGTTGGCGCTCACTGAGGCGCTGCTCACGTGCATCGCATCGCCGTTTCCACCCAGAAACCAGACTCTGTTGTTCGCACTGAAGAAGGCGATCTCGCGCAACATTTTGCTGCGCTCCTGCCATTGATGAATGTCAAGAAAGGGGCTGCCAAAGAACGCGCCTTCTCCTTTGGGGGTCTCACCAATCTCGACAAGCCGGTCCGCATCACCAAACGGCACCGGCCGCAGCAGCACGCAATCCACCACCGTAAACATCGCGCAAGTTGCTCCCACGCCGACCGCAAGCGTGGCTATCACTGTGATTGAGAATCCCGGCGCGCGGCGAAGCACCCGAATCGCATATCTGAGGTTTGCGGTAAACCGTTCGAGCCGCCTCCAGCGCCAGACTCCGTGTGTCACATCGCGCACGAGAGCGACGTTGCCGAACTCCCGCTTGGCCTCTGCCTCCGCCCGCCCCTTCGACTCGCCACGTTCCGTCCGGCTGGCGATATCCATAGCGATGTGTGCACGAATCTCCTCGTCAAGTTCGTCCTTGCGCCGATTAAACAGATTTGGTAGCCAACTCACGTCTCACCTCCATCCGTTGCCTTGAGAATTCCGCCGATCACCTGGACCATCTGCTCCCAACGGCTCATCGGTCAAGTCTTCCATCACGAGGTACCGGATCGCGGAGCCGTGCCTGGGAATTGAGCAGCGCCTTCCTTCCGAAACCTCCAGTACGCCAAGTTTACTGCGGCACGTCTTCATCATCGGCCCGATACCATGGCTCTTTGCGCTGCGGGAAGATCATCTCGCACGTGCGCACCAGGTGAACCATTATCCGTCGCGCCACGCGGAAAGCATATTGGATCTCCTCATCAAGTGCAGGATCGCTAATGTGGTGGTCATCTTTCACCGGCCACCGGGCCGTCCGGATCGCGACGATGAGAGCGGTGGCGATGAGCAGGGATGGGCCCATTTTCGGCCAGTCTGGTCGCTCGGTGTAGCCGCCGACTTCTAATCCCATGCAGCTACCTCGCCGGTTTCCAGTATAGGCGAACAGGAGGCGAAGAAAGATCGGAGGCTGTGGAGAGCATCATATGGCGGGATTGTTGGGGCGACACGGCCCTTTGCGCGAAAAATGCACGGCGGTTTCCGATATTTGTGTTCGGGCTCGGATTGTAGGATGAGGGGTTGGCGCGGCGCTTATTGACGTCGAACGCAACCCAATAAGGGGCCGTCGATGGGTCTTCCACTCAGGGATGAAGCGCATTTCAAATCACCGATATCCTGCCCAGGGGAATCCGTTCCGTTCACGATGACGTGCGCGACGGGCGAAATAGACACTTGGCGGCAGCACACCGCTTAGCGCCTCGCAACGCTCGAAGCCCGCGACAAGGACATCAGCGGCAACGGGGCAGCCGGGCCGCATGACCATCCTCGAAGGTCGCGTTCGCAAGATCGAGCGTATCCGCTGGTATGTCGGTGGCGCTGCGCTGGCGGTCTGGGCGGTGGTACAGGCGGGTGCGCAATGGCTCATCCAACATAAGCAGATGGAGGCTCCGTGGGCGACTTCGACCTGGACAACCCCTTTGACGATGTCGCATCCGCCTTCGATATGCCCTGTCCTCGCTGCATAAGAAAACCTCATGGACGCAAAACTCAAAAATTTTCTCGACCTGATCGCATGATCCGAAGGGACCAGTACGAGCCCGCTGACGCGCAATGACGGCTACGACGTCATCGTCTCAGGCGTGACCGGCCCGGAGGTCTTCACCTCCTACGCAGATCACCCGTTCGCCCTTGGCCGCCCGCCGAAGGTGATCCGGGCTCTCCCGCGTCTGGAATCGACGGCGGCGGTGCGGTATCAGGTCATCCTGCGGTACTGGGAGGATTACAGGGCGCAGCTACATCAGTTCGACTTCAGCGCAGCGAGTCAAGACGCGGTCGCAGTTCAGTAGATAAGGGAACGGCAGGCGCTGCCCATGATCGAGTCCGGAGACATCGCGGGCACGATTGAGGCATGCTCGAATATTTGGGCCTCGCTGCCTGGGAATGACTATTACCAGCCGGGCGGACACAAGATCGAGGCGCTGCTGGCCCAGTACGATCGCTTGGCGGGTGGCGTGACGGTTGCTTGATCGCCCCTAGCACAGCGACCGTGGCATCCCGCCGTGGTCAAATTTTAATAGGCTTGACGTGACCGACTCGGTCGCGCGGATACTTCCCTAGATGGCAAATTTATGATAAATAAGCAAGTTTCCGGGATTGTTTACCTGACACAAATTGGCCAGTTCGGTGACGATGGTCACTGTGACAGGGCGGCGCATGGCATATCGTGAGACGGTCGTGAGGTGGGATCGTGCATCCTACGAATGTGGGATTTTCCGGCCCGGTTTCGGGGATTTCGGATTTCCCGTGACAAATGATATGAAACGATGATAGGGTTGCTCGCACTTGAAGAAAAGGCGTTTGGGGCCGATTCACCTCGTGCGAGCTAGGAGAAACGCAATGAGCGAGCAGCCGACTGATCTTAATGGGCTACCGCTGGAATACGAGAGACACTACGGAACTGCCAGGCGGGATTTGGACGTCGCGAACCTCATCAATAATCCCGCAGCCAGCGGCAAATGCAGCGTCTTTGGTTTGGGCTTCCAAGAAGAGCTTGGAAATGTCTTCTCTGGGGAGCCGAGTTCTTTCCTCAATCACAGCGCCGATACGTTTTTGGTCGCTAGCGATCCCATCTAGTCGTTCGCGGAGGAACTTCTCTTCTAGGCGCGTTTGCGCTGGAACGTCGAAGCCCACTCCGTGAAACATGAACGTGGAATGCGGACAGGCAAAGCGATGCTGTCCCGCAAGAAAAACCGCGTTGCCTATGGAGTCCACATTCCCGACGTTATGGGTAGTGAGTTCAACTGGCAACGCGCGCATGACGTTGTAGATGTTCATGCCGTGCATAACCGAACCCCCAGGAGTGGATAGCATCAAGTAGATTTGCTTCACTCCCTGATTGACGAGGTTGGTTACGGTAGCAATGAGGCTTTCAGTTGTGTGGGGAACGATTTCCGCCGAGAAGCAGACATAAACCAAATTCGGCGGGGCCTGCATAGCTGGGTTAGGTCTGAACATGACTTGGGGTTGGTTCATAAGGTTTGTTCGTCCTGTGCGTGCTTTGTCGGCACGCGCATGTTTAACGGCATTCGACGGAGCGGAGAGATAGGGAGTCGAACCCCTAGCGCTGACACGCTAGCCGTAGGAGCTTATAAGGCCCCTGCCAGAACCTTCCGGCGGTATCTCTCCAAATCGCCCCCGTCGCAAGCCGGGGGCGGCCAGAGTGGGTGGTGCGATTGCTCACCATGACCCGCGTCGCGCGTCTCTTTGCCGGGGATGCGGCGCGGGTCTTCTGGTTATGGCTACTGCACGGCGAACAAGGTGCAGATCGCTACGCGTGTATCTTCATAGTGCACATTTCTACAAAGGCACACTCTTCCTCGGCTTGACTATTTAGTACCTATCCATTTGAATTCTGCGCATTTTGCGCAGAATATTTTTCGTGAGATGCCCAGCAGCCAATGTTCATGCAGTTTTTGAGCGATTTTTGAACGGGTCCAACTTTTGTCAGAATGCCGTTTTTCGGTTCCGGCTACGCCGGGTTAGGATTTGGTGGATAAGGTGGGAGGTGACTAGGCTCCTTCCCTTACCCCATCCAATCCGATCACCAAGTCTCTTAAACATCCTGCCAAAATCAAGCACTCGCCAAACGCAAAAGGCGAGTGCCCCTGCGTGGCAAGCGCAGGTTTATCGCCAATGACTATAGCAGATTTGCGTGTGAAGATTGTATGAGGAAAGGTCGCAGAAATCAGGTGAATAATCCCACAAAGACAGGCAAAACTGGCAAATACAGGGAGAGAGGACCGGACTTTCCACTTATCCGGTTCTTTTTGCACTGAATCATGTGCAGATCAGATCAAAATTCAATCTACAGCGAACCCAAATTGACAACATCCTCCCCTTCAGAAAACCTCTCGATCACAACTGAAATCTCGGATCGTGGCGCGGCCTGAATCGAGCCGGAGCAACACGAGTTTCGGTTTCCGCACCATCCCGGCTAGACCTCGAATAATGAGCCCCAATTCCGCCATTCAGAAAACGCTCGTGCAAACCATCGCGATGATCGTCCAATCACCCGATTTGACGAATGCCGAGCGGGAGCGGCTCCAACAGGCCGCCCTGCGTACGGTTGCCGAGTTCAGCGTTCTCAAGGAACAACGACAGGTGGAACCTGAGAGGCTGATGACTGAAGACTCCAACTGACCCGCCTCAAAACCCCTGAAATCCCGGTTGCACGGGCACACTTGGCACCCTTGCCGCCACAAAAGAAAAGCCCCGGCTGGTTATGGCGGGGCTTTTCTGTGTTTGGGGTTGGTTACAGCCGCCCAGGCAGCCGGGGCAGCCGAATCGGATTCTTCGCGCTGGTGGGGTCGCTCAAGTAGAGGTTGTGCACGGCCCAGGGCGTGACACAAGCGGCGTCGGCGATAAGCCAGACCTCAGCGAGGCGGTGATGACCACGCCGCCCCAGATAGCGCGCGGCGAAGTAATCGAGGGTGACAGCGCCGCCCTCGACTGCAACGAGCGCCGGGGTGTGATCCGCTACCGCCTCTGGCAGTAGCAACTCGTGGCCGTAATGGTGAGTGATAAACCAGCGGGTGGAGTAGGTATCGAGCCCCCGCGCCCCGGCATCGCCAGCGGACAGCGCCCAATCGATCTTTGGGAGGTGATGAGGTTGGGGTGCGGGTGGAAGCGTCTGACCATGCATGACCTTGACGGAGAGCACCGCGAACAGGAGCAGGCAGGCGCGCACCAGCGGATAGATCGGCCAAAAGGCTTTCTTCGGGCGTGGCCTGTACTTCACCATGGGGCGGCAGAGTGGGTGCTTGATGACCGGTGCGGTAAGGCTGAGCGGGCAGAGATACGACTGCCCGTTCTGCTCGTAGAGGGTCCACTTCGTGGGGTTATCACGCCCGGCATCGATCAGCTTCGTCAGGACGATGCCCTTGGAGCGCCATTCCAGTTGTGGGGCTTCGCCGTTGCTGCCCCAACAAAGGATGTAGTCCGCGTTAAGGTCGATGATTTGCTGGATGAGGTGAGCGTTGGTCATGCCGCCACCCCCGTCGCCGTCGTCGCCGCGAAGGTCCGGTTGACCATCTGCTGGGCTTGCGCTCCACGCGCGGGCCGGAGGTAGCGCATCGTGCTGCGCAGGTCCTTTGGGGAATGCCCAAGCCAGCGGCCCACGGTCGGGACATCGACCCCGGCCCAAAGATGCCAAGTGGCAAAAGTGGCACGGAATTCATGGAGCCAGAAGTCGTCGGGGTTGAGCCCGGCGTCCTTCGCCCGCGCCTTCAACAGCGTCAGGAAATCATCCTTTGGCTGACCTTCCGGGGTGGGAAAGAGCAACGGGCAGCCCGGCAGGGCATTCGCCCTGGCAGCCCGGAGGGATGCAGCGAGACAAGCCGGAATCGGAATCTGGCGGCCCTTGTACCTTTTCGGTGTCCAGTTGTATGCAGTCTTGGCTGAGACCTTGACCGTGGGCTCAGCGCCGAGGTCCAAGTCTGACCAATAGGTATGCACGACCTCTTGGAAGCGCATCCCGGTCATCAGAAAAAACTCGAAGTAAAGCCGCTCCTGGGCGTCGCATACGGCGAACAGCTTGTCGAGGTCTCCCTGCTCGTAAACCTCCGGGTCTTCTTCGGTGAACTTCGGCCAGTCCTGCGGCTTGACTCCGGTCTGGACCCCGACCGCCTTCCAAAAAATCATCAGGTTCAGGAATTGGTTGGCCACCGTGCGGTCACCAACGCCCTTCTCGCGACGGACATAGGCGGTGAACTTGAGCATGTCCGACCGGTCGATTTCCTCAAGGAAACTCTTCTTGCAGGACTCCTCGAAGTAGCGGAGGGCAATGGAGTAAGCCGCGTACGTGGACTTCTTTTTGGTAAGCTTGATTTCGTCCAGGTAGGCTGTAACGGCGTCGGAGATGGGCCGCCCGGTCGGGACGGTGGCGGCGACGGGCTGCGCGAGGGCAATACCCTCGGCCTCGGCTTGGAGGCGAAGTTCAAGCCTGCGCTTTGCGGCGGTAGCCTCCTCCGGCTCGGTGGAGATCCGCTGCAAGACGCGCCTCTTGCCGTTGCCGGGGTTATAGGTGAGGTAGAAGACCGCAGGGTCGAAATGATGGGGCTCGCCGTCGAGGATCGCGCAGGACTTTTTGAGTTTGCCGTTTTTGGCGATGACGGGTTTGAGGTAGGTGCGCTTCCCATTTGGAAGACGGACCCAGACGTATAAGGCCACTTTCGGGGGTTTCATGCATTTTGCTCCTGAGAGGAAATACCCCCCGGAGCAGTTCGGCTGGATTATCTTGAAAAATATAAGCAGGAATATAAACCGGCTTATAAGTCATTTAGATTCAATATGCGGCTAAGAAGGTGGCGATTCTTTGAGGGGATCGCCAGTTGGGTTCCCGGCTCCGGTATACAGCCGAAGGAGAAGTGCTATAGCTCCGGGAACCAGGCATTTACTCGAAGCGGAAACCGCCCCCGTTCGGTCATGGATTGGCGCCCGGACCTGCCGTGCGTAGGCGGCGCGTTTTCGCCCCTCCATTAAAAAGATAGCAAGTTGGGAACAATTACCGGTAATGTGCGGCGGGTGCGGAACACATTTGTTATGAAAGAGATGGAGCGGGGAGCGGGGGCGCCGGGGCTTGACAAGGACTGGCGGCGGGCACTCCCACGGGCTACGGCGGTTCTCCAATTCCCGTGAAGTTTTGAGGGGCGTGCCGGGTGGCGTTTTCTTGGGAAAAACGCCACTCAACGTTCGAGGTTCTGCTCTACACCAATTGGAGAACCGCTATAATCCGCGCCTGATTGGGAAGGTTCGCGAGCCGATTGGGCGATTTGCATCGAAAAACGAAGAAATGCGCGCGGGTTGGGTCAGGATTCGAACGTGAGCTGAGGCGAAGCCCAAGGGGCCTGAGCGGGTTTGGGTTCCGAGGCCAAGTCGTAGACGAGGCGCTCGAGGACGAGGCGCTTGTCGGGCGGCGAGGAGCGGAGTTCGAGATCGGCGCGGGCGACCCGGCGCAGGCAGCGGGTGAGGTCGCGGCGGCTTTTGTAGCGGCGGGCCTGGCGGATGAGGTCGTCGGCGGCGAAGGGCGGCATGCGGAAGCCTTGCCAGAGCGCCTGCCAGATGGCGCGGGAGTCGCGCACGTTTTTCTCGAGGATGACGAGCATCTGACGGAAGGTGCGGGCGAGCATGTGGAGATGGCCGATGGCGGCGTCTTCTCCGGCGTCGGAGCTGTTGAGGAGGCCGTGGAGCAGAGCCAGGGCGCGGACGCGGTCGCGGGCGCTGATGGCGTCGGTGAGCTCGTAGAGGGAACGCTGCTTGGCGGCAAGGACCATGGTTTCGACGTCGCCGAGGGTGATGCGCGCGCTCCATCCCACGGACGAAGACCTATCCCCACCCCTGGAAGCAAGAGGCGCTTCCTGGGGACCCCGCCTGTCGGTGGGGGCCCCGGTCTTGCCGGTGGCGTAGAGGAGCAGTTTTTCGAGCTCGGAGGAGACGAGCATCATGTCGGCGCCGAGGGCGTCAGTCAACTCGCGGGCGGCGTCAGGCTCGAGGCGCAGGCCGGCCTCGTGCGCCGTGGCGACGGCCCAACGCATGGCGTCTTCTTCGCTGACGCGGGCCAGTTCGATCATGCCGCAGTGTTGGCCGAGGGTCTCGGTGAGGCGTTCGTAGCGGTTTCTGTCGTCCATGTCCATACGGCGGGCGTCGGCGGGGATGCGCAGAAAGTCGGCGATAAACAGGAGCAGCGCTTGCGGGTTGGGAGAGCGGAAGTAGCGGTCGAGAGCGGCGAACTCGTCTTTTTTGGCGCCGCGGGTGTAGAGCTGGCGCACGTTGCGCACAAAGATGACCTGGAACGGGGCCATGAGGGAGGGCGTTTGAGCGAGGTCGAGCACCTCGAAGAGGGAAGTGGAGGCGAGGTCGAGATCGGAGAGGCAGAAGTCGCGGAGATCAGGAGGCACGAAGGCTTTGAGCACCGCAGCGCGGCAACGGTCGAGAAGAAAAGTTTCGTCGCCGGCAAGGACGTAGCCGGGGCGGAGAGAGCCCTTGCCGACGGCCGCGGCGTCGATTTCGGCGATGAAGCGGTTGAGGGCGGAAAATCCCGCGCCCCAGCGGGAGGCAGTCAAAGGAGGGACTCCTTCGCGGGGGGCTCCGAGAGGGGCTGGAGCGCGGTGAGGCGTGACGGGCGGCGACGGGCGGACTGCATGGGCGCGGGCATCCTTCGACTTCAGGATACCTTTGCCGGCGACGGGCGAGCAGGCGATTTCCGGGGCGGGGCGCCGGAAAGACAACCGGAGACCTGGGGTTCATAAGGAACGAAGAGGCGCTCTTACGCGCTGCGGGGCTGGGCCGGGAGGCAGTCTCACTTTTGCCGGTGACAAGCCCGCTATCGCAAAAGCAATTATCATCCCGAAAGGAATTTGAGGTTCCGCCGCAACTTATCGGCAGCGGCAGGGCCTCGGCTGGCCGTTCGGAGACCCACTCATGCAGGATTGGCTCAAAGTATTTCACGGTTCGCACCAGCCATTCCCGGCTCTGGAGATCGCACTCAAAATCGGCATCACCGTGGCCCTCGGCCTTCTGGTTGGCTTCGAGCGGGAATGGTCCAACAAGGACATCGGCGCGCGCACGTTTGCGATGGCCGCGCTGCTCGGCCTGCTCAGTTCGCTGCTCGGGATCGCAGCTTTGCTCATCAGCGGAATGGCCGTGCTCCTTCTGATTGCTTTCGCCAACATACAAAGCACCAGGGTGGCAAGCAAACTTGAGGCGACGACCTCGCTGGCGCTGGCACTGATCTTCCTTCTGGGCATTCTCGTCGGGGAAGGCCACATCTTCACGCCAGTCGCCTGTTCGATCCTGATCGCCATGCTGCTTGCGCTCAAGCCGCAATTCCGGGCGTTTGCCGGCGGCTTGACTCAGCAGGAAGTCCGCAGCGCAATCCTGCTGGCGCTTCTTGGGTTCGTGGTCTGGCCGCTGCTTCCGGACCGCTACATCGATTCCTGGAAACTGATTCAACCGCGGGAAGCCTGGATTATTGTTGTCGTGATCGCATGCCTTGGCTTCATGAACTATGTGCTGCTGCGTGTGTACGGATCGCGTGGCATTTTTCTCACCGCAATTCTGGGCGGCTTGGTGAATTCCACCGCCACGGCTGCGGAACTCGCGTCGACGCTCTCGGCTACCGGTCTCGGTTCGCTCGCCGCACCGATGGTGTTGCTGACTTCAGTGGCCATGTTTCTGCGCAACATAACGATCCTGGCGATCTTTGTTCACGCAGCGGTGCGCACGGCCGCCCTCCCGCTGCTAGCCATGGCGGCCGTAGCGGGCCTGTGGATTTATCGGGATTATCGCAAAGGCGAAATCGCAAAGAACAGCCCCACCCTTGCACTGACATCGCCGATCTCGCTCATCAAGGTTCTGCGCCTGGCATTGCTGTTTCTTACCATTCAGGTACTGGCGACTTTGGGCCAGCGCCATTTCGGAAGCACAGGCTTTGAAATCGTAAGCATACTCGGCGGCGTGGTGAGCAGTGCGAGCAGCACCGCCGCCGCGGCCAATCTTGCAATGCATCACGCTGTGACACCCGCTCAAGCGGGAATCGCGGCGGTCCTTACCTCGATGGCCAGCGCTTCGATGAACCTCCCGATGGTCCAAAGGCAATCGGGAACTCGACCCGCGATGCGCGAGTTGGTGATCAGCTCTGCAATGCAAATCGCGGCTGGAATCGGAGCGCTGGTTCTCCAGGTGAATTGGCGGAAGCTATTCTAGCAGCCCGTGGTGAAATTCGAAGCTTCGCAAAAACCTTGCCTCAGCGGCTAAAGCGGTTCTCCAATTGGCGTAGAGCAGGACCTCGAACGTTGAGTGGCGTTTTTCCCAAGAAAACGCCACCTGGCACGCGTCTCAAAACTCCACGGGAATTGGAGAACCGCCGTAAAGCCCCGCTGATTTTGGGTTACTTTCGGCACGACTAAAGTCGTGCCCCTTCAAAACTGGACTTTCGCCATAGGCTGCTAGGCCACCCTGTCAAGGAACGTATTCTTAGGCCGAACTGTACGTTGGCGAGGCCTGTTCAGACGCTCACCAGATTCTCCCCACACGAGGAAATGAAATCCAGAATCGTTTCCGGGAAGATTGGCTTGGTCAACACATTCACGAAAGCTCCACTCTCGACGAAAATTCCTGCGCTTTCGACGGCGCTCGCGTGCCCGGACATCAGGAGCACCCTACAGTCGGGATAATGCACCGCAAAATATTGCGCCAGTTCGAAGCCATCGAGACCCGGCATCCGCACATCCGAAAGCAAAACATGAGGGTTGAATCGCCGCGCTGTGTCCACAGCTTCAAGGCCATCGTAGACCGCCAATGCGTTATGGCCGCTTCTATTCAAAATAAGGGCCAGCGTGTCCGCGAGGGAATGTTCGTCATCCACGATGAGCACGCGGAAACTCTTGCAGGGCATAATCGTCTCCTTCTGGGCTCGGAGGCCCAACGAAGAGCAACGAGTGATGCAATCGCAGGGAAAGACAACGCGCGCCAGCCGGTGGCCTGTCGCAGCTAAACCTTATTGGGGGGTACGCCGCGAGCGATCCGATACGCAGTCGCTCGTTCTATTTACCCAGACGTCATATCGGCTATTCAGGTTTACACCGCGAGAATCCCGGCAGGAACAATGCGGCAAAACATTCTTTTTTCCGCAATTTGGCGCCGACATGCTCCCATCTTTTTCATCTCGAGGATACGGCTCGCAGGTCATTTGGTGTATCGCCGGCCGAAGCGGCTCTTGACAGGTTTTCGCCGGCGGGCGCGGAACGGGGGCGCCGGAAAGGCGACCGGAGAAATCGTTAGACCCTGTGCCGGAGCAGATCGTCCCGGTTTCCCAGGTCCCAGAATCGGGACCCGGGGCGCCCAGCACACTCCGTTGCACGATCCCGTTCATCCGGAGCTGCGTGCGGATGCATATGCTCCCCAAGCACGCCGCGCCGGTTCCTCACGCCGCTCCGGTTCCCATGCTTAGCTGACGTTCTGCCAAACAAACGAGGTAATGGAGTCCGCGGGCAACGCCAGCTTGAGGGTGTGGTCTCCGAGCCGGCACTGCACCGGTTGCTCAGCGTTGTTGCTGTTGGTGAGCACCAGCACGCAACTCTTATCCGGATTGGCGGCGGCGACATGGTCGACGCCCGAGATGTCTCCAGAGGATGCGAAAATTCGCGCTCCTCTTTGCATGAGCTTGGAGTAGTGGGGGAAGGCGTAGTAATTCCCGCTATAGCTGAGCTCTTTGGTCTTGGAGTCGAGGGAGACGAGTCCGGCGCGGCGCATGGGACGAGGTGGATTGGTGAGATCCGGCCGTCCGTTTTCATCGAGGAGCAGGTTCCAGACGCAGATGCACCGGGTCCAGTTGCGCAGCATACCGGTAAAGGCGCTGGACCATCGGGCCCAGTCGGTTCCGTAGGGAGGGTACTCATACCGGGGCTGCCGCCCGGGGCGTCTCTCTTCCGACGGGCCAAACAGATGAGCCGGCGGCCCGCCTTCAGTGAAATACATGTGCTTGTCGGGAAACATTTCATGAATGCGCGTCATGGCGTCGGGTGTACCCGCATAGGAGTGCCAGGCAACGCCATCCACGTACTTGGCGACTTGGGGGTTGCTCAGCTCGTCGGCGACCCGGCCCCATAGATTGTAGTTGTGATCGAGAATCCAGATCTTTGTGTCCAGGGAAGCTTGTTCGAGCGCAGGCCCCAGGTTCATCGCGACAAACACCATTTCATGTTGCTGGGCCCAGAGGGTCGCGGGAAAATGTCCGTCCTGGTCAGTATCGACCTCATTATTGACAGTGATCGCTTTGACCTTGACGCCGGCGCCGGCATACGCCTGAAGAAACTTGACGAAATATTGAGCGTGGGCGGCAAACCAACGCTCCTTCATACAGCCGCCGAGCATCGAACCGCCGCTCTTCATCCATCCCGGAGGACTCCACACAGACGAGAACAAATAGAGATCGGGATTGATTTGCTGGGCTTCGCGCAACGCGGGCACGATCCAGGCCTGGTCCTGTTCGACGCTGAAATGCTGCAACTCCGGATCGGGTTCGGGAGTGTCGTCGTAACTGTACATCTTGGTCGAGTAGTCACTGGTTCCGATACAGGTTCGCCCCACCGAAAGGCGCAAGCCAGAAGGTCCGTAGAGATCGGACAAAAACGCGTGGCGGGCGTCCGGATCCATGAGGTGCAGATGGTAGCAGGAGGCGTCAGTGAAGGCGCCGCCAAACCCGAGGATTTCCTGATAGGTGGCGGCGGGTTCGAGATAGATCGCTAGCGGCGATACATCCTCACCGGTTTGCCATTGTGGCGGCGACTGAACCGGGCTGAATTTTTCGTGCGCGGTGGTTCTCCAGGCGCGCACCGCGCCGGGAACAAACGGGGAGTTTGCGGCGAGTGGTTTCGCCTCATCGGCAATGACGGCTCCGCCAGCCTCATTGGCGATGACGGCTCCGCCAAGGGACGCAGCGAGTTTCAGGAAGTCTCTACGGCTTGCGTTGGGCATCGTTCCCCCCCCGAAATTGCGGTTTGGTCAATGGGTATGTGTCACGCGGTTTTGCATGCGCCATTTCTTAAAAAGGATTTTGTAGCTCAACCTTATAGCAGAACAATCGTTTGTTTGCAAATTTGTTGGCCGGATACTTGGGGTGTTTCGTTCGGGAAGCGAGGTCCTGGAGAGCGGCGCAGGCGCCGAGCGGGCGCTGTGCGGGCGCGGAGCGGGGCGTCAGAAGCTTTCGAGGAGGTCGGCCACGAGCTGGCGGGCGAAGTCGCGGGAGAGGCGCTCGACGGCGGCCGGGTCTTCTTCGAGGAAGGTGGGCAGGTCGGTGGTGGCCTGATACTGCTGGCGGTAGACGTAGTTCTTGTTCTGGTAGAGGATTTTGCCGTCGTGGCTGTTGAGTGTGACCGAAGCGACCACAGTGATGATGAAGCTCGACGACTGCTGGGTGACGGTGTTGTAGGTGAGGGGGGTGACCAGCTCCTTGAGGATGGCGCCGTGGAGCACGGCGTCGGCGTCGGGATCGGCTTTGGGCGTGATGTGAAAGCGGGTGCGGGCCAGCAGTTCGTGGATGACCGCTTCCGTCATGGCGGTTTCCGTGCCGTTGGCGACGGTCTGGTTTGCGAAGACGGGGACGGAGAGGGTGCGGACGTCGGGGGGGAGGTGGGTGGCGGCGCCCAGGGTGTGATAACCGCAGCCGCCAAGCGCGAGGAGCGCCAGGGCGAGCGGGGCGAGAAGCAAGGGGCGCATAGGTTCATGGTAGCGCGGGCGCGGAGGGCGACGGCGTAATCAGGCCGGGCCTACCTGCCCGCCGTGGGCCGGCGAACGGCCGCCCGGCGCAACGAGACGCCGCGGAGCGCGTATGCTGACTGCCGAGGCGTTTATGGGATCCTACCCTCGCCGCAAAAAACGCGACAAGGATGGAGCACGCGGCGAAGTGGTGCGACAATAGCCGCAAGCCAGAAACTCCGGTGACGGCATCGTGTCGCTGGGGTAGAAAGAGGATTCCGATCATGGCGGAATGCGCCGAACACGAGAGTGTGCAGGATGCTTATGTCTGTTCGCATCTGTTAACGGGCGACGGATTGGGTTTTGTGTTCTTCCCGGACGCGGGGAACGCGTGGCCGGATGCGTGGTGTCTGGCCTGCGAGGAGGTGCGCTGGAAGGCGGGGGGGTGGAACGAAGGCAACGAAAAGCTGGCGCAAATCACTCCGATATGCTCCGGTTGCTACGAGGAACTGCGGGCCAGGAACGCACGATCCGCGACGGGGAACGACTTACCCCTCGAACACGCCGCGTGAGGCGCCGCGGAGGGGAGTTCGGCCGCCGTTGCGGTTCTCGGCCGATGCCGTTCGTCCGCAGGCGCCGGGCCGGGCAATCGGCGGGCGCTTTCACTCCGGGACGGCCGGGCAAGGGAAGCCTGCCTCGGGCAGGGAATCGGCTCCTGCCGCCGCTCGCGTTGCCGCAGAGGCTTTGCGAAAGGACAGCCTTTGCTCCCGGTCATTCAGCCATGGCTGCCGCGCCGGCCTTGGCTTTGCGGCTGGCGGGAATCAGCAGCAGGGCAAGGGGAATGCAGGCCAGCGAGAGGTAGCCAAGCAGACGGAAATTGTCGGCGTAGGTGAGCACGGCCGCCTGCTGTTGCATGCTGGCGTAGAGGGCGCCCAGCGCCTTCTGGTTCGCCGTAACGGCGTCCGCGCCGCCGGCAGCGAATCTTGCCGCCAGGCTCTGGAGCATGACCCGAAAAACCGACTCGCCTGCGGTCACGTGCGCCCCGAGGTAATTCTGGTGAATCTGCGCGCCGCGCGCCAGGAACGCGGTCAGCCCGGCGATGCCCACGCTGCCGCCGATGTTGCGCATCAGGTTATAGATGCCGGCGGCGTTGCCCATTTCCTCCTTGCGGAGCAGGCCCATGGCCATGGTGGTCAGGGGAACAAAGACGAAGCCGCCGCCAAAGCCATTGATGAAGTTGGGCACGACGACAGACTCCATGGAAATTCCCAAGTTGATGTGGCTCAACATGAGGGAGGAGACGCCGAAGATGGCGAGACCGGTGGAAAGCAGAATGCGGCCGTCGATGTAATTGACCAGGGAGCCCACCACGAGCATCGAGACCAGCGAGCCGAGGCCGCGCGGACTGACGGCCAGGCCGCTCTGCAAGGCCGGATAGCTAAGCACGGTTTGCAAAAACAGCGGCATCATGGCCGTGACGCCGTAGAGCACCACGCCGTAAAGGCCGGTGATCACCGTGCCCACGCCGAAGTTGCGATCCAGGAGCACGCGCAATTCAACAATGGGGTCGCGGTGGGCAAGTTCGCGGGTCACAAAGCCCAGGAACGCGGCCACCGAGACGGCCGTGAGCCAACGAATCCAGTCGGCTTCGAACCAATCGGCTTCCTGGCCCTTGTCGAGCACCAACTGCATCAAGCCCAGCCACAGGGCCATCAAGCCGAAGCCGAAATAGTCGATGGCGACGTGCGCGGCCCGACGCAGATAGGGAGGGTCTTCGATAAAGAGGTTGGCCATGAAGAGCGCTAAGAGGCCGACGGGCAGGTTGATATAGAAGATCCAGCGCCAGGAGTAGCTGTCGGTAATCCACCCGCCGAGGGTGGGACCGATGACGGGCGCGACCACCGTGCCCACGCCGTAGGCGGCCATGGCTTTGCCGTGCATCTCAGAAGGAAAGCTTTCGAGCAGGATCGACTGGGCCAGAGGCTGCATGCCGCCGCCGCCCACGCCCTGCAACACCCGGGCCACGATGAGCATGGGCATGGCGATGGCCATGCCGCACAGGATCGAGGCCGAGGTGAAGGCGAGAATGGAGATCATGAGCAGACGCTTGCGGCCGATGCGCCGCGCGATCCATCCCGATGCCGGGAGCATGATGGCGCTCGAGACCAGATAGCTGGTGAGCACCCAGGTGGATTCGTCCGTAGAGGCGGAGAGGCTGCCGGCAATGTGGGGCAGCGCCACGTTGGCGATGGAGGAGTCGAGGACCACCATGAAGGTGGCGAGCATGACCGAGATGGCGACCATCCACGGGTTCACCGAGGGCTGCCATTCGGCAGCGGCGGCTTGCGTGTTGTGCAGCGCCTCGGTGGTCGTGCTCATCTTTCAATTCGCCATTTCGAAAACCGGACAGTCCCAGCCGGCGCAACCCGCGTGGCTCACGCCTGCAAGCCAACATGCCTCAGCCAACGCCGCAATGCAAGAGGGCGCTGGGAGAGGGCTCGCCGTGAGCGCTTCCGCAGCGGCTCGCGGGGCGGCTGCCCGCGACGGCGGCTCGCAGCGCGATCAGATGGAACCCTTCGTCTTGCCCGTAATCTTCTGATCTCTTCCAAATTCAGTGCCGGCGGTGGTTTCCGGTTGGGCGGCGACTTCAGGCTCTTCGGCGCCCGGCAGCTCCGCATTTTCGATTGCGTCTTCAGCGAGCGCGTCGCTGCCGGGAACTGCGGCCGCGATGCTGCCCATAGGTTCGTCGTTGGCGGCTGCACGTTCTTCTTCGGCGGCGAGCTTGGATGTCCGTTTCGACCGGGTGGTCCTGGCTTTCGCAACGGCGCGTTGGGCGGGTTGTTTCGGCGGTGACGCTTTTTTCGCGGCGGCCGGAGTCCGGGCGGCGGACGGCCCCGCGCCCATGAAGGCTGACCAGCGCAGTTCCGGAGGCTGCGGCGCTTGGCGGGCCTTGGCGATGAGCAGGTCAGCCACGCGATCCACGATCCACTCAAAATGGGCGTCGCCGACCGAGTGCAGATCGGCGTCAGGCACGGGATTCATGAAGTCGATGGCGTAGGGAACGCCATGCTCGACCGCGAATTCGACGGTGTTGAGGTCGTAGCCGAGCGCACGGCAGAGGGTGAGGGCGTCCTGCTCGATGCGCTGGAGCAGCTTTTTGGACGCTGCGCCGCGTGGATCGGCCGAGAGGTAGCGCCCGGCGCGAGGCCGGCGCGGATCGTAGGGCATGGTGCGGACGTTCTTTTGGCCCACGACGAAGCAGCGGTAATACTCAGTGAAAGGGACCGCTTTCTGGTAGATCATGCAGAGGTCGCGGGAGCGATCGTAGGCGTGGAAGAACTCTTCGCGGTTATGCACCTGTTGGACGCCGCGCCAGCCGCCGCCGTTCATGGGTTTGAGGAAACCGTGCTCGCCGACATAGGCGAAGACGCCGTCCCAATCGAGGGGAAACTCGAGATTGCGCATGGAACGGGCGGTGGTTTCGCCGGGATGCTCCTTGTGCGGCAGGAGCACAGTGGGCGGGACGGCGACGCCGAGTTGGGCAGCGAGGGCGTAGTTGAAAAACTTGTTGTCGGCCGATTGCCAGAAGGGATTGTTGATGACGGCGACGCCGTGGAGCGCGGCGTGCATTAAAAAAGCGCGGTAGAAGGGGATTTCGTGGGAGATGCGGTCAAGGATGACCGCGTAGCGAGGACCGCGGTCGAGACGCACGGCTCCGGTAAGGACAAATTCGGCGCGGATTCCGTCGGCATGGCGGGCGTTGATGCGTTGGGCCAGCGCGCTGGGAAAGCTGTTTTCGATCCCGAAGAGGATGCCGATTTTTTTCATATGCTTACGGCGGTTCTCCAATTCCCGTGGAGTTTTGAGGGGCGTGCCAGGTGGCGTTTTCTTGGGAAAAACGCCACTCAACATTCGAGGTTCTGCTCTACACCAATTGGAGAACCGCTATAGGCCCCCCAACAACGGTCCTGAGACTCCGGTGGCGGGAGAGAAAAACTGCCGAAAAACGCACCTTCCAAGTGTACGGCGGCCGGGGCGCCAAAGCGGCGCGAGAAGCGCGCTTGGAATCACCGGCGGGGCGCATTGGGCAGTGAGCTCCAGGTCACATCGCATAGGGTTGTGGGCGGAGTATATTCCTTGGTTGGGATTTTGGCGGCGGGAGGAAAGGCGCTGCCGGAGGACGAACGTGAAATACCGGGCTTTGACAGTTGCAAGGGAGTTTGGCAGCGGCGGCGGACGCATTGCCAACACTGTTGCCGGGTGGCTGGGCTGGAAGCTGATGGACAACGAGATCATCACCGCCATTGCGCAATCGGCGCGGGTGAATCCCGGGGTCGTGAGCCATTACGACGAGCGGGTGGACTCGTGGCTGCGGCGGCTGAACGAGGAAGCGATCCGGGGCGTCGCCATGGCCGCCGGCCAGCCGCTGGAAGAGACGGATATTTTTGACGCCCGGGAGATGAACGAGCTGACGCACAGAATCATTCTGGAGGCTTACACCGGTGGCAGCTGCGTGATCGTGGGCCGGGGGGCGCAGTGCATCCTGGCGCACCGGCCGGATGTCTTCCATGTGTTTGTGTATGCGCCGCTGCGCGAGCGCATCCTCAGGCTGCGCAAGCGCCTGGAGCCGGGCGCCGACGTGGAGCAGCGGCTGCGGAAGGTGGACGGCGAACGCGCCAAGTACCTGCATCAGCGCTTCGGCAAGAATTGGTGCGCCCCGCAGCTCTACGATCTGATGGTTCGTTCGCACGAGGACGAAGACGCCACGGCCCGGCTGATTTACTACGCCATGACGGGGAAGGCGAAAGCGGCGTAGAGCCGGCCGATGGGTGGCGCTTTGTGGGCTCAGCGGCTGGCGGCGTTCGCATACCAGTCGAGCAGCCGGACCTCAATTCCCGAGCCCTTGAGATCGTCGGCGAAGCGCTGGATGTCCTGGCCGCGATAGTGATATGGGATGGCGATTTTCGGCCGGAAGGCTTTGACGGCCGCGGCGGCTTCGTCGGGGGTCATGGTGTAGGGAAGATTCATGGGGATGAAGGCCACGTCGATGTCGCGCAGGGCGCGCATTTCCGGCGTGCCCTCGGTGTCGCCGGCAAAGTAGAAGTTTTTGCCGCCGTAGGAAAGGATGTAGCCGTTGCCGCGGCCCTTGGGGTGGTACGGTTCGCCGCTCGGCATCAGGTGAACCATGTTGTACATGGGCACGGCGGTGATGGTCCACTGTCTCCAGATCATGCTTTGTCCGTTGGCCAGGACGCGGGCTTGGGTTACCGTGTGTTGAACGGCCGGGGGAGCCACGATCTCGGTCCCCGGTTTGCTCAATTCGGCGATATAGGCCGGGTCCATATGGTCGCCATGGATATCGGTGATGAGGATCAGGTCGCCGGGGGCAAGACCGGCGATATTGGCCGGGCGGGCGGGGTCGATATAGATGCGGTTCCCGCCGGCCTCGATCATGGCTGCCGCGTGGTAGATGGGTTGAATGCGCACGGGTCCCGCGTTGGTGGGAAAGATTTGTACGGGAACCGGGGCCGCCAGCGCGGACGCGGCGAGCAGCACAATGGGAAGCGACGCGACACCGGGGAAGAATCGGAGCGTCGATTGCATATTTGTTTCCTGCCTCTCTGCGCGACCTGGGCGCGACCTGGGCCCACAGCGCGCGGTCGTACGCCGGCCGATTTTCATCGCCGCGCAAGGATTCCGGATGAGGTGAATGTAGCAGATTCCCGCGGCTGCGCGGATGTGGCGGGGGTGGGCGTGTTTGCCCCGGCAACGAAAACGCTCTGCGAGTTTACGGGCACACATCGGCGGGGCCGGGGGGTACAATCGCAAACGGCGCAGGTTTTGATCCGATTCGCGAAATTTTCCGTACGAGGTCGCAGGATGCGGATGCGCAACCCCCTTTCACCGGAGAGAGGCAAGGTCCTCGACGCTCTGTTCGAGGGGTATGCCGGCCCCACCTTTTCCATTCGCCTTTGGGATGGATGGGAGTGGAATTCCACCCGAGGCGCGCCGCCGGCATGCACGGTGATTGTGGAAACGCCCAAGACGCTGGCTGGGTTGGCCGCATCGCCGGACGAAGTCACGTTGGGCGAGGCCTTCCTATGCCGCAATCTGGAGGTGGAAGGCGACATTTTTTCCGTCTTCGCGGTCGCCGAACATCTGTTGGGGCGCCCGCGCCCCTGGCGGGCGCGGCTGGTGGAGAAATGGGCGGGCGCGATGGCCGGAGCCGGCCGCTGGCTCGAACACGGACCGCGGCACTCGCTCGGCAGAGATCGCGCGTCCATTGCCTACCATTACGATCAGCCGGTGGAGTTTTTCGAGCCGTGGCTGGGTGAAACGCTGGCTTATTCCTGCGCCTACTTCGGTTCGCCCGGCGACTGCCTCGACCAGGCGCAATCGCGCAAGCTCGATCTGGTGTGCCGCAAGCTGCGAGTGCAGCCCGGCGAGCGGTTTTTGGACATTGGGTGTGGATGGGGCAGCCTCCCGCTTCACGCCGCCGGCAAGCATTCCGCGCAAGCCCAGGGAATCACGCTCAGCCGCCGCCAAGCCGAATTCGGCCAAAGCCGGATCGAAGCTCGCACGCTCGGCGATCGCTGCGCAATCGAGCTGCGCGACTACCGCGAGTGCGAGCCTTGGTTCGGGACATTCGACAAGATGGCCAGCGTGGGCATGGTGGAGCACGTGGGGCTCAAAAACCTGTCGGGATATTTCCGCATCGCGCGGCGGCTGCTGCGACCAGGCGGGGTGTTTCTCAATCACGGCATTGCGCGTTCGCCTGGCTCCCCGGCGCACAACAACTCCTTTATCGATCGGTATGTGTTCCCGGACGGAAGACTCGTGACGTTGACGCAGGTGATCGAGGCGGCGGAAGCGGCCGGCTTCGAGGTGCGGGACGTGGAAAACCTGCGCGAGCATTACGAGTTGACCCTGCGCCGCTGGGTGGAGGGATTGCGCGCCCACGCGACGGCGCTGGCGCGCTACGTTTCGGAATCCACTTACCGCATCTGGTTGCTGTATATGGCCGGCTCGGCGGCGGCGTTTCACCGGGGGGACATTGCCGTTTACCAGGTTTTGCTCAGCCGTCCCGATCACGGAGCGAGCCGTCTTCCGCTGCTGCGCGAAGACTGGTACGCGCGATCCTGAGACGGAGCTTCCGGGGGCCATGTAAAATTGAGCGGCATAAGCGCTCTAACGAATATCGAAATGATGTTTCCGGCCGCCGGCTCTCGATCGCCCGCAACTGCGCGGCAAGCAATTTCCTTTCACCACGCGCAGGCCAGGAAGCCGCACAGGGAGGCGCGCATGTTTGCTCGATGGAATTCGGCCCCAGGCGCCTGCCTGAACCTGCGCTCGAGCGCCCTAAGCGGCTGGATGGGTTTGCTTTTCGCCGCGCTGCTTCTGGCTGAGCTCGCTTTCGCCGCGCCAACGCGGGCGCGGGCGGCGCAGACCAGGAGCGGGAGCGAGGGCGAGCTTCGCATTTACTTTGTCGATGTGGAAGGCGGACAAGCGACGCTGTTTGTGACGCCCGACGGCCGCTCCCTGCTGGTGGACACCGGCTGGGCCGATCACAACGACCGCGATGCGGAACGGATTGCAGCCGCGGCCAAAGAAGCCGGCGTTACGCGGCTGGACGATGTGCTCATCACGCACTATCACGGCGACCACGTGGGGGGCGTGACCCAGCTTGCCGCCGCGATCCCGATTGGGACCTTCCTGGATCACGGGCCCGATCGGGAAGAGGCGCCGGTGCAAGGCTGGCAATCGACGAAGGCGGGATACGAGGCCTACATGAAGCTGCTGTCCACGGGCAAATACAAACACGTGGTTCTGCACGCGGGCGAAAAGCTGCCGGTGAAGGGCCTGGACGCGACGGTGGTGAGCGCGGACGGCACAGTCATCGGGCGCCCACTGCCCGGGGCGGGCGCTGCCAATCCCACCTGCGGGGCCGCGGACCAGGACCCTCCGGGCTTTGAGGATCCGGACATGAGCGAAAACGGGCGCGCCGTGGCTTTTGTGATTCAATTTGGACCGGTGCGCATTCTCGATCCCGCCGACCTGACCTGGGATCGGGAGCGGATGTTGATGTGCCCGGTGAATAAATTGGGGCACGTGAACCTGTACATGGTCGGCAACCACGGCATGGCCGGTGCGACGAGCCCGGCGCTGGTGTATGGGATTGCGCCCCAAGTGGCCGTTATGGATAACGGGGCCACGAAGGGCGGCGGCATCCCGGCGCTCGATTTGATTCGCAACGCTCCGAACAAGCCGGTGCTGTGGCAACTGCATGAGGCGGAGAACAGCGGGGAACACAACACGGAGACTCCCCTGATCGCCAATCTGGAGGCGCCGAGCGGCCGCGGCCCGTCGGAGGTGAATGATAAGGGATATATGCTCATCGTGACCGTGAACCGTGACGGGCGCTTTACGGTTCTCAACCAGCGCACCGGCCAGACGCAGGAGTATAGGGCGAATTAGGGGAGAGCAGGGAACAAGGGAACAGGGAACAAGGGGACAAGCAGCTCGAGAAACTCGAATCCCGCATGAATGCTGGTTGTCGCTGAATACTATTTCTACATCGAGAGCGGAGGGGTTGGGTACGGGATGTTGTTCAAGATCGACGATAAATTTTGGCAGAGGGTTCGACGGGGATGGGCGGTTACTTTTCTGGCCGCTGGTTTTGCCGTGTTCACGAGCGCTCCGCTTCAAGGCCAGGGCGCCGTGGCTCCCGATACGGTGACGAATCCGATGGCGGGGGATCAGGCGGCCATCGCCGCCGGCAAGACGCTGTACGCGCAGACCTGCGCAAGCTGCCATGGGGAAGATGCGCGCGGCGACCGCGGACCCTCGCTGGTGTCAGGGAATTTCAGCCACGGCGGGACCGACGCAGACCTTTTCCACACCATCCGCAACGGCGTTGCAGGCACGCAAATGCCCGCGTTCGCAGCTCTGCCCGCCGACACCATCTGGCGAATCATCGCGTATTTGCGCAGCCTGAGCGGCGCGGGCGCGGGCGCGAACGAGATTGTGCCCGGCGATGCGGCCGCGGGAGAAAAAATCTTCTGGGGCAAAGGCGGGTGCGGCGCATGCCACGAGGTGAATGAACGCGGCGGGGAGGTAGGGCCGGACCTGTCGGCGGCGGGAACCAACTCGGCGGCGTTTCTGCGCGCCGAGATCCTCAACCCGAACGCGCCCCCTGGATCAGGGCGACGGAGGCGCTTTTTCGGGCCCCAGAGCCTGCTCGTCACCACGCGGGACGGGCGCCAGGTGCGGGGATTGCGCCGCGCTGAAGACAATTACACGCTGATCATGACCGGCGTGGACGGGAAACTCTATCGCTTCGATAAGCGCGACGTGATGGACGAAAAGGCCGCGTCCAAATCGCTGATGCCCGCCGACTACGGCCAGCTTCTTGCGCCTGCCGAACTTGAGAATCTGATTGCTTATTTGAAGAGCCTGAAGGCCCGCGATCTGGCCAAAACGATTCAAGTTTCTTTGCCGGGCGGTGTAGGTTTCGCAAGGCTAAAAGATGCTCAGGCAGAGCCGCAAAACTGGCTTACCTATTGGGGAGGGTACAAGAGCCACCATTTTTCCACTCTGGATCAGATCACGCCGGCCAATGTTCACCTGCTGCAGGCGCAGTGGACCCAGCAGATGCCGGGCAGATCGGTGCTGGAAAGCACCCCGCTGGTGGTGGACGGCACGATGTATACGTCGGGGCAGCCCGGGCAGGTGTTCGCGATCGACGCCAAGAGCGGGCTTGAGATCTGGAGATATGAGCGGCAACAGAAGGTCGTGAATCCATATCAAACCAATCCCTACAACCGCGGGGTGGCCATTCTGGGAGACCGCCTGTTCCTGGGCACGCTGGACGCGGCGGTGGTGGCGCTGGACGCGCGAACCGGCCGCGAGCTGTGGGAAACCCAGGTGGCCGACACGATGAAGGGTTACACCCTCACGCTGGCGCCGCTGGCGATTCAAGGCAAAGTGATTGTGGGCGTCTCCGGCGGCGAGTTTGGCATCCGCGGTTTCATTGACGCCTACGATGCGGTCACAGGGAAGCGCTTGTGGCGCTTTTACACCATTCCCGGGCCGGGCGAATTGGGGAATTCGACCTGGAGCGGGGACAGTTGGAAGCGTGGCGGCGGACCCACGTGGCTCACGGGCAGCTACGATCCCGAGCTCAATTTGCTTTATTGGGGAGTGGGCAATCCGGGGCCGGATTACAATGGCGCGGTTCGCGAAGGCGACGACCTGTTCACCTGCTCGGTGGTGGCTCTCGATCCGGACACCGGGAAGCTGAAATGGTATTACCAGTTCACGCCGGGCGACACGCACGATTGGGACGCCACTGAGGACCTGGTCCTCGCCGACCGGGTTGAGGACGGCCGCACCCAGAAAGTGATGCTGCAGGCCAACCGCAACGGCATGTATTACGTTCTCGACCGGACCAACGGGAAACTTGTTCTTGCCAAACCCTACGTGCGGGTGACGTGGAATCACGGCTACGGGCCGGATGGCCGCCCGATTCTGGCGCCCGAAACGCGATCGACTCCGCAGGGCACGGTCGTCTACCCGACCATCGGCGGCGGCTCCAACTGGCAAAGCCCCTCGTACGACGCCGCCCATTCCATGCTTTACGTGGCTGCGCTGGACATGGGAAACGGGGTGCGCAGCACGCCCGTGCAATATGATGCGGGACGCGAATACATGGGTGGTGGGCCCTACCGGATCGACAGCGATGACCGGAGCGGGGTATTCGCCATCGATGCCCAGACCGGCGCGGTGAAGTGGAGATTTCCGCTCGAATACGTGTCTTCGGGAGCGGGTCTGGTGGCGACTTCCAGCGGACTTGTTTTTGTCAGCACGGTGGAGGGAAATCTGATTGCACTCGACGCCAAAACGGGACAATCCCTGTGGCATTTTCAAACCGGCGCCAGGATGAATTGCTCGCCGATGAGCTACGCCGTGGATGGAAAGCAGTTCATTGCGGTTTCGGCGGGAAATGTGCTGTATAGCTTTGCGCTGCCGGAGGAGTCTGGCGGCGAAGGCGCGAGATGATTCGGACATTGGCCTCCGGCTCCTATAGCGGTTCTCCAATTGGTGTAGAGCAGAACCTCGAACGTTGAGTGGCGTTTTTCTCAGGAAAACGCCGCCTGGCACGCCCCTCGAAACTCCACGGGAATTGGAGAACCGCCGTAAGCTCCCCAGTTCCCAAATTCTGGTTGAAGCCAGGCCCTCGGCATAGCATGAGATGACCCCCTCCCCCGTTTCTTTTTCAGCGCAAGTATATGCAAACAGGGCATTTGTTTTCGTCGCTCCTGCAAGTGTCTGAAAACAGGCTAGTTATACGGTTTGAACTGCGTAA
>JASHOC010000236.1 GCA_030041305.1 Acidobacteriaceae bacterium
GTACACAGGCGCCCCCGATTCGTGGCCCAAAACGAAATATGAAGCCGCAAAATGCCAGTCATCGCAATTTCACTTGGTTAGAAGCTCTTGGGGGATATTCCTTCATCCCATAGGCCTGAGGAAAAGTCAAGCGAAAATTTCTCCGCATGTGACGCAAGACACAGAGCGCGATGTCGCATCATATTTGCAGGGCTGGCTGTGTGCAAGATTTTGCAACGAAACGGGGTTGGCGCGCTAAGTGGGAACCTCGACAAAGCAGACTTTCTCGTTCACTCGAGGGATCTATAGCGGTTTTCCAATTGGTGTAGAGCAGAACCTCGAACGTTGAGTGGCGTTTTTCCCAAGAAAACGCCACCCGGCACGCCCCTCAAAACTTCACGGGAATTGGAGAACCGCCGTAGGTAGACGCCGATACCTCACGCTACGGCGCCTTTCTGCTTCAGAACTTACTTAAGTCGCTGACCGTTTAAATTTAATTTGAACCATCCTGAGTGCCCCAGGTTTCGATGTTGAAATCTGGGAGACCGGAATGCATAAGTACGAATTCATGTGGTCAGAGATATTAGTTTCTAATTTCCGCCAGCAGGCGCTCGATCTCAGCCTTATCATCGGCCGTCGGGGGTAGCAGCGGCGCGCGAGCGCGGCCCCCGAAATAGCCATTGAAGTCGCAGGCGTATTTGAGGCCGGCAATCCCCAGCGCGCCCACAATGCGCTGGTTGGCGCCTGCGATGCGCTTCTGCTTCTCTTCGGCGAGCTTTAAATCATGGTCCTTCCAGGCCAGGTAAATCTCCTGGCAGGCTTGCGGAGCGCAGGCGGCAAACGCCAGAATGGCGCCGCACGCGCCCGCCTCCAGGGAGTCGAAAACCGCCGACCCGGAGCCGCAAAGCACTTGGAAACCAACTTCCTTAGTGCGCGTCTTGAGAGTCGGCGTGGGCGGCGCGGTGGCCACAGAGACGCCCTCGGACAACTCGCCCGCGGGAACAAATGCAGAACCCGCTTCGGCGCGCGGAGCCAACATGCGCCCCGTAACCGCTTCGAAGATAGGCGTGACGGTGACCCTGCGCCGCGGCGCGTTCCGCGTTAACTCCACCTGCGCGCGGATACGCTCGACGTTGCCGCTCGAGTCCTTGATGCCGATGATGTTCGGGTGCGCGGCAAGCTCGGCAACCAGTTCGACCGGGATCTGGTAAGGAACGCACTTGGGAATGTTATAAAGCAGGACGGGCGAGGGCGAGCGGTCTGCCACACTGCGGAAATAATTCAGGACCGCCGCGGACGACATTTGCCCCGCGTAATAACTGGGCGGGCGGACGAGCACCGCGTCATAACTCAGGCGCGCAGCAATCTCGGCGAGTTCGACGGTGGCCTTCACGCTCTCGCGGCCCACGCCGGCCACCATCACCTTCTCCGGCGCTGTGGCCTCGGCCGCAACCCGCAAAACTTCGGCGGACTCCGCATCGTCCAGCAGAATCGCCTCACCCGTGGAGCCTAGAACGACCATTCCAGCCAGGAGGCTGCGCGAATAGCGGGCCATGTTGGCTTCGATTTTCCGAAAATAAACACGCTCGTCAGGATAAAAAGGCGTTGTGACCGCCGCAAACATACCTTCAATCAGCATGGAATTCATTGTAAGACCATCCCCGTTTATAAAGACAAGGTCCCCCCGGCCGGCGGAACTGTTGATTTACCTATAGCGGTTCTCCAATTGGTGTAGAGCAGAACCGCGAACGTTGAGTGGCGTTTTTCCCAAGAAAACGCCACCTGGCACGCCCCTCAAAACTCCACGGGAATTGGAGAACCGCCGTAGCTCTTGTCCCGACCCGGCGCTGCTGAGTGATTCCATTGCACGCGTCCGGGGGTGTCGACCACGCCACTCATCATTGAAACTGTGTTCAGTTCTCCCGGCCTTCTTCGCATTTTCCTGTCGGCAATCCGCGGCCGTTCCCGGCATGCAGTTGTTGCAGCGCGTAAACCGTCGTACGATGCCGCTGCATCGCGGCGATCCCCTCGGCGGCGGCTTGCGCGGCGGCGATGGTCGTAATCGTCGGAATATGCGCCAGCACCGCCGCGCGGCGAATCGCCTTCTCATCGAAAAATGTGTCCTGCCCGCGCGGCGTGTTCACGATGAGTTGAATTCGATCTCCCTTGATCAGGTCTACGGCGTTCGGCCGGCCCTCCATCACTTTGAAGACGCGCTCCACGATGAGGCCTGCCTGCTCGAGCACACGCGCAGTGCCCTCCGTGGCCACAATCTTGAAACCTAGATTGACATAGCGATTGGCCAGATCCACAGCCGCCGGCTTGTCGTGATCGTTCACGCTGAAAAACACTGTCCCGCCGGTGGGTAGAAGCTGGCCGGCTGAAAGTTGCGCCTTGGCGAAGGCCTCGCCGAAGCTCGCAGCCACGCCCATCACTTCGCCGGTGGACTTCATTTCCGGCCCCAGGACAGTATCCACGCCGGCGAACTTCGACCAGGGGAATACCGGCGATTTGACGTAATAATGCGCGCCCACATCGAGGTCTTTGTCTGCCGCTAACTGTCCTGGCAGAAGCGCGCGCAATTTGCGGCCGGTCATGAGTCGCGCAGCTATTTTGGCCAGCGGCACGCCCGTGGCCTTCGAGACATAGGGCACAGTGCGCGAGGCGCGCGGGTTGACCTCAATCACGTACACGCAGTCCTTGCCTTCGGCGTCGCGCTGAATCGCGAACTGCAGGTTCACAAGGCCCACAACTTTGAGAGCCAGAGCCAGCTTGCGCGTATACACGCGGAGGGTTTCGAGGGTGTCTTCGCAAATGCCCACCGCGGGCAGCACACACGACGAATCGCCGGAATGGATGCCGGCCTCCTCGATGTGCTGCATGATGCCCGCGATCAACACATCGTGCGAATCGCAAAGCGCATCGACGTCAACCTCAATCGCGTTTTCGAGAAAATGATCAATGAGCACGGGCCGTTCCTGCGAGTACTCGACCGCTTCCCTCATGTAGCGCGTCACCGCTTCCGCATCGTACGCGATGACCATGGCGCGTCCGCCCAGCACGTAGCTGGGCCGCACCAGCACCGGATACCCGATGCGGTCCCCAACCGCCAGCGCCTCTTCCACGCTGGTGGCCGTGCCCCCGCGAGGCTGCGGAATTTCGAGCTCCTCCAGCAGTTTGCCAAAACGTTTGCGGTCCTCCGCCAAATCAATCGATTCCGGCGAGGTGCCGATAATGGGCACGCCGGCCGCGCGCAGCCGCTGCGCCAGGTTCAGCGGCGTTTGTCCGCCAAACTGCACTATCATGCCGATCTTCGCTCCCGACTGCGCTTCGTGGTTATAAACCGCGAGCACGTCTTCGAGCGTCAGCGGCTCGAAGTAGAGCCGGTCGCTGGTGTCGTAATCGGTCGAGACCGTCTCCGGATTGCAGTTGATCATGATGGTTTCGTAGCCGTCGTCTTTGAGCGCGAAAGCGGCATGGCAGCAGCAGTAATCGAATTCGATTCCTTGGCCGATGCGGTTCGGTCCCGAACCGAGAATGATGATTTTTGGTTTTCCGGTCGGCGGCGCTTCATCCTCTTCGTCATAGGTTGAGTAAAGGTAGGGCGTCATGGATTCGAATTCGGCGGCGCACGTATCCACCAGCTTGAAAACCGGCCGGATTCCCTGCCCTTCCCGCAATTCCCTCACCCGCTTCACGCCTTCGTGGCCTTCGAGCTTCCACTCCGTGGCGATGCGTTCATCGCTTAGGCCTACACGCTTGAGCCGCCTCATGCGGTCCGCGTTGATGTTTTGCGGGGTAGTCTGCGCAATCGTCATCTGCTCCTGCGTAATTTCCCGCAGTTGATGCAGGAACCATGGGTCCATGCGCGTCAGCCGCGCCACATCGCGCACGGTCGTGCCGCGCTCGAAGGCGAAGCGGATGTAACCCAATCGCTCCGGCCGCGGCGTTACCAGCATTTGCGTCAACCGTCGTGGCTCCAGCACTTCAGCGCCTGTCTTCCTGCCGGTTTCGAGCGAGCGCCAGGCTTTCATGAGTGCTTCCTTGAAGGTCCGCCCGATGGCCATCACTTCGCCTACAGATTTCATCTGCGGCCCCAGCGTCTCGTCCGCGCCGGGAAATCTTTCGAACTGCCACTTGGGGATTTTGACCACCACGTAATCAATCGTCGGCTCGAAGCAGGCCGGCGTCTTGCGCGTGATGTCGTTGGGGATTTCGTCCAGCGTGTAGCCCACGGCCAGTTTGGCGGCGATCTTGGCGATCGGGAATCCCGTGGCTTTCGAGGCCAGCGCCGAGGAACGCGAAACGCGTGGGTTCATCTCGATCACCACCATGCGCCCGTCTTGCGGGTTGATGGCAAATTGCACATTCGACCCGCCGGTCTCGACGCCGATTTCGCGCATCACGGCGATGGCCGCGTCGCGCATTTTCTGGTACTCGCGGTCCGTAAGCGTTTGCGCCGGCGCCACGGTGATGGAGTCGCCGGTGTGCACGCCCATAGGATCGAAATTCTCAATGGAGCAGATGATGATCACGTTGTCCGCTAGATCGCGCATGACCTCAAGCTCGAATTCCTTCCACCCCAGCACGCTCTCTTCGATCAGGCACTCGTGCACCGGTGAAAGGTCGAGTCCGCGGGTCAGAATTTCCATCAGCTCCTCGCGGTTATAGGCGATTCCCCCGCCCGTTCCGCCCAGCGTGAAGCTCGGACGGATGAGCACCGGAAAGCCGAGCTTGCCGGCAAAATCCAGGCCGTCGCGGAGATTGTTCACCAGCGCGGAGCGCGCCACTTCCAGGCCAATGCGGATCATCGCGTCTTTGAAAAGCAACCGGTCTTCGGCCTTCTTGATGGCTTCGAGCTTGGCCCCGATCAGTTCCACGTTGTAACGCTCCAGCACCCCGGCGTCGGCAAGATCCACGGCGAGATTCAGCGCCGTCTGCCCGCCCACCGTCGGCAAAAGAGCAAACTTGCCGGGTCTTCTGCTTTGAAAGGGCACAGCTTTACCCGTGCCGCTATTGCTCCCCAAAGACTCATGGGGCTTTAGCCCCTGAAGGGCGTCGCCAGTCCCATTGGCCAGCATCTCCGCCTCGATGCGAATGATCTCCTCCACATACTGGCGCGTCAGCGGCTCAATGTACGTGCGGTCGGCCAATTCGGGATCGGTCATGATGGTTGCCGGGTTCGAGTTCACCAGCACCACCTCGTAGCCCTCCTGCTTGAGGGCCTTGCAGGCCTGCGTCCCTGAGTAGTCGAACTCCGCCGACTGCCCAATCACAATCGGCCCCGAGCCAATCACCAGGATCTTCTGAATGTCGTTTCTACGTGGCATGGGTTCTCTGTCTTCGCCCGGCCTCACACCTTCGTGTTTGGGCTTTGAAAGGGCACGGCTTCAGCCGTGCCATATGGGGCTTCAAATGCGTGCGGCTTTAGCCGCTGAGGGATTGGGTCCAGCTTCCATCCAGGAAATGCAGACGAGAAGCGGTGCTGTTCCGGCGTTTCACAAAGGTGCTTTCGAACCGGATTCAAATGAATGTAGATGCGACGACTCGCGTAGTCCTCAGCGTCGCGAATCCGATGATCCGCGAATCCCCGTCGCCATATCTCCGCGCTCGATTCAAATTCCCTCTTCACCCAAAAACAAAACCCGCCTTTGACGAGCTGTACAGCGCGTTCCAGAGAAGTCAATGGCGTGATGAGCAGATGAAAATGATCCGGCATCAAAACGAATTCATGCAGAAGATAAGTCTGACCGCGATGCGCGAGAAGATTCTTGAAAAATAGCCGCGCCCACGCTTCGTTGCGGAATAACGCCCGCCGTTCCCACGTGTCCGACGTGACCAAGTACGTCTGCGAGTTATTGGTTGTGCGCTCGCGTGCGGGTTTCAAACCCTTCCCTCAGCGGCTAAAGCCGCGAATTGATTCTCCTCCGTTGCGGCACGGCTGAAGCCGTGCCCGTTCAAGGCGATCACGGTGCCTCAATTTGCGCTCCCCGCCCACGTCTTCCAGTGCCCGAATTGAGATCTTCTAACACTTGTGATAACGGCTTAATTGGGGAATTTTTGCAATGGTTAAGAAGATCGATTTTTGGACCGTCCGAAGATAAGATCCCCAAGTTCTCGACCAGACGCCTGACACATTGATCGCCTAACCTTGCAGGCGTGACCTGGACCCGGTTGACCCAAAACTCGGTGAATTGGAGAAGCTGGAGTTCCACTTTGCTTTTATCGCGCTCAGCATTTTGAAGAGCAGCCGCAATTCTTACGCATGGATTCCTCTGCATCTCTTTCCAGTCGTCAACGAGTTTTGGGTCGGTCCACCTGCACGAAGCCGAAGGTGACTTGCGTATTTTCGTCAGGACTTTTTTGCAGTCGGCGCACCTGCGCTCAAAGCGTTCGCTCTCACCTACGTAAATTTGAGAATTTCCTCCGAAATCATCCGAATCGGAACTGGGCGGAGAAAAGACGAAGCGGTAGATCCGCGGCCCTTCAATCTCGCTCTTGAACCGAGGGCTAAGTTTCTGATTTACAGCGAAGTACCAATCAGAGTCATCTGAAGTCGCCACCGTCGTCCATCCCAAATGGACTTCAACACTCGCAGGGCGACCGTACGTCATCCCTTCCACTCCTCCATCATTTGCCGGAAGTCGCGGAACAAATAATGCGAGTCGTGCGGCCCCGGAGCGGCCTCGGGATGGTACTGCACGGTGAAGAGCGGCAGCGTCTTATGGCGCAGTCCTTCGAGCGTCTGGTCGTTCAGGTCCACATGCGTCAGCTCCACTTCGTTCGCGTTGATCGAGTCGGGATCGACGGCGAAGTTGTGGTTGTGCGCGGTGATCTCCACCTTGCCCGTGGCGTTGTTGCGCACCGGGTGGTTGCCGCCATGGTGCCCGAACTTGAGCTTGTAGGTGCGCCCGCCCAGCGCCAATCCACAGAGCTGATGCCCTAGGCAGATCCCGAACACCGGCACGCGCCCCATCATGCCACGAATCGCGCGCACGGCGTAATCCACCGGTTCCGGATCGCCCGGTCCATTCGACAAAAACACTCCATCGGGTTTCATGGCCAGCACGTCTTCCGTCGTTGTCTCCGCCGGAACCACCGTCACGCGGCATCCTTCACGCGTCAACATGCGCAGAATGTTATGCTTGATCCCAAAATCATAAGCCACTACATGAAGGTGCTTCCGCGTCTCTGTCTCTTGGTCCGGCGCTGGAAGAAGAACATCCCCCGACTGGTTGCGCCCGTCGGAGGCGTCGAATTCATAAGCCGATTTGGTCGAGACCACCCGCGCCAAATCCGTTCCGTCCATCTTTCGGATTCGCCGCGCGCGCTCCACCAGCGCGCTCGGATCGTCGACGCGCGTCGAAATCACCCCCCGCATGACCCCGTTGTCGCGCAGGTGGCGCACCAGCGCCCGCGTGTCGATCTCGGCCAGCACCGGAACCTTGTACCGCTCCATGTATTCGTCGGCCACTTGCTCGGAACGCCAGTTCGAGCTGATCGCGGAAAACTCGCGGACAATGAGCCCCTCGATGTACGGCTTTGCCGCCTCGTTGTCGGCGCGGTTGGTGCCATAATTGCCGATTTGGGGGTTGGTGAGGACAACGATTTGCCCGGCGTAAGAGGGGTCGGTCGCGATTTCCTGGTATCCGGTAAGAGATGTATTGAAAACAACTTCACCCTGGCATTCGCCGGGATGGCCGTAGCCGAGGCCGCGGAAGATGCGCCCGTCTTCGAGCGCCAGGATTGACTGCATTGCCGCTCCGGGGAGTGGGTTCAACCCGCCATCAAGGCGCACTTCCTCTTTCGGATCAGCGCCTTGTCTTCCGCCCACTCGAATCTGCCGAGAATCGCAGTACCCGCGTCGGCCTTGATCGAGGCGAAACGATGGCTCAATCCACTATATCAGCCCTTGTCGAGCGATCGTTTCCCGGACCGAATCGTACATTTACAAATCCTGCAAGGGAATTCGCCCGCCTCATCGCGCCCTCGTGGTAGAACGGTTCCATGACCGTTGAGGAGCTTCGCGCATCGGCCAATGCTGCCGCGCCGCCGCAGGGGTTGACCGCGCCCCTTGAGGCGCTGTGGTGGGACGCCAAAGGCGACTGGTCGCGCGCGCACGGAATGGTGGACGAACTGGAGACGCCGGACGCCATGGCCGTTCACGCCTACCTGCACCGCAAAGAGGGGGCGCAGTCAAACGCCGATTACTGGTACGCCCGCGCCGGCCGGCGATTTCACCGGTCCGCCCTTGAAGACGAGTGGCAGGCGTTGGCGGAGGGGCTGCTCGGTGCTGCCGAGTAGCGCGCCTATCGCGCGCTCCGAAGCCGGTCGCCGGCCTTAGCCGCGAATGAGAAAGAATCGCCCGGCGGCGATGAGCGTGGCTAGGATAGGCAGAAGCACCGCCGCGCCCCCAAACCCCGTTACGGCAGCCAAAGTAGACGCAAACAGCGCGGCGGCAAGAGGAATGGCCCATCGCACAAGTTCCGTCATGCACGGGATCCACGTCTAACTTCCTGAGCGCTCGCGCCGCAACATTGCTGCTGCAACCACCACCTGCCCATAGCTCAACCCGCCGTCCCCCGGGCTCACCCGGCGATGCTGGAAAACTTCAAAACCTTCCTCTTCGAGCCGGTTGCGCAGCAGGCGAACGAGTCTCCGGTTGTGCATGCACCCGCCGCTCATCGCCACCTGCGCAATTCCCGTCGCCTTTCGCGCCAACTTGGTCGCGTTCACAAATCCCTCGGCAATTCCGGCATGAAACCGCGCCGCCATCCGCGCCTTGCTCGCGCCGCCGCGCAAGTCTTCGAGCAGCTCCCGCCACAGCGGCGCCGCGCTCAAAGTCGCCGGTTCGCGTCGCGCCCAATCTCCGCGTTTCAGCTCCAGCGGATAAGCGAAACTCGCATCCCGGCTGTCGAGTTCATCGACGGCCACACCCTCCAATTCAATGGCCGCTTGCGCTTCGTAGTCCACCACGCGCCGCGCCAACACCATCGCTGCAACCGCGTCGAAAAGCCGTCCGCAACTGGACGTGCGCGGCGAGTTCACTCCCCGCTCGATCATCTGCTTGAGCACGTGCACGTCCTGCGCCCTCGCGCCGAGAAGCTCCACGAACTCCGGTGACTCCACATCGAAGCCCGCTGCATGCAATGCCCCCAGCGCCATCCGCCACGGCTCGCGAATCGCGGCTTCGCCGCCGGGCATGGGCGCGTATTCCAAATGCGCAAAGCGCTCAAATCCATCGAGCCGGCTGATCAGCACTTCCCCGCCCCAGATGCGCCCATCGGTTCCATAGCCCGTGCCGTCGAGCGAGAGTCCGATCACGGGGCCTTCCACGCCATGCTCGGCCATGCACGCGGCCGCGTGCGCATGATGATGTTGCACCGCGATGAGCCGCAAGCCGCGCTCGCCGGCCCATTCCTTCGCCCAGCTTGTCGAAAGATATCCAGGATGCAAATCGTGCGCCACTGCCTCCGGCTCAATTTCGAAAGTGCCCATCAAGTGCGCCAGCGATTCGCGGAAGAAATCGAGGCCGGTGAGATTTTCGAGATCGCCTAAGTGCTGGCTCTGGTATGCAAATCTCCCGCGGGCCAGCGCAAACACGTTCTTCAGGTGTCCGCCCGCGGCCACCAGCGGCGGCGCCTCCAGCGGCAATGGCGCCCCGAGCGGCACAAATCCGCGCGCCCGCCGGATCAACTGCGGAGCTCCTTCCACAAGTGCGGCCACCGAATCGTCGCACCGCTGCAGAATCTCGCGGTTGTGCATCAGGAACGCGTCCGCAATTTCGCCCAGTCGCGCCCGCGCCTCGTCGTTGTCGATGGCGATCGGCTCTTCGCTCAAATTGGCGCTCGTCATCACTAGCGCATGAACCCGCTCATCGGCAAAAAGCAGGTGCTGCAGCGGCGCATAAGGCAAAAACACCCCCAACCACGGAATCCCCGGCGCTACGGCGTCCGCGACTCCACAACCCTCGCGCCGCCGCGCCAGCACGATGGGCCGGGCCGGCGTGCTGAGCAACGCTTCCTCCTCGGCGGTCAATACGCAAATCGACCGCGCCGCATCAAGATCGCGCACCATGATCGCCAGCGGTTTTCCGTAGCGGCGTTTGCGCTCGCGAAGCCGCATCACTGCGTTTTCGTTCGTTGCGTCCACGCTCAGATGGAATCCGCCAATGCCTTTGATGGCCATGATCTCTCCGGCCAGCAGCCTTTCGACGCACGCGGTCACAGGGTCATCCGCTGCGATTTCCGCGCCGGCCGCCCTCGCGAGCCAAAGCCGCGGCCCGCACTCCCAGCACGCATTGGGTTGCGCGTGGAAACGCCGGTTTGCAGGGTCGTCGTACTCCGCCTGGCATGCCGAACACATTTTGAAACGCGCCATCGAGGTTTGCGGCCGGTCGTAAGGGATGCGCCGCGTGATGGTGAACCGCGGCCCGCAGTTGGTGCAGTTCAAGAACGGATAGCGGTAGCGCCGATCGGCCGGATCGAGCAATTCGCGTAGACAATCGGCGCAGGTGGCCGCATCCGCCGGAATTCCCGTGCTCACTTGCCCGCGCACGGCGCTGGCCACAATTTTGAAGCCGTGCTCGCCCATGGGCGCAGTCTCTCGCGTCGCCACCGCGTCAATGCGCGCCAGCGGCGGAGCCTCCGCGCGCAGCCTGCGCAAAAACGCCTCGATCCGCTCGGCCGGCCCTTCGATCGCGATCGCCACTCCATCCGTGTCGTTGCCGATCGATCCCGCCAGACCCTCCTCGCCAGCCAACCGGTACACGAACGGCCGGAAACCCACGCCCTGCACCACGCCGCGCACCACTACTTCGTAGCGCTGTGGTTGCCTTGCGCCCGGTTTCAGTCCGGGTTGCATATTCTCAGTCAACTGGAGCCTCGCACAGGAAATTAGCATAGCGCATGGCGTTCTGCGCATCTTAACCTTGAAGAGGCGCTTCCGGTAACGCGGCCCCACGCGCCCGCCGCAAGAACGCGCAATCCCACTTGGAGCCTGAGCACGATGCAAGGAGTCGCGATGGAAGTCAGTGCGGCGATCTTCTCGCTTCTATCCCTCGCTGCCGCGGCAACTCCGGTTCAATCGCCCAATTCCGCGGCTGTCATTCAGGGCGTCGACGCCGCCGTCCAAGCCCGCGTTGATAACGTTCTGGGTTTTACGGACATGGAACACTATGCCGTCTATCGGGACAACGACAAAACCCCCGCCGCCCAGATGACCGTCCGCGATACGTATAGCAAGGGGAAAGGCAAAATTTATACCGTGCTTTCTAAGACCGGCTCCTCGATCATCGAACACTTCGGCCTGCAGCCGTTGCTCGACAGCGAAACGGAAATTAATCTCCCCAGCCAGGTCGCCAAATCGTGGTTCACTTCGGCCAATTACAAGATGGAGCTCAAACCCGGAACACAGCAAGTGGACGGCCGCACCTGCTATGCGCTCTCCATCAAGCCGCGGCGGGCAGCGCCTAACATGATCGAAGGAACCCTTTGGGTCGATGCCGGCAATTACTCCATCGTGCGGGTCCAAGGCGTCGCCTCCAAGAAGCCCTCCGTCTTCGCCGGAACGACTCACATGATGCGCGACTACAAAGAAATTGATGGCTATTCCATGGCCACGCACGCCCGCGCCGAGTCAGCCAGCTTGTTGTTCGGCCGCACCGTAGTCGTCATTCAGTACGACGACTACCACCTCGAGCTTCGCCCTCGATAATCAACCCGGCAAAAGAATGCTTTCCCTCCGGCTTTGATCGCGCCTGCCCGGCGGCGCGCCCCAACCTCATCCCATGCCACAATCCGGTGCTACAATGCAGTAAATTCCATTCCCCGGTGACTGCTGTCACCGATACCCTCCGACCGCCGCGCGTAGAACGAAAATAGATATCGGCCGGAGCACCCTGGGCTCGCCGCTCCGTGCACGACAGTCGCACCTTGGAGGAACTGTGCCAACCTTCACCCCTCCGCCGCTGCCGAGCGACGACAAACGATGGAAGATCGTGAACGGCACGATGCGCAAGAACGGCTTCGCACGTCACGCTCTGATCGAAACCCTCCACACCGTGCAATCCTCGTTCGGCTATCTTGACGACGACTCCATCCGCTTCGTCGCCCGTTCCTTGCGCGTGCCCCTGAGTCAGGCCTACGGCGTGGTCACGTTCTATCACTACTTCACGCTCAAGCCGCCGGGCAAACACACGCTCACGATCTGCGCGGGCACCGCTTGCTACATCAAAGGAGCCGACAAGCTGATTGCCGCGGCGGAAGAATGCCTCGGCGTTGCGCACGGCCAAACCACGCCCGACGGCCAGGTCAGCCTTACCCTCGCCCGCTGTGTAGGAGCCTGCAGCCGCGCGCCTGTGGTTCTTTGCGACGGTGAGGTCGCTGGCGAGGCGACCCGCGAACAGATGCTCGAGCAACTGGAAAGGTGGGCTGTGGAATGACGATCGAGGAGCTCGAACAAATTGCCGCAAGCGTCCGGCGCGAAAACGCCGCCTACGACTATGAGGTGAACGTCTGCATGGACCTGGCCTGCGCGAGCCAGGGCGCGGATAAGCTGAAAGAGGCCCTCCTCAAATCCGCCGAGACGTCGGGCAAAAAAGTGCTCGTTCGCCGCACCGGTTGCATGGGCCCTTGCTCGCATGGCCCTCTGGTTCGCGTGGACCCCGACGAAACCCTCTACCACAAAGTGCATGCGGGCCACGCCCGCGCCATTGTGGCCGGCCTGGGTGGCCCTCCGGTCGCCGAGTTGCAATGCGATTTGAACGAGCACTTTGACAGCCAGGTGCGGGTGGTGCTCGAAAACGCTGGCTACATCGATCCCGAAAAAATCGACGACTATATCGCTCGTGACGGCTATAAAGCCCTGCTGACGGTGCTGACGGAGATGACGCCCAGCGGCGTAATCCACCGCGTTACTGAGAGCGGCTTGCGCGGCCGCGGCGGCGGCGGTTATCCCACCGGCCTCAAATGGAGCACCGTGGCCAAGGCCGTGGGCGACATGAAATATGTGGTCTGCAACGGCGACGAAGGCGACCCCGGCGCCTTTATGGATCGCAGCGTGATGGAAGGCGATCCCCACCGCGTCCTTGAGGGCATGGCCATCGCCGCCTACGCCGTGGGCGCCGGCAAGGGCTTCATCTACGTCCGCGCTGAGTATCCGGTCGCCGTTTCCCGGCTCACCACCGCGCTTCGCGAGGCGCGCCGCCGCGGCCTTCTCGGCAACAACATCTGCAATACCCCTTTCAGTTTCGACATCGAGATCCGCCTCGGAGCCGGAGCCTTTGTTTGCGGCGAAGAAACGGCGCTCATCGCCTCCATTGAAGGCCGACGCGGCACGCCCAAACCCCGTCCGCCCTATCCGGCCATGAGCGGCCTGTGGGGCAAGCCCACGCTCATCAATAATGTTGAGACCTACGCCAATATTGCGCCCATTGTGCGCAATGGCGGTCGCTGGTTCTTCAACATGGGCTCGGAGCGCAGCAAGGGCACCAAGGTCTTCGCGCTCACCGGCAAAATCGCCAACACCGGTCTCGTGGAAGTGCCCATGGGCATCAAGCTCCGCGAGATTATCGAGCGCATCGGCGGCGGCGTACCCGCCGGCCACACCTTCAAGGCCGTGCAAACCGGCGGCCCGTCCGGCGGCTGCATCCCCGCTGAGATGCTCGACATCGGCGTAAGTTATGACGCCCTGCTCAAGATGGGCTCCATCATGGGTTCCGGCGGCATGATCGTCATGGACGACACTTCCTGCATGGTCAACGTGGCGCGCTTCTTCGTCGAGTTCTGCATGACCGAGTCCTGCGGCAAGTGCATTCCCTGTCGCGCCGGCACGGCCCAGATGTTCACGCTCCTCACCCGCATCTGCAGCGGAACCGGAACCATGAAAGATCTCGAGCTGCTCGAAGAGCTTTGCTCCACGGTCAAGGAGGCGAGTCTCTGCGGTCTGGGCCAAACCGCGCCCAATCCCGTGCTCAGCACGCTCAAGTATTTCCGCAACGAATACGTCGAGCACATAGTTCACAAGCGCTGCCCGGCCGGCGTCTGCGCCATCCAGGTCCCCGCGGAGGTGACGGCATGAACGTTGAAGTCGACGTCAAAACTCTCGTGATTGACGAACAGGAAGTCAGCGCTCGCGCCGGCCAGACCATCCTTGAGGTGGCGCGGGAAAACGACATCTCGATTCCCACTCTCTGCCATCTCGACGGCCTCTCCGACGTGGGCGCTTGCCGTCTGTGCCTGGTCGAAATCAAGGGCAGCAACAAGCTTGCCCCCGCGTGCGTCACCAACGTGCAGGAAGGCATGGAAGTGAGCACCGACACCGACCGCCTGCGCAAGCACCGCCGCGTCATTCTCGAACTGCTCTTTGCCGAGCGCAATCACATCTGCTCCGTCTGCGTTTCGAACGGCCACTGTGAACTGCAGACCCTGGCGCAGGAGCAGGGCCTCACCCACGTGCGCCTGCCCTATCGCAATCCCAACCTGCCCGTCGACGCCTCGCACGAGCGCTTCACCGCCGACCACAACCGCTGCATCTTGTGCACGCGCTGCGTCCGGGTTTGCGCAGAGATCGAAGGCGCGCACGTGTGGGACGTGATGGGCCGCGGCATCGACTCCATGATCATCACCGACCTGCACGAGGATTGGGGCGCGTCGAGTTGCACGCGCTGCGGCAAATGCGTGCAGGTGTGCCCCACAGGGGCCCTCTTCGACAAAAGTAAGATCGGCTCCGACCACCCCAAATATCCCGATTTCCTGCCCTATTTGAATCTGATGAGGGAGGCCCGATGAGCAAACTGAAACTGGCGACTGTCTGGCTCGACGGATGTTCGGGCTGCCACATGTCGTTCCTTGACATGGACGAGCGCCTTCTCGAGTTGGCCGAAATCGTCGACGTCGTCTACAGCCCCATTGTCGACGCCAAGGAATATCCCGATGAAGTGGACATCGCCCTCGTCGAGGGCGCCGTGTCCTCGGAAGACGACGAAAAAAAGATTCGCAAGATCCGCGCCCATACCAAAACACTGGTGGCCATGGGCGACTGCGCCATCACCGGAAACGTGCCTTCGATGCGCAATCCCATCGGACCGGAAGCCATCCTCAATCGCGCCTATATCGAAAACGCCAGCGCGCAGCCGCAAATTCCCTCGGTGGTGGTGCCCAAGCTGCTCCGCACCGTCCGCCCCATTCAGGAGTATGTCAAAGTGGACGCCTATCTGCCCGGCTGCCCGCCTTCGGCCGACACTTTTCACACCGCGCTCATCGCGCTCATCAACGGCGGGCCGCTCGACGTTTCGGCCCTCACCCGTTTTGGAGCCTAAGAATCCGGAGCCAGCCCTATGAGCCAGACCATCACCATCGATCCCGTCACCCGCCTCGAAGGCCACGGCAAAATCACCATCCAGCTCAACGGCCAGGGTGAGGTCGAGGACGCGCACTTCCACGTCACCCAGGTCCGCGGCTTCGAAAAATTCTCCGAGGGTCGGCCCTACTACGAAATGCCCGGTTTGATGGCGCGCATCTGCGGCATCTGTCCCGTGTCGCATCTCATCGCTTCGGCAAGGGCCTGCGAAGCCATCATGTCGGTCAGGATTCCGCCCACCGCCGCGCTCTTGCGCCGCATGTTGAATCTCGCCCAAATGGTGCAGTCGCACGCGCTGAGCTTCTTCTATCTCGCTTCGCCCGACCTGCTGCTGGGCATGGAGTTCGACCCCAAGCTCCGCAATATCCTCGGCGTCGTCGCGGCCAAGCCCGCGTTGGGCCGCGCCGGCGTGGCGCTGCGCCGCTTCGGCCAGCACATCATCGAGCTGCTCGGCTCCAAGCGCGTCCATCCGGGCTGGGTCGTACCCGGCGGCGTCACCGAGCCGCTCTCCACAGCCAAGCGCGACGAAATCCTTGCAATGCTGCCCGAAGCCTACGCCAACGCCGCCCTCGCCCTCAGCGCCTACAAGCAGATTGCGGACCGCTTCGACGCCGAAATCGATGTCTTCGCCAATTTCCCTTCGAACTTCATGTCCCTCCTCAACGAGGACGGCTCGATCGAATTCACCACCGGCGCGCTGCGCCTCATTGACGCCCAGGGCGCCACCATCGAAGACGGCATCACCGCCGCCCGGTTTGCCGAAGTGATCGGCGAAGCCGTCGAGCCTTACAGTTACACGAAGTTCGCCTACTATAAGCCCCTCGGCTATCCCCAGGGTAGTTACCGCGTCGGCCCCTTGGCTCGCCTCAACATCGTCAGCAGCATGGGCACGCCGCGCGCTGAAAAAGAGCTCGCCGAATTCAAGCAATTGGCCTCCGGCCCCATTCTCAGTTCATTCCACTACCATCACGCGCGCCTCGTCGAAATCCTCTACGGCGTCGAGAAGATTGAAGAGATCCTCAACGACCCCGGTATCCTCGACAAGCACGTTCGCGCCACCGCCGGCGTTAACCGCCTCGAGGGCGCGGGTCAGGCTGAAGCGCCTCGCGGCGTGCTGCACCATCATTACAAAGTGGACGAGAACGGCAAGATGCTTTGGGCCAACCTCGTCATCGCCACCGGCCAGAACAACAGGGCCATGAACCTGGGCGTGCTCCAGGCTGCCAGGCACTATGTGAAAGACGGCAAATTCACTGAGGGCATTCTCAACCGCGTTGAAGCCGTGGTGCGCGCCTTCGATCCTTGTCTGAGCTGCTCCTCGCACGCCTTCGGCCAAATGCCACTGGCCATTTCGCTCGTCTCCGCCCACGGCAAAGTCGTAGACCGCGCAGTGCGCGGCTAACGCTGCGAAATGCTCCGCGAAATAATCGAACAGATTGGCCGAACACCTTCGCCTCGTCTCTGTTTTGCGGTTATAGCACTTCTCCTTCTGCTGTATACCGAAGCCCGGAACCCCAGGGTCGATTCCCCAGAGAATCGCCACCCTCGATTGAAATAGCAAGGGCTACATCGGAAGGAGAAGTGCGCTAGGGTGCGCCGGGCGGACGCACGCGCCGCGAGCGGCCTGGTTCATCGAACTGCTTCATTTCTACTGCCCGGACTGCGGAACAACGCTCATTTTGCGTGAAACCTGTGCAGGCGCCTTCGTGCGGCTGTAGTCGCGAAGCAGGTCAATCGCGCCAAACTCAGCCTTCATAATGCCGCCGGACGTGTGTCCCGCGTCTTGCGTGGCGATGTGTATCCACTCGTGTAGGATCACCTGTGCCATCGCGCTCGCCATCGCTTTCACCCGCTCGCTTTCGCTCATGTTGAGCGCGCGCTGGCCCAGGACCTCACCGATCACCGTGCAATCCACGTACACAAACGGTCGAATCACCGGCCGCGCGCCTTGCGCCTGGAGCACCCAACCCAGCGCAGCGCCGGGCGTCACCGGCGGCATACCCGGCTCCAGCTTGCATTCTCCGCGCAGAAAAACAACCACCGGCGATGTCGTTAGCGTTCCTAGCGCCATGGTGTCAGCGCGCATGAGGCTGGGCTCTCGGTCCAGAATCTGCGTCTCGCCGCCATCCTCGGCCAGGGCCAGGCGCACCGCCCCGAACAGCGCCGCCCACTCGCCCGCCGGCAGTGGACGGTCGGCGAAGATCACCAGCGTTGTATGTTCCGGTGGCCTCGCGGCCGTCCTTTCGTTGGCGCCCGCTTTCGGCGTCCGGTCTGCCTTTGGAGCGGCCAATACATGCGCTGCAGCAAAGAGAACAAGAACTGCGAATGGAACCGGCAGCGGAGGCCGGCGGGGAAGCGCGACTCTCATGCTGTGAGTCTGCCCTCACCCTGGTCATCCGTCCAATAGATTGATAGAATAGGTGCCATCTCTCTTGGAGATGGACCGATGGAAGTCCGGCAGCTTCAGATCTTCAGCGTCCTTGCCCAGGAGCTGAACTTTACCCGCACCGCCGAGCGTGTGCATACGGTGCAGTCCAACGTGACCTCCCAGATCAAAGCCCTTGAGGAAGAGCTGGGCGCGCCGCTCTTCGATCGCCTCGGCCGCCGGGTGGCGCTCACTGACGCAGGCCGCCGCTTTCAGCCCTTTGCCGAGCAGGCGCTCACCGCCATGGAACAGGGCCAACGCGCCCTCAAGGCTGGCGCCGAACCGAGTGGTCCGGTGCGTGTCGGCGCCCCGGAAAGCCTGCTCACCTATCGCCTGCCCCCGGTGTTGCGCGCATTTCGCCAGCGCTATCCCTTCGTTGAGCTTATCTTCCGCCCGCATACCGACGCGTCGCTGGGCGCCGAGCTCGAAACCGGAAAGCTCGATTTGGCGCTCAATATGTGCGATGTGGTGACCAATCCCGTCTTCGTCTCCCTTCCGCTGCGCAACGAGCGCATATTCCTCATCGGGCACGCCAGCCTGCCCATCGCCCGCAAGGCCACTGTCAAACCCGCCGATCTGGCCGGCCAGCCTTTGCTCCTTACAGAGTACGGCTGTGGCTACCGCGCCAAGCTCGACCGCGTGCTGGCCCTTCAGAATGTTCGTCCCGGCCACATCACCGAGTTCTCTAGCGTCGAAGCCATCAAACAGTGCGTCGCCGCCTCCATGGGTCTGGCTATCCTGCCCGCAATCGTCGTCGCCGGCGAGTTGCGACGCCGCCAGTTTAAGGCTCTACACTGGGCCGGCCCGTCGCTCGACATCGCCACCTACATCGTGTGGCACAAAGACAAGTGGATCTCGCCCGCCATGGCCGCCTTTCGCGACCTGGTGCGCGAAACCATCGACGGCTCTGAAACCGCAGATTGGCGCCGCGGCTGAGCCGGGCTTCGGTCGCCCTTTCCTCGGCGGATACGTCCCCAAATTTAAACTTGACCCATGATCCCGTCACGCACGCGCTGCCTCATCCTCGCCTGCGGCAATACCCTCCGCGGCGATGACGGCATCGGCCCTTGGCTCGCGCATTGGGCAAAAAAACGCTTTTCCGCCAATCCTGCTGTGACCATCATTTCGCGCCAGCAATGGACTCCCGAACTGGCCGAAGACATCGCGCGCGCCCAAGCGGTGCTCTTCGTTGACTCCTCCGCTGCGTCCGAGCCGGGCGCCATCCAGCTTGTCCCGGTCGCGCCCGCCGCCGGCCATCCCGCGTTGGCAACCCACCACGTCGACGCACCGCAATTGCTCGCGCTGGCCCATGAACTTTATGGCTCATGGCCGCGCGCGGTTTTCCTGCTCACCACCGGCGCGGGCGCAACCAATCTCGGCGAAGAATTCAGCGAGCCGGTGAAGCGCGCCCTTCCCGCGGCTTGCGCCCTGCTCGAAACCACCGTCCGCAACTTGCTTACGGGCAATACCCCGCGCCCATAGGTCAGCGGCCGTAGTGAGCCAGCTTGAGTACGTAGGCGTACTTCCCCGGCAGATGCTCAGGCAATGTCACTTTGAGGTTGTCGCCGTCGGCTTTCCAAGGCAGCGTCCCTTTTTGCCCGAGCAGAAAGACCTCGATGCGCGACTGTGAGGGAACATCCTGCATGGTCACCGTCCGCGCCTTCGGATCTCCAAGGATGGTCACGTAGAGCTCCTCGCCCTTGCGCGTAAAGCGCAGTTCGTCCCCCTCCGCGGAGCTTCCCACCGCCCGATCCCACGGCTCCGTATCGAAAATCGCCTCGCCATTTTGCTGAAGCCAGGCGCCCAGCGCCTTCAGCCGCTCCATCTGCACGGGCGGAATGGTTCCGTCGGCCTCCGGGCCCACGTCGAGCAGCAAATTGCCGTTTTTGCTCACCACGTCCACCAGCAGCGCGATCAGGTCGCCGGGCGCAATGGTTTCGGCTTCGCCCTCGGCCCGGTTATAGCCAAATGACCTGCCCAGCCCGCGGCATTCTTCCCATTTCTTCGCGCTGATCTGGTCCATCTTCTGGTACTCGGGGCTGGTAAAGTCCGCGTGCGCGATCCCGAAGCGGTCATCGATAACCCCGTCCGGCACGGCGTTATAGTAATCGGCCTCCACCTGCAGTGCGTTCCCTGTCCGCGGCCAGTCGATGTCGTTCCACAACAGCGACGGCTGATAGCGCTCGATAAGCTCGTGAATCTGCGCGAAGGCATAATCTCCGTATGCCTTCGACTCCGGCTTCACGGTTTCATAGTCCGCGCTGGTCTCAATGGGACCGGCGCTAAACGTCCAGTCGTACCCGCCGGAATAGTACAGCCCCATCTTCATTCCCTGCTTGCGCACCGCCGCCGCAAGCTCGCCTACAATGTCTCGCTCTGCGTGCCGCTCGTTTTGCGGGATCGACGGATTCGGATTCACCGTCGTGCTCGGCCATAGAGTGAATCCATCATGGTGCTTGCTGGTCAGCACCACATACCGCGCCCCCGTTTCGCGAAAGACGGTCGCCCACGCATTGGGATCCCACTTCTTCGATTCGCTGTTGAACGTGGGAGCAAAGTTGTAGTAGCTGAAGTCCGCGCCGTAGTGCTCGCGGTGATACTCTTGCGTCGGCGAGCCCGGTATCCGCATAACGTTCAGGTACCATTCGGCATACGGGTTGTTCTTGATGTAGTCGACATTCGCGAAGTCATGCTCCGGATGCGACAGTGGCGCCCAGCCCGGAACCGAATACAGTCCCCAATGAATAAAAATTCCCAGCTTTGCGTTCGCGTACCAGCGCGGCAGTGGATGCTGATTGAGCGAATCGAGCGTGGGCTTGTAATTCATCGTAGTCTGCGCAACGCAAACCGCGCAGCCAAGCGCCAACGCTGCAACCGTGACCGCTGAACACCGCGATGCGTTCATGATCGAGCCTTCCCTTCTCTCACGCGCGGCGCCGAAGATCCTGGTCGCGATCGCCATACGAACAAGACCTCCTTCCGAGCCTCGGACTCAGACGAGATAGCCCACCAGAACCGGGCGGGCGGCAAACTTCCTGGTTTAGCAGTCGATTGAGTCAGATTCATCATAGCGATCAAGAGCCAATCTGCCAACCGTGCCCTGAAAGAGCCCATCGAACCACCGATTTCCCCCTGATATACTCGACGCCTGATGCCTTCCGCCGCCAATGCTGTACTCGCTCTTAGCCTGTTCGTTCAGCCCTTCTTCGCCTCCGCCCAGGAACCTTCCCGGCGAGTGGACGAAATCTTTGCCGACATGAGTCGCCCCGGTTCTCCCGGATGTTCCCTGGGGGTCATCCGCGACGGCAGTTTCATCGATCGCCCTTCCTACGGTGAAGCCAGCCTGGAGCTCGGCGTTCCCCTTTCGTCGCACTCTGTATTCTACGTCGGGTCAATCTCCAAGCAATTTACCGCCGCCAGCGTGGTGCTGGCCGCGGAGCAAGGGTATCTTTCGCTCGATGACGACGTCCGAAAATACATTCCCGAGCTGCCCGATTATGGCCACACCATCACTCTGCGGCAGATGCTGAATCAAACCAGCGGCCTTCGCGATCTTTTCAACCTCCTTTCTCTTTCCGGCCTCAATTGGTCTGACTTCAACTCACCCGGCGACATCCTCCAACTCCTCGTGCGTCAAAAAAGCCTCAACAATGCGCCCGGAGCCGAGTGGGTTTACAGCAACACGAACTTCTTCCTGCTCGGCATCGTCGTCCAGCGCGCCACTAAAAAGACCCTCGCCGAATTTGCCGCCGGGAATATCTTCCGCCCGCTCGGCATGACCCACACCCGCTTTTACGACGACGCCTCGATGGTTGTGCCGGACCGCGCGGCCGCCTACGATCCCGGCTCCAACGGATCCTTCCTTGTCGATTGGTCCACGACCTACGCCCTCGTGGGCGCCGGCGGCCTGATGACCACCGTCGACGACCTGCTCAAGTGGGATAACAATTTCTATACAAACCACCTGGGCAACGGGACCCTCCTCAAAGAGCTGGAAACGCCCGGCGTTTTGAACGACGGCAAACGAACGAATTATGGCATGGGCTTGTTTTTGGGAAATGACCGCGGCTTACCCATCGTGGAACATAACGGCGCGCTTTTTGGGTATCGCGCCGAAATTCTTCGTTTCCCCAAGCAGAAATTCTCCGTCGTCTGCCTGTGTAATGTTTCCGACGCCAACCCGCAAGACCGGGCGCGCAAGGTCGCCGATCTTTATCTGAAAGACGCCATGCAACCGGACTCGGTCCCAGGGCCTGTCGCCGGCCAAACCTTCCCCGATCCCGCCCTTTTTGCCGGCCAATATCTCGATCCGCGCACCCACATCATCGATTCCTTCACCGCCGCTCATGGCGACCTGTCGGGCTGGGACTCAGTCCTCAGGCGTAAAAGCGCCAACCAATTTTTCGATCTTTTCGGAGATGTGCTCGCCTTTGAAGCATCCCCTGGCTCGATGAGGGCCACGCTCAACGTGAATGGCGAAACGTATTTCTCGGGCACACGATTCAGTGAGCTTCATCTGGACGGGGCGGCGTTGCAGCCCTTCGCCGGCGATTACCGCAGTCCGGAACTGGAAGCATCAATCCATTTGTCGCTTGAACAGGGAAATCTGATCCTCAACAACGGCGGCAATCCGCCCCTCAAGCTCACTCCCATCGCACACGACGAATTCGCGGCCGGAGACAGTCTTGTGCTCGTCTTCCAACGGGACGGCCAGCAAAGCGTTTCCGGCCTGCGTGCATTCGCGCCCTCCGCTCGCGGCATTCAATTCAATCGGGTCCATTGATCGCCGGCCCCAGGCAATTGAGTGCGTGCCGCCTACGCAGCAAAAACGCTCACCTCGCGCTCAATGGCCTTCCCCAGCTTCAGGCGCGTCTTCGAGAGATCGTGCATTTGCTGAAGGTTGAGCCAGAATTCCGCGCTGTTGCCGAAAAAGCGCGCCAGGCGCAACGCGGTATCCGGCGTGATCGCACGCCTTCCCTTCACGATCTCGCCGATACGCGTAGCTGGCACGCGGATTTTCAGCGCCAATGCATTTTGCGAGATGCCCCTGGGAATCAGAAACTCTTCGCGCAACACTTCGCCGGGATGAGTGGTGACTCGGCGAAAATTCCATCCGCTTGCCGGCCGCTTTATCGACATTTTCATGTCTCCTCGCCGCGCCGCTAGTGGTAATCCACGATCGCGACGTCGTGCGCCCCGTCCCTTTGCCAGACGCAGCAAATCCGGTAGCGTTCGTTGATCCTGATGCTATGCTGTCCGGCCCGGTCTCCCTTCAACGCTTCAAGGCGATTGCCCGGCGGAATACGAAGATCGTTCAGCTCCATCGACGCTTCAATCTGGTCCAGCTTACGGCGGGCAACCGCACGCACCGCGCTCCGCCGCCTGCTCGACCCGGTTTCAAAGAGCTTCCGCGTTTCTTCGTCCTTGAAGCTCCGGATCATTTAGGCGTAGCGTATAACGCGCCGCGTGATATGTCAAGCAGTGCAGCAAACCGCAGCGCTTCATGCACCCCAGGCTGAAAAGCGGACGCACGGTCTCATACTGCTCCGTTCGCAAAGCTCGTTACCCCGGTCCTTGAAGAGCATCCCGATCTCGACCGACAAACCTGCAACTCGTTTGCCCTTAAAACGCCGGCACTGTCTGCCGCAAACTGTACGAGCTCAGCGTCTTGATGTAGTTTCCGCGGTCAAAAGGCGAAATGTCGGGCGCCGACCGCCGGCTCAAGCAGCCCTGTGTCTCGGCCAGCGACGCGTACTCGCGCTTCTCCAGCCAGTAGCGCAAATCCCCGAGCACCCGGCCGATGTGTTCGATGCCGTGAAGGTGCAGCGCCGAAACCATCATGGTCACCGCGGCGCCTGCCATCACGCCCTTCAGCACATCCTCAGCCGAGTGAATCCCGCCCGTAATGCCGATATCGATTTTCAACTGCCCGTAGAGAATCGCCGTCCAGTGCAGCCGCGGCAACAACTCTGAAGGTGTCGAAAAATGCAGCGTGGGCCGCACCTCCAGCGCTTCGATGTCGAAATCGGGCTGATAGAAACGGTTGAAGAGCACCACCGCCCGCGCTCCCGCCTTTTCCAGACGCGCCGCCAGGTTCGGCAAACTGGTGAACGAAGCCGAGAGCTTCACGGCCACCGGAATCTTCACCGCCTTGCACACGCTCTCCACAAGGTCCAGCACTTCTTGCTCGATCTCCGCCGCGGTCTGGTCGCGATCCATGGCTAGGGCATAGGTGTTCAGTTCGATCGCTCGCGCGCCGGCCTGCTCCATCTCCCGCGCAAAGCGCTCCCAGCCGCCGCTCGTCGCCCCGTTCAAGCTCGCCAGGATCGGAATCCTCACCGCTTCGCGCGCCCGCCGCAGATGCTCGAGATACACATCGTGCGTCATGTGATAGTCCTTCAGCTCGGGCAAATAGTGTAGCGATTCGGCAAACGACTCCGTGCCCCGCGACAAATCCTCGTCCAGCGTCCGCGACTCCAGCGCCAACTGCTCCTCGAACAATGAAGTTAGCACCACCGCCGCGGCCCCCGCATCCTCCATGCGGCGAATATTGTCGATCGAATCCGAGAGGGGCGTGGACGCGACTACGATCGGGCCGCTCAGCTTCATCCCCATGTATTCCATCGCAATGTCGATCATTCCTCACCCCCGGCCGCTTGCGCCGCCAGATTCTGTTCCTTCGGTTCCGGTTTCTCTTCGGGCGCGATGTGCGGCGTCTCTCCGCGGCCGGGCATGCCGGCGCGCGCGGAATAGACGCGCCATTGCCGCTCCACATCGTCCTGCGCTTCCTTCAGCAGCTCCGTGGCCATCTCCGGATTGCCGCGCGCCAGCATCGTGTACCGCGCCTCGCGATAGGCGTACTCCTTCAACCGGATCGCCGGCGCCTTGGAATCGAGCTGGAAGGGATTCTTACCCTCCTCACGCAGCGCCGGGTTGTAGCGCATCAGCGGCCAATAGCCCGACTGCACCGCCAGTTTCTGTTGTTCCAACCCGTGCACCAGGTCGTAGCCATGCGCGATGCAGCTCGCGTACGCGATGATGATCGATGGCCCCTCATGCGCCTCGGCTTCCTGGAACGCCTTGATCACATGCGTGTCGTTCCCGCCCAGCGCCACTTGCGCCACATACACCGATCCATAACTCACCGCCTCCATCGCCAGGTCCTTGCGGCTCGTCCTCTTGCCGCTGGCGGCAAACTTCGCCACCGCGCCGCGCGGCGTAGCTTTCGACGCTTGCCCGCCTGTGTTCGAGTAAACCTCCGTGTCCAGCACCAGCACGTTCACGTTCTTGCCCGAACCCAGCACGTGATCCAGCCCGCCGAATCCGATATCGAACGCCCATCCGTCGCCGCCCAGGATCCACACGCTCTTGCGCACCAGCGCATCGGCAATCGCCAGCAGATTCTTCGCGTCCGAAGAGCCGTTTCCAGCCAGCTTTTCCCGCATCGCCTTCACCCGCTCCCGCTGCGCGTCGATCTCTGCTTCCGTCTTCTGCGAAGCGCCCGCCAAATCCGCCGCTAGCTCCGCGCCAATCTCCCCCGCCAGCCGCGTCACCAGCATCTCCGCAAACGCCTTCTGCTGGTCGAGCGCCGTCCTCATCCCGAACCCGAACTCGGCGTTGTCCTCAAACAGAGAGTTCGACCACGTCGGACCCCGCCCCGCCGCATTATGCGTGTAGGGCGTCGTCGGCAAATTGCCGCCGTAAATCGAGGAGCAGCCCGTAGCGTTGGCGATATACAGCCGGTCGCCGAACAATTGCGTCAGCAGCTTGATATACGGCGTCTCCCCGCAGCCCGCACACGCTCCGGAAAACTCAAAGAGCGGCTGCAGCAGTTGCAGATCCTTCACCTGCGTGTGCGAAAGCTTGCCGCGATCCACTTCCGGCAGCTCCAAAAAAAACTCCCAGTTCTCGCGCTCGGCCTCGCGCAGCGGAGCCTGCGGCGCCATGTTGATCGCCTTTTTGCTCGCGTCGCCCTTGCTCTTCACCGGGCACACTTCTACGCACACCCCGCAGCCCGTGCAATCCTCGGGCGCCACCTGCAGCGTGTACCGCTCCTGCTCCAACCCCCGCCACTTGGGCTTGGCCCATTTCAGCGTCGCCGGCGCCTTGGCGCCCAGCTCCGCCGAGTACACCTTGGCGCGGATCACCGCGTGCGGGCACACCATCACACATTTGCCGCACTGGATGCACAGGTCCTTGTCCCACACCGGGATAAACTGCGCAATGTTGCGCTTCTCCCATTGCGTGGTGCCCAAAGGAAACGCTCCACCCGCCGGAATCGCACTTACCGGCAGCAGGTCGCCTCGCCCCGCCGCAATTTCGCCCAGCACGTTACGCACAAACTCCGGAGCCTCCGGCGAAATCGCCGGAATCAGATCGAAACTCGATGAAGCCTCCGTCGGCAGCTCCACCTTCTCCATATGCGCCAGCGCGTGATCCACCGCGGCAAAGTTCTTCGCCACCACGGCCTCGCCGCGCTTCCCATACGTCTTCTCAATCGACTTCTTGATCTGCCGGATCGCCTCCTCGCGCGGCAACACCCCGCTGATGGCGAAAAAGCACGTCTGCATGATGGTGTTGATCCGCGACCCCATCCCCGCTTCGCGCGCCACCTTGTATCCGTCGATCACATAAAACTCGATCTGCTTGCGCAAAATCTCCTTCTGCGTCGTGCGCGGTAGATGCTCCCACACTGCGCCCGCCGGATATGGTGAGTTGAGCAGGAACACTGCGCCCGGAGCCGCCGCCTCCACTACGTTCATCTTTTCCAGAAAACTGAAGTTGTGGCAGGCCACAAAGCTCGCCTGCGTGATCAAATACGACGACCGGATCGGGTTCGGCCCGAACCGTAAGTGCGAAGTCGTCATCGACCCCGACTTCTTCGAGTCGTACACAAAGTAACCCTGCGCGTAATTCGGCGTGTTGCTGCCGATAATCTTGATCGAGTTCTTGTTCGCGCCCACCGTGCCGTCCGACCCCAAACCGTAGAACAGCGCCCGCACCGTCTTCGCATCCTCGGTCGAGAACGCCGCATCGTAGCTCAAACTCGAGTGGCTCACGTCGTCGTCGATCCCAATCGTGAAGTGGTTCTTCGGCGTGAATCGCGTCAGCTCGTCCAACACCCCCTTCACCATCGCCGGCGTAAACTCCTTCGACGACAGCCCGTACCGCCCGCCAATCACCGTCGGCATGGTGGCAAACGGCAACTCCTCGGCGTTTTCCGCCAGAACCGTCATCACGACCTGGTAAAGCGGCTCGCCCGCCGCGCCCGGCTCTTTGCAGCGATCCAACGTAGCGATCGCCTTCACCGTCGCCGGCAGCGCGCCCACAAACGCCTTCGCGTCAAAGGGCCGGTAAAGCCGCACTTTCACCACGCCCACCTTTTCGCCCTCGCGCACCAGCGCCTCCACGGCCTCTTCCGCCACTTCCGCGCCCGAGCCCATCACCACCACCACCCGTTCCGCGTCCGCCGCGCCAAAATAGTCGAACAGGTGATACCCCCGCCCCGTCAGCGCCGCAAGCCGGTCCATCACTCCCTGCACAATCGCCGGCGCCGTCGCGTAATACGGCGAACACGCCTCCCGCGCCTGGAAAAACACATCCGGATTCTGCGCCGTCCCGCGAATAAACGGCCGGTCCGGCGTCAGCGCGTTCTTGCGGAACGCAATCAGGTGCTCGTCCTTCACCATCGCGCGGATCGTCTCGTCGCGAATGGGCAAAATCTTGCTCACCTCGTGCGAGGTGCGGAACCCGTCGAAGAAATGAATGAACGGGACTCTCGACTCCAGCGTCGCAACCTGCGCCACCAGCGCCAGGTCCGCCACTTCCTGCACCGAATTCGAGGCCAGCATCGCCCACCCCGTCGACCGGCACGCCATCACATCCGAGTGGTCGCCGAAAATCGACAGCGCGTGCGTCGCCACCGTCCGCGCCGACACATGCATCGTCGCCGGCGTCAGCTCTCCGGCAATCTTGAACATGTTGGGAATCATCAGCAGCAGCCCCTGCGAGGCCGTAAACGTCGTCCCAAAACAGCCCGCCTGCAGTGCGCCGTGCAATGCTCCGGCCGCTCCGCCCTCGCTCTCGAGCTCTTCCACAATCGGCGTCGCGCCCCAAATGTTCTTCTTTCCTTCCGCTCGCCACTGGTCGGCCCACTCCGCCATGGGTGAAGACGGAGTGATGGGATAAATGGCGATCACTTCGGAGAGACGATAGGCCACCGAGGCCGCCGCCTCGTTCCCATCCACAATCACGGTCTTCTGCTCACTCATTCGCTCTGCCTCTCTAGCGTCTTGCGGGATTTTGTGCGCTAGGTTGAGTCTCAGCTTCGAGCCCTCGAGTGGCAGTGATGTATGACACAATCAGACAAAACATTCCCACAATGCGGCGCATATCCCACAAGGCGGCATGATCGTCGCGCCCAATTTCTGAGCAAGATAGACCGCATCCTTCGCGTTGGCGCGGAGAACCCGCGAATAACCGACCGCTCCCCCCGGCCTCGCTCCTCGAGCCAACTACCCCGGCGCCAAAATACACTTGCGCAAAGCCGATTCAGCGTGTAAGCATTTCCTTAACAAAAAAGTGACTGATTGCCTGTCGGTCAGAAACTCAATAGATCACTGAGATCGCAATCTTGCGTGCGCCGTACGGCTGTGATCTCGATATGCCTTTTCTGTAAGACTCTAGGCCGTACTCGAAGTGGAACTGCAAGACCACCTGCTCGCTTCGTAGAAAGCCTTACATAACCAGAGGTCTGCCGAGCTGCCCCATCGGATGATCGCATCGGGTCAGGCTTGCAACAGTCCCACCAAAAATCTTATGGATGCCGGTTCGCTCCCTCCATAGGTTCGATGGAGCGTAGGAGTGCACTTCTGCGCCGCAGACGCCCACCACGCCTGCTTGCCCTAACTCCCGGAGCATTCTGAGCTTGGAGATCAACCCCACGCGGCTGATGAGGTCGAGGTGTGTGCTGGCCCGTCAGACGAAGATAACAATTCTTTCCCAACCGCAATCGGCATGGCCGGCTCGTCGCCCCCTCGTCGCGCATCGATGCTGGGATCGATTCGCTCGCCTCCGAAAGGCGTTCGGCCACTTTGAGTGGCGTCATTTCTTCGGTGAAAGGTTCTTCGATGAGACAACTGAGAAATCTTCTCCCCGTCTGTTTGATGCTTGCATTTGCGGCTGCGTCGGCTCTGGCGCAGACCACCGTCGTCAGCCCGACCAATGGCGAACAAGTTGGCTCGCCTTTCACCCTGAACATGTGGGCAACCTATTGTTCTTCGCGGCCGGTAACCGCCGTCGGTTATTCGCTCGACAACAGTCCCAACACCTCAAGCTGGCCCACATGGTACATCGACGGCCCCGTCGCCGCTCCCAGCGGGTGGCACACCCTGCACGTCAAGGTCTGGAACAATGGAGGAGGCGTTTGCGTCACCGACATCTCCATCGACGTGACCACTCCAACCGGCAGCAGCGGCGCCTCCGTCGTCCCTGCCTCGGCCGTTGCGGTCAGCAGCATCCAGACCCTCGACGATTGGGTCGCCGTCCATGACGGCGGAACGCCGGGCTCATCGAGCGGCGCCACGAGCCTTGTCAGCTCGCCTTCGTTGTCCGGCGCCGCCAGGCTCTTCGCCAACCAGTTCAACGATTTCGGCGGAGAGCGGTATTCGGCCCAATTTGGTGACGATACCAGCGCCCAAAACTTCTTCTACGATACCTGGGTCTACATCGCCAATAACGCCAATGGCTTTTCCAACCTCGAGTTCGATCTCGACCAGACCATGAGCAACGGCGAGACCGTGATTATGGGTTTCCAATGCGATAGTTGGATCGACCGCTGGGATTATGCTGTCAACGGCGGTTCGCCCACCCAATCGTGGGACACGTGGTTACATTCCTACGCTCCGTGCAACGTGCATGCCTGGGGCGCCAACCAGTGGCATCACGTGCAGATCTACTTCTCCCATAACACTTCGGGCTGGGTCACCTACCACTCCGTCTGGCTCGACGGAACCGAGCAGGATCTGAACTTCACGGTCTTCTCCGGCTACGCGCTCGGCTGGGCCCCCGTGCTGCTTACCAATTTCCAGATCGACGGCGACAGCAGCGGAACCACTTGGGGCAACGTGTACCTTGACGAGCTGACCGTCTATCGCTGGTAAGGGCGCGGGCGCTCCCGGCTCGCCACCGCACCACGGCGCTCCGCCTCATCTCCAGGCGGAGTGCCTCGCGCCGGATACTGCGTTCTATCTGGTTCGCGTTCGCGCGCCAGGCTTACCCCGCGACGCTTCTACTTCGCTGTGCCCGGACGGCCGCTCGCACGGTGGACCGGTGGACTCGCGAATCACCAGCTCGGGAAGAATCGGCGCCACATACGGATCGATTACCTCGCCCCGCACTCGTTCGAGCAGGATCCGCGCGGCCACTGTCCCCATCTCGTGCAGCGGCTGGCGTATGGTCGTCAGGCTGGGATTGTGGAACGCCGCACCCTGAATGTCGTCAAACCCGACCACCGAAATATCGTCGGGGACGCGCATTCCATGCTCCATAATCGCCCGGATGGCCCCGATGGCGGCAATATCGTCGTAGCAAACCATGGCCGTGAATTGAACCTTTCGGCTCAGCAGCTCGCATGCCGGTTCAAAGCCCAGCTCCGGCGTCGAGGCCAGCGACTTGAGCAGCACCGTCAGCTCCGGCTTGATTTCGAGATCCAGCTCCGTGGCCACCGCCCTCAGGTGCTCCCAGCGGTCGTCGGCGTCGGAACTGTGACTGCCTCCGCGCATGAACGCAATCTTCCGGTGCCCTAGTTTGTAAAGGTGTCGCAGCGTCAATTCGGCCGCTCGGCGCTGGTCCAGCACCACGTTGGTGATGCCGGGGATATCCCGGTGGCCGGCGACAGCCACTGCGGGCAGCTTCAGCCCATGCTGCAGCACGGTGTCGATCAGGATAAACCCTTCCACTGAGCGCTCCATCAGCATCCGTGGGTATTCTTCGATCAAATCGGGCTTGCGGCGATGACTGGCGGTTAGATAAAAATAGCCTTCTTCGATGAGATATTGTTCGACGCCGGTAAGCACCTGGCCGCTGTAGCTGTCGCTCAAATCTGGCACCAGCACGCCGATGGAAAAGGTCTGCCGTTTGCGCAGAGAACGCGCGTAAAAACTGGGCCGGTAGTCAAATTTAGCCGCCGCCGCCCTCACGCGATCGCGCGTGTCCTGCGGAATGGCCCGCACCCCCGGCGCGTCATTCAACACCAGCGAAATGGTCGCCGGTGATAAGTTCAAATACTCGCCTAAAATACGTAAATTGATGGGCTGGCCCGGGGTGGGCTCCCGTCTTGTTCTAGTTCGTTTTTTCATCGCACGTTTTCGTCGAGCTATATCAGATTCGCTTCTATTCCTTGATGCCGATGGCCCGCAGCTCTCGCCAAGGGGCTCGACTCCTTTCCAGCAGATAGTTCCCGAAGCATTATCTTAACAGCCAGTGGTGAAGGCGCCGTTTTGAAAGGACGCAACCGGAACCCTCTGGTGCGTGCCGTAAGTGCTCCTCAATCCGCGCGGACTTATAGCGGTTCTCCAATTGGCGTAGAGCAGAACCTCGAACGTTGAGTGGCGTTTTTCCCAAGAAAACGCCACCTGGCACGCCCCTCAAA
>JASHOC010000237.1 GCA_030041305.1 Acidobacteriaceae bacterium
AAACGACGATGTGTTTTCCCAGGTAGGAATATAGAAGAGCCCGGTTTTGGGACTAAAGGAGGGGGAGTAGTAGTTGGTGCCACCTTGATTGCCAGGCATAACCAGGACGCCTTGCGTCGTCGGAATTTTGTCGGGAACCAGATGAGGCCGTCCGTTTGCATCCAATCCATCCGCCCAGTTGACCTTAACGAATGGCTTACCGAGCAGGAATTGACCAGTAACTCGGTCAAGAACATAAAAGAAGCCATTTCGATTTGCCCATAACATCACCTTTCTTGGCTTCCCTTGCCACTCGATGTTGGCAAGCACGGGGATCTGCACGGAATCGTAGTCATATTCGTTGTGCGGTGAAAACTGGAAATACCACTTGAGCTTTCCGGTGTCTGCGTCGAGGGCTACGACGGAACAGGAATACAGGTTGTCGCCGGGCCGGATGTCACCGTTCCAGTCGGGGCTCGGATTTCCTATTCCCCAAAATATGAGATTCGTCTCCGGGTCGTAGGATCCAGTTACCCAGCCTGACCCACCACCTAACTTCCATGAATCTCCACCCCAGGTTTCGTGGCCGGGCTCTCCCGGCCCCGGGATGGTATAGAAACGCCATTGTTCCTTACCGGTCTTTGCGTCAAATGCCGAAATATAGCCTCGGATGCCATATTATCCGCCGGCTGACGACACAATGACTTTGTCTTTCACGACGAGGGGAGCAACCGTATAGGAATACCCCCGTTCGAACGAAGGGACGTCCTCAGGCTGAGTTGACCAGAGCAGATGACCGGTTTTGGCGTCGATAGCCAAAAACCGCTGATCCAGAGTTCCCATGAAGAGGGTGTTACCCAGGATCGCCAAGCCGCGATTCACCCAGCCACAACACGCACGCGAATTGGGCGATGGATCATATTCATAGGTCCAATAGACCCTTCCGGTCTTGGCGTCCAGCGCGACTACGGTGTTGGGCGGCTGCACCGTATACATAACCCCATTCACGACCAGAGGCGTCGCTTCGAACAATTCGAGCGATCTGTTTTGCCATACCCATGCCAGCGACAGGTTTTTTACGTTCTCCGGAGTGATCTGGCTCAACGTGCTGTATCGCTGGCTCATATAGGTTCCGGAGTAGGTGAGCCAATTTTGCGGCTCCTTTGCAGCGTTGAGCAAATCATCCGAAGTCACCTGGGCCCCTAACTGAACGCTCACGCCGGCTGCGAACCACACCAACAGAACCTTCAACAGTTTCGTCATTGGACTGGCACACCTTTCTGCTGTTTCAGATAAGTGACAAGATCGGAAACATCCTGGTTGCTCAACTTACCCTGGTAAGACGGCATGATCGTGGACTTATCTTCGATCGTGACCTGTTTGAGGTCTGCCCGGTCAAAGGAAAGCAAAGTCTCCGACGGATCCATCAGGAGGACGGTAAAGGTATCCTGATTCATCAGCCTCCCGGTGATCGTGCGCCCGCTTTGGGTGACGACTGTCACGAAGCGATTTTCCGGAAGGATATCTTTCGCTGGATCCAGAAGTTTGCGCTCCAATACGGCGCTGCGGCGGAGATTGCCGATGTTGGTGAGGTCCGGGCCGAGCCGGGAACCGACCTCCCCCATGCGATGACACTTTGCGCAGCCAAGGCTCTGGTATAGAGCTTTCCCGTGATCCGGATTCCCATTGGTGATTGTATTGTCGGCGTTATCGGCAGCCATTTGGTGTAGATAGCTCACAACAGCCGCCGCCGAGGCTTCCGACATATTGTTGGCAGGCATTTCGGTTCCCGGAATGCCATTGCGGATGATATGGATCAGATCTTGATCGGTCTTGGCGAAATGAAATGTCCCGTGCGCCAGGTCGATGCCCGGCACCTGATTTCCCTCTTGTCCGTGACAGATGGTGCATATGCTGTTAAAGACTTCAGAGCCCGTTTGAACCTCGTGAGGATCTCGACCTGTGTTTCCTCTCTGGGCAGAAAGCGGAGCGAGCGGCCAAACCGCCAAAGCCGCGTATATGATGTACAGCCGCTTCTTACTTCGTTTCGCGGTGGAAAGATATTGAGACAGACTTATACTCCTCCTTAAGGCCCAGATAGCCGCCATTGACCTGCCCTCGTTTTCTCTCCAGCCTTGACTGGAGCCTCTGGTTTCGGGGTCGTGGACGAGTATGTCTCGCCGCCGGAGTCGGGGTCGTGGTGAGAGGGAAGCGCTCATTGCTTTCCGCTTTCTGATACTACTGGGACGCCTTGGTTGGTCGAGCCGCCGAAGCTTTTTGACCTTAAAATGGCGCCAGTGTACACCCATTGTGGCTGCTCTTGGAATGGAAAATTGTGTTTTGACGCCAGCGCTCTGGAGATCCGCACCGATAGTCTTCGGCCTGTGAGCTGGGCGCCTTTGGCAGGAAATTGCGTCCAAGGGAACATCTGTGAGGCGCGCTCCGTATGCTGGCGTGAGCAGGGGTGCGCGCAATACCTTTCATTTTCCCGGTCCAAACATCAATTGCAGGAAAGGCGATGGAGACCATGGGCGATTTCCGCCAGGACTTGAAGTATTCGCTGCGCATGCTGATGGCGAATCCGGCCTTTACGCTGACGGCGGTGGCGGCGCTGGCGCTGGGAATCGGCGCCAACACCGCGATCTTCACAGTGGTGAACGCGGTGCTGCTGAAGCCGCTGACCTACCCTGACGCCGACCATATTGTGCGCTTCATGAACACGTCGCCCCAAGGCAACGGCACTTCGACTTCGCCGGTGAACTTCAACACGTGGAGGGCGCAGAACAGCGTTTTCGAAGACGTGGCGGCGTACGACTTCGGAGGGCCAGGATTCAATTTGACCGGGGATGTTCCGGAACAGGCGCATGGCATTCACGTTTCGGAAGCGTATTTCCACCTGTTTGGCGCGCCGGTGCTGCTGGGACGCACTTTTACGCCGCAGGAAGACAGCCCCAACGGCGGCAACGCGGTGGTGATCAGCTACGGGTTTTGGCAACGAAAATTCGGGGGCAACCCCAAGGTTGTGGGAACCGCGCTCACATTGAACAACGAGTCGTACACGATTGTCGGGGTGCTGGACCGGGGGTTCGTGAGCGATCCCGAGGCCGACCTGTGGGTCCCGTTCCAGATTGACCCGCAGAGCACGAACCTGGGGCACTACTTTCTTGTCTCCGGGCGGCTGAAACCCGGGGTGACGCTGGCCCAAGCCAACGCGGAGTTGAAGCTGGCAGCGGACGCGTACCGGCGCCGTTATCCCGATGATATGGGGCCCAAGGGCGGCTTCGGGGTCGAGCCGCTGCGAGACTCGATTGTGGCCGGGGCGCGCACCTCGCTGCTGGTGCTGCTGGGCGCGGTGAGCTTTGTGCTGCTGATTGCGTGCGCCAATGTGGCCAATTTGCTGCTGGCGCGAGCGGCGGGGCGCAAGCGGGAATTCGCGATCCGGGCGGCGATGGGCGCGAGCCGGATGCGCATCATGCGCCAGTTGCTGACGGAAAGCGTGGCGCTGGCCGTGTCGGGCGGCGTTCTGGGGCTGGCGCTGGGATTTGTGGGCGTGCGCGCGCTGTTGGCGATAAGCCCGGCCGATTTGCCGCGCGTGGGCGAACACGGAGCCGCGGTGGGCGTCGACTGGCGCGTGCTGGTTTTTACGCTTGGAGTTTCGCTGCTGACCGGGGTGCTGTTTGGGCTTTTCCCAGCCATCGGGGCTTCGCGCCCGGACCTGAACACCACGCTGAAGGAAGGCAGCAACCGGTCGGGGACCGGGTTCCGGCAGGGGAAGGCGCGCGCGCTGCTGGTGGTGAGCGAAGTTTCGCTCGCGCTGGTTCTGCTGATGGGCGCGGCGTTGCTGATCCGGACCTACATTGCGCTGCGCAATGTGAATCCCGGCTTTGATGCGCGCGACGTATTGACGCTACAAATGTCGTTGAGCGGCGAGCGTTTTCAAAAGACCGCGGGCGTGGCGCAAGTGGCGCATACCGGGCGCGAGTATCTCGACGCGATTCCCGGAGTGGAAGCCTCGGCGTTGAGCTGCTGCGTGCCGCTCAATGTGGGTTACGGGCTGCCGTTTAACATCATTGGGCGCGCGACGGGCAAGAGCCCTTGGACCGGCAACAGTACATGGATGGACGTGTCACCGGGCTACTTTTCGGTGTTCAAGATTCCCATTGTGCAGGGACGCGACTTTACCGAGCAGGACGATGGAAGCGCACCGGGTGTCGCGCTCATCAATGAGGCCATGGCCAAAAAATACTGGCCGAAGCAGAACCCGGTGGGCCAGCAGATTCTGATTGGCAAGGGTGTGGGCCCGCAGTTCGTGGAGGGTCCGCGGCAAATAGTGGGCGTGATCGCGGACGTGCGCGATGCGGGGCTCAACAACGATCCGTATCCGATGGTGATTGTTCCGACCGCGCAGGTAACGGATGGCTTGACGGCCTTGGCCGCGGGCATTCTTCCCATGAACTGGGTGGTGCGGACGCATGGCGACCCACACCAGTACATTGCGGCGATTACGAAACAGCTCCGGCTGGCGAGCGGAGGGTTTCCGGTGGCGCACGTGCGGCCGATGACGGACATCGTGGTGGAGTCGACGGCGCGGCAGGATTTCAACATGCTGCTGCTGACGATTTTCGGCGCGATGGCGCTCATTCTGGCGGCGATCGGCATTTATGGGTTGATGGCGTATTCGGTGCAACGACGAACGCAGGAGATCGGCATCCGCATGGCGCTGGGCGCGGATCGCGGGCGAATCCGCGGTCTGGTGGTGTGGCAAGGCATGCGGCTGGCCATCGTAGGTGTGGTGGTGGGCGTGGCGGCGGCCTTCGGGCTCACGCGCTTTCTGGCCAGCTTTCTGTATGGTGTGAAATCGTGGGACCCGCTGGCGTTTGTTGCTGTGCCGGTGATCCTGAGCGCGGTGGCGCTGGTCGCGGTTTGGTTTCCCGCCTCGCGCGCCTCGCGACTCGACCCGCAGCAGGCGTTGCGCATCGAGTAACGGGACGCCAGGCGATGAGGCGCGTCAGTCTTCGAGGCAGTAGGTGTATTCCTCGATGACGGGGTTGGTGAGCACGTCGCGGGCGATGCGCTCGACCTGGTCGCGAGCGGCTTCGGCGGTGAGGCCCGGAGCGAGCGAGAGGGTGAAATATTTGCCTTGGCGCACGGCGTCGACTTGGGCGAACCCGATTTTGTGCAGGGCGTTCTGGATGGTCTGGCCCTGCGGGTCCAGAACCGATGTCTTCAACGTGACATAGACATGAGCCTTCATGACTCGTGATTATAGTGGCTCCGGTGAGACAGGGCAGGAATCGGGGGTTAGGGATCAGTTGTCAGTGGTCAGTTCTCGGTTCTCAGTTCTCAGTGGTCAGTCGCGTCAGGTGTGAGGCTGATGGCTCGGCGATCGGTTTTCGCGGAATCGGGTGGTTTGGGAGAGAATGGAGTTCAGCCGGCATTAACCGCGATGCAGGGCGCAATCATCCAAAGTTGATGAAGCACTTCATTCCGATTCATCGCATCGTCCTCATGAAGGAGACATAGCGTAGATGACCAATTATCTGGAATTGCCGGTCGGCGACCGCTCCCCCGAGATCTTTCGGGTGGTGATTGAGATTCCGCGGGACGGAACCCAAAAGTTTGAATACGACAAGCAATTGCACGTGTTCAAACTGGACCGCAACCTGCATTCGCCGGTGCATTATCCCGGCGATTACGGTTTATTCCGTCGAGCCTAGCCGATGACGGGGACCCGCTGGACGTGCTGGTGCTGGCGTCGCAGCCGAGTTTTCCGGGCTGCGTGCAGGAGGTGCGGCCAATCGGGGTGCTGGAGATGCTGGACCAAGGAACCCTGGACGAGAAGGTGCTGGCGGTGGGGAAGAACAATCCGCGCTACGCGAATGTGTGGAACTACACCGATATTTATCCGCACATGCTAAAGGAGATTACGCATTTCTTTTCGATCTACAAGGATCTTGAGGGCAAGCGGGTGGAAATCAGGGGCTGGCACGACGCGGCCTATGCGCGGGACCGCGTGGCGCGGGCCGTCAAGCTGTTCGCCGACAGCAAGGAGAAACATCACGAACGGGGAAAGAAGGTTGTGGTGTGAAAGGTTGAGTTGGGCGGCGGATCAGCAGACCAGCGGATCAGCAGGTCAGCGAGTCAGCAAGTCAGCGAGTCAGTAACGCCGACATGGCTTCCTGCCGCCAGCCATCCCGGAAGGATGCTGCCCTACGGCGGTTCTCCAATTCGCGTGGAGTTTTGAGGGGCGTGCCAGGTGGCGTTTTCTTGGGAAAAACGCCACTCAACGTTCGAGGTTCTGCTCTACACCAATTGGAGAACCGCTATAAGGTTTTCTCACCATGAAGACGCAACGATCCGCAAAGGGCCGGTGAGCGGGCATATGCCGGCTCCCGGGCGGCTTTCCAATCATCGGTGACCCCTCACACGGCAACGAAAATTCAGCCGGAGCAAGCCACCTCAGGCCACAGCGTGCGCCGCTTTTTTGGCCGCTGCGGAGTCGTAGCTTTCCCCGTAAATTACCGGAACTTTGCCGCCCATGGGGCGCAAGTAAGTGGACAACTGGCCGCGGTGGTGAACGGTGTGGAGCAGGCCGAACTGGAGAAAAGTGAAGGCAGGGCGTTCGAAGAGCCCCCGGAAATCGACGATCTTGATCAACTGTTCCGCCCGCGATGCGGCGACCGCATCGAGATTCTTCGCATACTCTTTTCCGTACCAGTCAGCCACTTCTTCCGGCCTCCTTAGATCCTCTGGAACTTTCACACTGCCCGGCGTGAATGCTCCGTCCACTACCGTTTTCAAAAAGAGGTTGTCCGCGGCGGCGATGTGGCGAAGGAGTTCGTTGGCTGACCTGGCATGCGGGTCAGGACGGTAATCGAGATTCACATTGGGAACAGCCGCGAAAATGGATTGGGTGGTGCGGCTTTCATTCTTGAGAATGCCCAGGAACACGTTGTGGACAAGCAGGTGCGCAAATTCTGCGGTCAATTCACTCACGGCAGTTCTCCTCTGATGAATTTTGAAGTATTCGGCGCATCTCGAACTTTGAGAAGTTGGATGCTTCCAATGGCGTTAGTCGCGCGAACTAGGAAAAGGCGAAGAGTTTTTGGGCGTTGAGGCCCCGGATCCTGGCTTTCTCAAGCTCGGGAACAAAATCGAACAGAACGTCAAAAAGCTGGACGGCGCGGCTGAATTGCTCGGTGTTCGCGCCCAACTCGCCCCACACGATGTGGTCCGGACCAAAGGCTTCATAGACCCGCTTGACCAGAGGCCTGGCGTCAAGATGGGGAAACGGTTGCCGCGATGCGGATTCCACGCCGGTGGTGGAAAACTTCATGTAAACGGCGGGCAGCTTGGCCAGGGCCAGAACCTGATCGTACTCCGGGGGAGTTCCCTGCCCCGGACGGTCAAGATGATCGAGAATGATGGGCATGGCCGGAAACTGGGCGGCCAGCCGGCGGATGGGAACCGCGAACCGCGGCGTGGACTGGATCTGCATGGCCAGGCCGAGTTCGTGCGTGGCGCGCCAAGTGACCAGCATCTGCGGATCGCTCAGATCCCGATCCCGGATCGCGCCGGTTCTCGTGGGAGGCGTTCCCGCGGGATGCAATTCGTGGATTCTCAGCGCCACGATGCGATGGGGATTGCGGCGGACGAGGGCTCGCATGCGCTCCGGGGTCCTGGGGTCAATGGGATCGAAGAGGCAGGTTCCCTTGAAAAAGCCGGGGAAGGGTTCCTGGGAAAAGCAGTATTCCAGATACCGATGATCGTCCTGATAGGGCTCGGGATGAACGACGATGGTGTGATTGATCCTGGCCGCAACGGCGAACTTCACATAGTCCTCGACGGGAAGGGGCTTGGGCCTGTAGGAAAGCGGACTGAACGGGAATCGAGCGGTGTCGTTAGAAAATAGATGCATATGGGTTTCAATCAGCACGCCCTTCGGCCGGATGTCCTGAAGCGAATGGGTCTCCGCTAGAGGAGAAGCAAGATTCGTCGCGAAGCCCCGCATCGCCCAGGCGGGAGCGGCCAACAGAGTCCCAACAATGCACTCACGTCTCGATAGCGTCATGATCTGGGCCTGATTTTTTGTGCTCCGATAAGGAAGCCAGGTGTGTGACCGGTCGACAAGCGCCGCAGTTCAACACTATATACCCAGAGTTCCGGCTCTGCGCATTGCGATTGCTTGAGAGCCCAGGCAGTATACTTTCGTCGCAGGGAAATCCCGCGTTCAAGGAGTAAAGGGAGCAAATGATACTCAATCGAAAGTTCCATAGCCGTTCTGCGCGTATCTTCGGGCTATTTGGGTTGCTGCTGTCGACGGTTTCTTTTGCCCAAAACTATACCGCTGAGAAAACAACGGATCATGGTGTCCCTATCGTTCGTTTGAGCGATGCCGCGAGTGGCGTAGAGGTCTCCATCGTGCCTTCTGTCGGCAATCGGGCCTATGAAATGAAGGTGCATGGGCAGAACATCCTGTGGTTCCCCACCGATGACGTGTCCGAGTATGTGAAGCACCCGCAGTTAGGCGGGGTTCCGTTCCTGGCGCCATGGGCGGACCTTCTCGATGAACAAGCCTTTTGGGCAAACGGCAAACGATATGGGTTCAATATGGCCTTGGGCAATGTTCGGGGCGTAAGGCCGTCGCATGGGTTTGTCGTCGATTCGCCGCTTTGGGAGGTGACGGAGGTGGCGGCAGATAGCCAATCGGCGCGCGTGACCAGCCGGCTCGAAGTCTGGAAATCCCCGGACTATATGGCGCAATGGCCGTTTGCGCAAGAGTATGAGATGACGTATAGCTTGGCTGGCGGCGTGCTAGAAGTAAAAACAACCATCACCAATTTGAGTACGGATCCAATGCCGATATCGATCGGTTATCACACTTTCTATCAAATCCCGGGCATCCCGCGCGATCAATGGAGCGCCCATATTCCTGCGGGTATGCATGTTGCGGCGGACGAACAAAAGGTCTCCACCGGGGAAATGAAGCCGACGGACCTGCCCGACGTATTGCCCCTCGGAGGTTCATCGTTACCCGACGGCTTTACGAGCGCGGATGCGTGGCGCTCCGTGGAAGGCTTTGCCGCAAAGAACCCGGGCATCACGTTTGACGACGGTTTTACCAACCTCGAGCGCGACGCAGACGGCCGCGCGCACTTCTGGATCGAAGCGGGCGGCAAAAAGGTGGAGGCCATCTTTGGGCCCAAATACCAAGTCGCGACCGTTTGGCTGCCACCTGCGGAGCAGTTCATTTGCTTTGAGTCTTTGGCGGCGATCATCGATGGACTCAACCTGGCGCGCCAGGGAAAGTATGCGGCCTTGCAGATATTGCCCCCGGGCGGCAAATGGACCGAGAGTTTCTGGATACGCGCGAGTGGTATTTAGGGCCCGTTGACACAACCTGGGATGGTGGCAACAGGCGCCAAGCGGTCGAATACAGATTGCCTATAGCTTTGTCGGGGGCTTCTCCGGAGTGGTGAACGGCTTGGTGATGTCGTCGAGGTAGTCGGGCGTTCCTTCAACGCGTTCGAGGACGGGGTAGCGCTCGCCGTCGTGGTAATTGATGGACGCGGTGGAGACGAACGAGTCGGCTTGCACAAGGAGTTGCATGGGCGCCGTGCTGCCCTTGGCGGAGCGAATGGCGTCGCGCAGGACGTCAGGCGAGAAGACGCGACCGTTGACGGCGATGATTTTTTCGCCGGGCGCGAGACGGGCCTGGTCGGCGGGGCCGTTCCAGCGCACGTCGGCGATGCGGCCATCGGCGGCGATGCTGAGGCCGATGGAAAACCAGCAGTCCAGGCCGGAGGAGTGCGAACCCTCGGCGCTCCTCATCAGGCTTTCGGAAGGGCTGGGCTGATCTTTGTAGACGAGCTTGTAACCGCCCTGGTCGATGCCGGCGAGATCGGCGTGGGGATGGATTTTGTCGACTCGGTCGCGAAGGAACGCAGCCCAGTCATAGGGAACCACGGCGTTCAGATCGGCGACCAGCTCATCGAAGGTGTAGGGGACAATCTGCGGGCCGGTGTCGCCGCCCTTGCCGAGAAAGTTCCGCTCGAAATCGGCAAGCGACTTCTTGTTAGCCGTGAGCTTGCGGATGAGGGTGTCGGCGTCGAGCCAGAGCAGCTCACCTTCTTCGTAATAATCCTGGCCGCGCTTCCAATTGGACCAAGTGGGATTGCCGTCGCGCAGGATGCTGGCGGCGACGGCGGTGTCTTCGGTGGAGCGCCAATCGCGGCCGGGGGTGTAGTCGAGAGTTGCGGCGGTGAGGGCGAGCAGGTCGCGAAACTGCTCGGGCGTGTCGAAGCCGGAGCGCGCGGCCAGGACTTCGCCGAGGTATTGCGTCATGCCTTCATAGACCCACAACAAGCCGCCCTGCTGGGGCGTGACGAAGTCCGGCTGATAGAGACCCACGGGCCGGCGGTACTTGCCGTTCCAGGAATGGGTGAACTCGTGGGGCAGAAGGTCAGAGTTGAGGAGGATGTGACCAGGATCGGCGTAACCTTTCTCCTCCACGCCGTTGTCGGAAGATTGGCCGTGCTCGAGGCCCTCGCCGCCGGCCACGTCAGAGAGCGTGAGCAGGAAATGGTAGACGTGGTAGTGATGGCAGCGGTAGAGCGCGTCGGCTTCACGCACCAGGTTGCGGAGATCGGCGAGGATGGCAGGGCTGAGATTGGAGTCCTCGGGGTAATCGGAGACCACGTCGATGAAGTGCTTGGGCGAGATGCTTGGCGCGAGAGGAAATTCGCGGAAGTATTGGCCGGCGATGATAGGCGAATCCTCAAGCTGCTCCACGTTGGTGACGGCGAACTGCGTGACGGCGCCGGGCGCGGGGACGGGAAAGGGACCGGAACTGACGGGGGTGAGAGCCGTGCCCACGCCCCAGCCCACGGGGACTTTGAGCGAGGGCTGGACAGGGATGTCGCGCACGGGGATATGCGCGGGATAGAGGAGAAGCTTTTCCCACTCGAGGACGGCGAGCTTTTGCGAGACGCGGCGGAGAACGATGCAGTCGAGATGCGCGTGGAGGGTGGTGACGCCGGGCGGAATGGTGACGTGGAATTCGTAGAGATTAACATCGTCGCGGCGCCAGGGGAGGGTTTGGCCGTTGGCGGTGAAGACGACGCCGGTGATGGCGTCGACGGGGCCGGTGGGACGATGATTGCCAGGAATCCACTTGGGGGTGGTGAGGGTGAGTGGCCCAGGAGTGACGGGGAAGTCGATTTCGGCGTGATAGAGACGGCGGGGGGCGTCGGTGAGATCGGCGAGGATTTCGATGGGCGCTTTTGCGGGCGTCGTGGGCGCGCTTTCCGCGGAACTCGGTTCCGCAGGCGGGGAAGTTGCTGGTTGCGCGAAGGCCGGCGCGAAGGCCACGGCGAAGAACAGAGAAAACAAGGCGAATAGGACCGCCGGGGAGCGAGGCGCGTTGAGCATCGGGAGGGACTCTCCTGAATTTCAAGGGTAACGCAGAAGAGAGGGACGAAGGACGAAATCAAGAAGGGACGGCGCTGGACTGTCTGGCGGCTCTTTTGCGCGCGGCCGGCCGGGCAGAGGGTCCACTTGATTTGGCGTTCTTTGATTGGGCGTTCGCTCAGGCGCCAAGGCCCTCCGTTTCGACCGCCTTTCGTGCAGGCTCGAAGCCCGTACTGCCATTGCCTGACCGGTTACGGAGGTGCAAGACTTGATGACAGTTCCCATCGATCCGCGATAACCTTATATTGTGTGCGCGCGTGCGCGCCGAGGAGCTTTTTGAACGAGTATGCCCATCCAAACCACCTCTAAGATTTGGCACAACGGAAATCTCATTCCCTGGGAGCAAGCCACGGTTCACGTGATGAGCCACGTGATTCATTACGGATCGAGTGTTTTTGAAGGCATCCGCTGCTACGGGCAGCCGCACGGCTCGGCAGTGTTCCGGCTTCCAGAACACATGCAGCGGCTGCTGGACTCGGCCAAGATTTACCGGATGGAGGTTCCGTTTACGCTGGAGGAGCTGTGCGCGGGAGTGGTGGACACGATTGAGGCCAACGGGGTGACGCCGTGCTACATCCGGCCGGTGGTGCTGCGCGGGTACGGAGAGATTGGGGTGAGCCCCAAGGGTTCGCCGATCGAAGTGTATATCGCGAATTTTCCCTGGGGAAAATATATTGCCGGGCATGGCGGCGCGGATGTGTGCATTTCGAGCTGGCATCGGTTGGCGCCGAACACCATGCCGGCGCTGGCCAAGGCGGGCGCTAACTATATGAACTCGCAGCTCATCCACATGGAGGCCGAGGTGAATGGCTACGCCGAGGGCATCGGACTGGATGTGAACGGGCTGGTGAGCGAGGGGTCGGGCGAGAACATTTTTGTGGTGCGCAACGGGGTGATATTCACGCCGCCGCTGGCAAACTCGGCGCTCTCGGGGATTACGCGGGACAGCGTGCTGACCATTGCGCGGCACCTGGGATTGACGGTGACGGAACAGCCGATTCCGCGGGAGTTGCTCTATATTGCCGACGAGGTGTTCTTCACCGGGACGGCGGCTGAAGTTTCGCCGATCCGCTCCATTGACCGCATTTTAGTGGGAGACGGGAAGCCGGGCGAAATTACGCGCAAGATTGGGGACGAGTATTTCGGCATTGCCAACGGGCTGAAGCCGGACCGCTTTGGCTGGTTGACGCCGGTGAAGGTGACCGCGAGTGAGCCGGTTTCGGCGTAAGAGCAGGGACCAAGGGACCAACGGACTAGGGACTAGGGACTAGGGACTAAGGGATCAGAGAGCAGGTAACGTCCGCTCCGCTGAGGGATGTGCGCAAGGCATTTGCGCACCCACGATTGTTGGCTTTCCCGGGGTCCGACGCCGAGCATCCGTCAACGCGAAGATTTTTCCAAAGACATTGCAGACGAGGAGCTTGCGATGCGTGCGGTGGTGATTCGTGAGTTCGGCGACCCGCAGCGGGTGCGGGTTGAGGGGATTGCGCAGCCCGAGCCGGGCGCGGGCGGGGCGCTGGTGAAGATTGCCGCCGCAGGGGTGAACCCCAGCGACGTGAAGAATATTCAGGGCGCCATGGCGGGGACAACGTTGCCGCGAATTCCGGGACGGGATTTTGCGGGGGTGGTGGTGAGCGGCCCGGCGGAGTGGGTTGGGCGTGCGGTTTGGGGAACGGGCGGCGATGTGGGCTTTACGCGGGACGGGTCGCACGCGGAGTTTATGGCGGTTCCGGCGGCGGCGCTGATTGAAAAGCCGCGGGGGCTGGCCATGGAGGCAGCCGGGGCGGCGGGACTGACGTTTGTGACCGCGTGGTCGGCGTTGGTGACGGCTGCGGAGGTCGGCGCTGGGGATACGGTGCTGATCGTAGGCGCAAATGGGGGCGTGGGATCGGCCGCAGTGCAGATTGCCGTAGCGTTCGGCGCGCGGGTGATCGGGGCGGTGCGCTCCCCGGAAGAAGCAGAGAAGGTTCGGGAGTTGGGAGCAACGGAAATTTTGGACACCAGCGCGCAGGGGCTGGCGGAAGAGACCGCGCGGCGGACGCGTGGACGCGGAGCGGACCTGGTTTTCGACACCACCGGACACCTGTTTGCGGACTGCGTGGAGGCGGCGGGCCACGGAGGGCGAGTGTGTGTGATTTCGGCTCCGGCGGAGGGGAGGACGGCGTTCAATCTACGCAGCCTTTACCGGAAGGAGTTGAAGGTGCTGGGCGTGGATTCGCGGCGGCTGGATGTGACAGCGTGCGCGCGGTTGCTGGCCGCGATGGCGCCGCGATTCGAGGAGGGTGCGTTTCGGGCGCCGGCCGCGGAAGCGCATCCGCTCGAAGAGGCGCCGGCGGTGTACGAACGGGTCTTGAAGGGGACGGGGCGATTCTGCTTGCGGCCGCAAGGGTGAGGCGCGCGCAGCGTCGTCCCGGCGGCGCCTGAGCCGAAAAGGGAAAAGAAAAGGCCGGCGGGTTAGCCGGCCTTTTTGCGGTTGGGGCGACGCTTATGCGGCGGGCATAGCGGCCAGTTGAGGCGCGACCGCGCGGGCGTCGGAGCGGGCCTTGAGCATGGGCAGGGCCACGGCGAGCACGTCCTCGATGTGGCTGGCGTAGTGGACAGCGACCCCTCCCATCATTTCGGGCGTAAGGTCTTCCTCGACGTTCTGCCGGTTTTCGGCGGGCAGGATCACGGTTTGAATCCCTGCCCGGCGCGCGGCCAGGAACTTCTCCTTAATGCCGCCCACGGGGAGCACGTTGCCGCTGAGCGTGATTTCGCCGGTCATCGCGGTGAGCGGGCGAACGGGGGTGTCGGTCAGCAGCGACGCCAGGACCGTGGCCATGGTGACGCCGGCCGAAGGGCCGTCCTTGGGGATGGCTCCGGCGGGGACGTGGATGTGCAGGTCAACATCCTTGTTGAAGTCCTCCGCCAGGCCCAATTCGGCGGCGTTGGAGCGCACCCAGGTGAGCGCGGCCTGCATGGATTCCTGCATGACTTCGCCGATCTGGCCGGTCATGGTGAACCCGCCCTTGCCCTTCATCTTGTTGGCCTCGATGAAGAGGATGTCGCCGCCGGCGGGCGTCCAGGCAAGGCCCACAGCCACGCCAGGGCGCTTGACGCGCTCGGCGACTTCGGTATCGACGCGGACCTGAATGCCGCCCAGGAAATCGCGCAGGATTTCGCGCGAGACGACGAGCTTGGCCTGAATGCCCTCGACCACGCGGCGAGCCTGCTTGCGGCAGACCGTGCCGATCACCTGCTCGAGCTTGCGCACGCCGGCCTCGCGGGTGTAGTGGCGGATGATGTGCCGCAGCGCCTCCTCGGGAAACTCGATTTGCTCCGCGTTGATGCCGTTCTGCTTGATTTGCCGCGGAATGAGATAGCGATTGGCGATGTGCACCTTCTCCTCTTCGCTGTAGCCCTGGAGGGGGATAATTTCCATCCGGTCCTGGAGGGGCGGCGGCACCGTGTCGAGCATGTTGGCGGTGCAGATGAAGAGCACTTTGGACAAGTCGAAGGGCACGTCGAGGTAGTTATCCCGGAAAGTGTTGTTCTGCTCCGGGTCGAGAGTTTCGAGCAGGGCCGAGGCCGGATCGCCGCGGAAGTCGCGGCCCAGCTTGTCGACCTCATCGAGCATCATCACCGGGTCGTTGGTTTCGGCGCGGCGGATGCTCTGAATGATCTGGCCGGGCAAAGCTCCAATGTAAGTCCGGCGATGGCCGCGAATCTCGGCCTCGTCGTGCATGCCGCCCAAGGAGATGCGCTGGAACTTGCGGCCCAAGGCGCGGGCGATGGAGCGACCAAGCGAGGTTTTGCCCACACCGGGAGGGCCGACGAAGCAGAGAATGGGGCCCTTCATGTCGGGCTTCAATTCGAGCACGCTGAGATAGTCGAGGATGCGGTCCTTGACCTTGCGCAATTCGTAATGGTCCTCGTCGAGAATCTCCTTGGCTTTGGCGATGTCGATTTTGGAGCCGGAGCTTTTGGCCCAGGGTAGAACGGCGAGCCACTCGATGTAGTCGCGGGTGAGCGAGTAGTCCGCCGCCATGGGGGACATGCGGGAGAGGCGCGTAAGCTCTTTGAGAGCTTCTTTTTTTACGTCCTCAGGCATGCCGGCGGCCTCGATTTTCTGGCGCAGGTCTTCGATGTCGCGCTGGCCTTCGTCCTGCTCGCCGAGTTCCTTCTGGATGGCCTTGAGCTGCTCGCGCAGGTAGTAGTCGCGCTGCGACTGCTGGACCTGGTCCTGGACTTCGTTCTGGATCTTGGCGCGCAACTGCTGGACCTCGATCTCTTTGGCGAGGTGCTTGTTCAACTGCTCGAGGCGGCCGACGACCTCGGGGGTTTCGAGGAGCTGTTGTTTGTCGGCAGTGGTCAAAAACGGCAGAGAGGAGGCCACAAAGTCGACCAGGCGGCCCGGCTCGTCGATATTGGCGGCGATGGTCCGCAACTCGTCAGAGAGAGTCGGCGACTCGGAGACGATCTGCTGGAACTGGGCCACGACATTGCGCACCAGCGCCTCGAAATTGGAGCTTTCGCCGGGCTCGATCTCGGGAAGAGCCTCGACTTCGGCAATCATGAAAGGCTCGTTCTGTGTGTAGTGCGGCAGGCGCACCCGGGCGACGCCCTCGGTGAAGACGAAGCGGCTCTGGTTGGGCATGCGGACGACCTTGTGCACGGTGGCCAGGGTGCCGACGGTGTGCAAATCGGCCGGTTGAGGCGAATCGAGGCGAGGATCGATCTGCGCCGCCACGACAATGGTGCGCTCCTCGCCGAGGGATTCGATCAACTGAATCGAACTTTCCCTGCCCACGGTCAGCGGCAGAACGGCGTGGGGGAAAAGAACCGTATCGCGGACGGGGAGAACGGGAACCCGGCGCCGCTCGGCAGAAATCTTGGCCGAGGGTTCAGGGCTTGGCAACGGAGTGGAATGCTGATTCGGCATTGAGTATCCTTTTGTCAACTTTCCTTAGATTGGATAACGCAATCATGGAAAAGTTGCAAGCGCGTCGAACGGGCCATCTCCATTTGCATCTCCCTCCGCTACGGTTTTGCGCCCGTCGCTGTTCCTTTCAAACCCGGCCCATAGCAATGAGATGCGGTTCAGTGGAGGAATGGGATTGCTGTTTCTGCCCGATGGGTCGTCTCGAAGGGTCTATCGGCGAAAGCGACAGGAAATTGAGGGAGCAGGGGTGAGGGAATAGGGGCTGGGGCTTACTCGCTCGTGGGCGTGAGGTCCAGGGTTGATTTCAACGGGCTTGACGGCGCCTCCGAATCAAGCCCCGCCGTAGCCCAGTTCCGCGGGAGTCTATGCCCGCTTCGCGCCGCGTTGAGCGGATTCGGTCGCCGATTCGCTCTTGATGGCCGTTTCGATGTGTTGCCAGACCTCGTCAGGGGGCTCGACGCTAGGGAACAATTGGCGGGCGGCCTCGGCGATGGTCTCGAGATCAGCGAGGAGGGCGCGGCAGAGTTCGCAGCTCTGGATGTGGGGATGGTTGGCGACATCCTCGCCCGAGCCGATCAGCTCCGGGAGAGAGGCCTGAAACTCCTCGCAGCGCAATTTGCCGGGAATTCCGGTCATATCTCGGCCTCCAGGGGAAGATGGGAGCGCAAGGCGTCGCGTAGCTTGAGACGGGCCTTATGGAGTTGCGACTTGCTGTTGCCGATGGAGCAGTCGAGCATAGCGGCAATCTCATTATGCTCGAAACCCTCGACGTCGTGAAGAATGAAGATCAGGCGGTAGCCGGCGGGCAAGTCGGCGACGGCGCGTTCCAGGGCGAGGCGATCGATGGCGCCGGCGAGGGTGAGGTCGGGGGCGCCAAAGCTCCGGCCAGGGCCCTCCTCGGGAGTGGGCTCCATGGCTTCGTCGAGGGAGATGAGGGATAAGCCTTTTTTTCTCAATTGCATCAGGACGACGTTGATGGCCAGGCGGTGCAGCCAGGTGGAAAAGGCAGAGTCGCCTCGAAAGGTGGCGATTTTGCGGTGCAGCTGGAGGAAAGCCTCCTGGGTGAGGTCCTCGGCCTCAGCGATATTGCCGACCATACGCAGGCAAAGGGAGTAAATACGTCTCTTATGGAGGGAATAAAGACGGGCGAAGGCGTTGTGGTCGCCGGCTTGGGCGCGGGCCAGGATGTCGCCGTCAGAGGAATCGGGTTGCGCCGCGCCCGGAGACGGAGCGGAGCGCTTTGCCGAATTGGACGCAAGGGCTTCTCCGCTGCTTTGGGGTGGAGCGCCAGCGCCTTTGGACGGCTCGGCGATTCCATCGCCCCGCGGAGGCATGGCGACACGTTTGGCCGATTTGGGTTCTCCATTACGCAGGACCGGATCGGACGCCGGGTGTTGCGGGGGAACTGGGGAACGACGCATGCGTTTCCTTTGGGAGTTGCTTTCGAGACTGGCTGCACAACAACCGGCCTCTTTCCTCGTTAGTATAAGTGGGGAGCATCCGGAGCCGCGGGGGTGGGCATTGCCGGCGGCGGGTCCCTCAATTATTTGGATGCAATTCAACGTGGTAACGGGAATGCGTGTGAGCATAGTTTCCCCTTTGCCTTGGGAGATGGATTTTGCGGAGCATGGCAGTTCGAGAGCGTGGCCATCATCCGGGTCTTCGCGGTCCCGACTGGGTTCCCCTGCGGATCGGTTGGCTGTTTCTGCTTCTCTTCTGCTGCGCAATCACAGCAACTGAGTGTTGGGACGCATGTTGGGGCCAGGAGGTTGGCGCGCTGGCCGGTGGCGGCGCGGGGGCTCCTGCCGCGACTCCCAGCGATCCGGCAACGCCTGCGCCCGCCGGGTTGGGCGCGGAACTGCGCTGGGCAGGCCTTCCAGTGGTGCGCATCGACTTTGAAGACGTGCCGGTCGACCGCCTGCGGCCGCTAGCCGGCCATTTGGCCCAAGCAACGGGGACCCCGCTGAGCGCTGCGGCGCTGCGCGAGAGCCTGCGCCAGCTTTACGCCACCGGGCTTTATGACACGATTGAGGCCGCAGGCGCGCGGGAAGGAGACGGCGTGGCCCTGGTATTTCGCGGCCGACCACGCATGTTCATCGGCACGGTGAGCGTGGACGGGGCCAAGGGAGCGACCGTGAACGCGCAATTGGAGCGAGCCAGCGATCTGGCGCCGGGAACGCGCTTCACCGAGGCCAAGCTGACCCAGGCCTTGACGCAGATGCGCGCGGCGCTGGCGAATGATGGCTTTCCCGATCCGGCGATTGAGCAGAAGCTCACGCGGCATCCGGTCGAACAGCTTGTCGACATTGCCTTCCACGTCAGCTCGGGGGCGCAGGCGCGGGTGGGGTCGGTGGGGGTGACGGGCGACAGCGGCATGACGGCGGGGGAGTTCCGGCGCCGCGCGCACTTGAGGAAAGGTTCCCATTTGGATCACGACACGGTGAACCACGCCCTGGACTCGGTGCTGGAGCACTACCAGAAGCAGGAACGATTGGAAGCCGACGTGAAGTTGGCCGCGGAGCAGTACGACGGGACGTCGAAACTGGCTGACTTCAGTTTCACCGCCAATCGGGGCCCGGTGGTGCGGGTGCGGGTGGAAGGGGCGAGTCTGGATGCCGACCACGTACGTCGGCTCATCCCCATTTACCAGGAGGGAAGCGTGGATGAAGACCTGCTGAACGAGGGTAACCGGCGGCTGCGGGACTACTATCAGCGGCTGGGGTACTTCGACGTAAAAGTGGGTCATAGCGAAGAATCGCGCGGCGACAAGGAAGTGACGATTGTGTTTACCGTGGATTTGGGCCAGCGGCGGCGGGTGGAGCGCGTGGCGGTGACCGGAAACCACTACTTCGACGCCGGCACGCTGAAGGATTTGCTGAGCGTGCGCGCCGCCAACACATTGGACCGGCACGGCGCCTACAGTCAGTCTCTGCTGGCGGGAGACGTAAGCACGTTGCAGGCGGTCTATCAGAACAACGGGTTTTCGCAAGTGAAAGTGGCGCCCGAAGTGAACACGCCGGAGACGGCGGCGGCGCAGGCAGGTGGGGCGGCCGCCGATCCGCCGGGAGAAGCGGGAGGAGCCAAGCTGGCTCCGCTGGTCGTGACCTATCGGATTGACGAGGGACCGCAACTGCGCGTGGGGGTGGTGCAGATTGAAGGGAACGCGCATATGGCCACGGACCTGTTGACGCCGCTGTTGAACACGATTCCCGGCCAGTTGTTCAGCCTCCGCAACCTGGCGGGCGATCGCGACGCGTTGCTGACCCTGTATTTGAGCCGGGGATTCGACCAGGCTGCGGTGAACGTTTCGCAACATCCTGAGGAGGCGGACGCGAACAGAGTGGATGTGGCCTTCCGCATCGACGAGGGCGAACAGGTTTTTGTGCGCAATGTGCTGCTGACGGGCCTGCATTACACGCGGCCGGCGACGGTGGCAAACGCCATTACGATCCACGCCGGCGACCCGCTGAACAACACCGCGCTTTCGGACACGCAGCGCAATCTGTACGAATACGCGCTGTTTAACGAAGTGAACACGGCAGTCGAAAATCCGGCCGGCAGCGAGGCGTACAAAACGGTGCTGCTGCAGGCCGTGGAGGCGCGGCGCTGGGCGCTGACGTACGGTTTCGGTTTCGAGGCGCAGACGGGCCAGCCGCAGAACAACTGCCAGGGCGCGTTCGCTGGAGGCGTGAAGTGCAATCCCAACGGAAAGACCGGGGTGAGCCCGCGCGTGCTGGCTGCAATCACGCGCAACGACCTGTTCGGACGCGAGCAGTCCGCCTCGCTGCAAGGGACCTATGGATTGCTGGAGCAGAGCATCAATTTGCTCTACCAGATTCCGCGCTTCGAGGGGGCGCGGAATTTCGGACTGACGTTTTCGGGCGGCTACGCCAACTCGCAGGACGTGACGACGTATGTGGCGTCGCGGCTGGACGGAGGATTCCGGTGGAACGAGAGCTTTCTCAGCCCCGGTTCGTGGCTTTCCAAAGCGAACACGATGATCTACGAGCTGGATTTCCGCCGCGTGAAAGTGGCTTCGAGCAGCCTGCAGGTATTCCCGCAGGAAATTCCGGAGCTGGCGGCGGCGGTGCGCGTGTCGGGACCGGCGTTTACCTGGATTCGCGATACGCGCGACTCGGCGATGGACGCGCATCGCGGCACGTACACGACGTTCCAGGAATTTCTTTCCGCGAAGATGTTTGGGGCGCAAGCGGAGTTCGACCGCATCGACACCTCAAACTCGAGCTATTACGGGTTCGACAAGGACCGCATCGTGCTGGCGCGCAACACCCGGTACGGGCAGGTGCGGGCGTTCGGGTCGGGCTCGAGCGAGCTGATTCCGCTGCCGGAACGGCTGTACGCCGGCGGTCCCATTTCGCTGCGCGGCTTTTCGCAGAACGCCGCCGGCCCGCGCGACCCGGAGACGGGCTACCCGGTGGGCGGCGCAGGCGCGCTGATTAACAGCACTGAATTACGGCTGCCACCGCCCACGCTCCCCTGGCTCGGCAACACGGTGAGCTTCGTGCTGTTTGAAGACATGGGCAACGTGTTCACCAACGCCACGGACGCCTGGACCAGCGCGCTGCGCGTTCACCAGCCCGATCGCGACGCGTGCAAAGAGACGGCCACGGTGGACGACACGCAGAGCTACGACCCGACCGGGCCGGTGACGTCCACGGGGCAGCAGGGCGCGTGCAACTTCAACTACTTCTCGCAGACGCCCGGCGTTGGGCTGCGCTACCATACGCCCATCGGACCGATTCGCTTCGACTTCAGCTATAACCTGAATCCGCCTATCTTTCCGGTGAACATCAACTACTCCATGGGCTACTCCACCGCAAATCCGTATGGCCCGTACGGAGACCCGCACGTGGCCGGCGCGCCGCATTTCAATTTCTTTTTCAGCTTGGGGCAGACGTTTTAGCGACTGGGGACCAAAAGACTAACGGACCGATGAAGCCGAGATTTTCAATGCGGAGGGCTGGCAGCCGGCGGGGATCAAGACCCCAGCTCCATTTGCGCGGACCTTGGCGGCATGGGCTTGGCTTGCTTTTCGCTTTTTTCACGGCGAGCGCGGCGGCTCTGCCTGGCTGGGCGCAGAAGGAGCCCGGGCGAGCTGGCGCACCCACCGCTGCGCCCGTGGTTCTGGACGAGGCGGTAGCGGTGGTAAATAAGCGGCTGATTCTGGCCAGCGACCTGGACGACGAAATCGGGCTGTCGGTTCTGGAGCCGGACATTGCGGGACAGGGACCGCTGACGCGCGGCGAAGCGCTGGACCGGCTGATCAGCCGCACGCTGATCGAGCAGCAGATTCGACAGGAGGACGTGGAGGCGGCCGAGCCTAAGCCGGCGGAGGTCGAGGCGCGGCTGAAGCAACTTCGCACTGAGCTTCCCGCATGCGTGCGTGCGAACTGCGCGTCGGAAGCGGGATGGGAGGCGTTTCTGGCCAGACACGAACTGACCGAGCGGCGCGTAGAGGCGTTTATCCGTTACCGGATGGAGATTTTGCGGTTCATCGAGCAGCGGTTCCGGCCGGGAATCCGCATTACGGAGTCGCAGATTGAAACCTATTACCGCGGCACGCTTTTGCCCCAGTACGCCGCAGGTGAAGCCGTCCCGCCGCTCAGAGACGTGGCTCCGCGGATCGAGGAGATCCTGCTGGAGCAGCAGGTGAACGTTCTCTTCGGCCAGTGGCTCGACAATCTGCGCCAACAGGGCGATGTGGAGATCCTGGACCCGGCACTGGAAGCGTCGGCAAGCAAGTCCGCGAGCGCAGGCGCAGGCGCGATCACCGGAGGCCGGCCATGAGCGAGCAACCTGGGACTGCCGAGCGGCGGGGCCACCGGTGGCGCCGACGCTTGCGGCGATTCTTTCTGCGCCACTTGCCGCTCTCGATCGCCGGCCTGGTGATTTTGACGATTCTGGCGGCGACTGCCGGATATTTCTATGCCAGCTCGGCGAGATTCGAAAACACAGTGCGCGAGCAGCTGGCCGCATCGCTGGAGCGATTGACGGGCGGGCAAGTGGAGATTGCCGGGTTCCATTGGCGATTGCTCGATCTCGAAGCGGACGCGCGGGGGCTGGTGATCCATGGACGTGAAGCGCCGGGTGAAGCGCCCTATGCGCGCATCGGCCACCTGCGGGTGCGGCTGAGCATTTTCGGATTTTTGAGCCCGCGGATTCTGCTTTCGGACCTGGAGATCGACCAGCCGGCGATGCACTTGATCGTGTACCCCGACGGTTCGACGAACCAGCCGCATCCGCGACGCCGGCGAACGGGCAAACCGGCGCTGGATCGCTTGTTCGATCTTGAGGCCGGTCATGTGGTCATTACCAGCGCGGTTGTGGACTACGAAAACCGCGCGGCGTCGTTCGACTTTCAGGATCGCTTTGCGCCGCTCGACTTGGCGGCCGACCACGTTGCGCTGCGCATGAGCTATGTTCCGGCCGCTGCGGGCGGCCGCGAAAGCTATCGCATCGAAGCCGGGGCAGGGGACGTGGAACTCGAGCGCGGCGTGCCGCACGCGCCGCCGCCGGTGCGGGGCCGGCTGTCGGCCACTCTGGACCTAACGCGCAACGCCGCTTCTTTGCGCAGCCTGCGCTTGACGGCGGAAAGCGGCGGCCAGAGCCACTCGCTTCAAATCGCGGGCGCGCTCGAAGATTTTGCGCATCCTCATTGGCAGGCTGCAGCGAGCGGCGAGCTGGACATGCGTCTCCTTGAGCCGGTGACCGGCTATCCGTACGCGCCGGAGGGAATCGCTCGGATTGATTTGGCCGCCGCGGGACAGGGCGGCCAGTTTCGCGTTGACGGCGGAGTCCATGTGCAGGATGGGGCGTATGTGGGCACCGGCGTTGCGGCGCGACGCGTGAACCTCGACGCGCGGGTCCACGCCGATCCCTCGGAACTGGCGATCAGCCAGATTGTGGCGCGGCTGGGACAGGGCGGCCGCATCGAAGGATCAATCGCACTCACGCACTGGCTGCCGCCGCTGGCGGGCGCGGCCGTGGTGGGGCCGGCGCCGGCGACGCGCATGACCAAGGAGCGCATACCTGTCGTTGTCCGTGCAGCGGATACGACCATTCCGGTGGACGGCAAGGTGACGGCGCAGTTCAAGGGCGTGGCGCTGAACACGATTCTCGATATGGTAAGCGAGCCGCCCTATCAGCGTTTGGGGGTGGACGCGCAGATCGACGGCTCAGCAACAGCCACCTGGTCGAAGGGCGACGACCGCACCGTGGTGGTGAGCGCGACGCTGGGATTGAGCCCGTCAGCGGCGCCGGCGGCCGGTGAAGCGCCCACACGCGGAGTGGTGGACGCAAGCTACACGCAGCGCGACGGCTCGGTTCAGGTGCGGAAGCTGGAAATTGAAACCCCCGACAGCCAATTTGCCGCAACCGGCACGCTGGGCGCTTATCCGCTGAACGGGCCTACATCGCTTGCGGTGAATTTTCACTCGAAGAACCTGGGCGATTTCGACGCGGTGCTGCGCAGCCTGGGGCTGAAGCGGGGCGGGAAATCGGGCGTCGCAGCGCTTCCCGCGAAAATGGAGGGGCAAGCCGATTTTCACGGCGCATGGACAGGCTCGCTGGTGCGGCCGCATCTTACGGGTAGTCTGCAGGCCACGCAAGTGACGTTGGAATTGCCCCCGGCGGCCGGTTCGAGCCAGCCGCGGCTCATCGCTCTCTACTCCGCGCAAGCCAGGGGCAGCTACTCGCCGGCGCGGATCTCCATCGACCACGGACTGCTGGTGCACGGAGGCGCCCGGCTGACCGTGAGGGGCACGCTGGACGCGGCGCCAGACCTGCCGGCTGACCCGACAGACGATCCAAGGGCTGAGCCGCGTGCGCCACCGCGCGTTGAAGCGCCCGTGGAGGGGACGGCGACCGGTGATTCGGCGACTGGCGATCTGGAGTTCAACGGAAATTCCATGCTTCATGTCATGGTGCAGGCTGCGCAACTCGGGGTGGGCGCGTTGCAGCCGTTCTTCCGCGACAAATTACCGGCCAGGGGCGCGCTCACCGCGCAGGTTCACGCCGATGGCCCATTGCATGCGCCCTCGGCTTCGGGATGGTTGGAGCTGGAGGGCGGCAGCCTGTTTGGCGAACCGGTGACTCGCGCGCGGGCCCAGGGAACGCTGACCAACGGCGCGCTGCACGTAGCTTCGGTGAATCTGAGCGCCGCGGGCGGAACTGTTACGGGTGCGGGCAATTATGAGTTCGCCTCGCGGCGTTTCCAGATCAGCGCACAGGGGACAGGAATTCAGCTGGCGCAGATCGGCTGGATCGAACGCCATCAATTGGCGGCGGTGGGCACGCTGGCGCTCTCGGTTTCCGGTTCCGGCACGTTCGACAATCCCCGCCTCGAGGGCCACGCAGAGCTGAGTTCGCTGACGTTGGGCGGCGAGCCGCTCGGACGCGTGGAAGTTGCGGCGCACACGACAGGGCGAGCGCTCGATTACGAACTGACAACGCGCCTGGAGGGCGCAGCGCTTACGCTCGACGGCGAAACCGCGCTCAGCGGCGACTACGCCACGCAAAACCGGCTGGATTTTTCCGAGTTCGACATTGACGCGCTGTTCAAGGTGGCGCACGTTGAATCGGTAAACGGCCAGTCGGCGCTTGCAGGGACGGTGACGGTGGCCGGACCGCTGGCGCACCCCGACGAACTACACGGCGAGGCGCGCCTCGAGGAGTTGGCGGTCACGGTGGAGGGCGTGCATTTGGCGAGCCAGGGCGGTGCGCACGCCACGCTGGCTGATTCCACGATTTCTCTCGATCCGGTCCACGTGACGGGCGAGAACACCGATTTGCGGGCGCAGGGACGGTTGGCGCTCAAGGGTGCGCAGCGGCTGGATTTCGCGGCCAGTGGCTCGATCAATATGAAGCTGGCTGAGACGCTCGATCCCGACCTGACGGCGAGCGGCGTCACTACATTTCAGGTGGAGGCGCACGGGCCGATGCGCGATCCGGGACTGCGGGGGCGCATCGAGGTGGAAAACGGATCGCTTTCGCTCGAAGATCTGCCCAACGGACTGAGCCAGTTGCACGGGACGCTCGAATTCAACAAGGACCGGCTGGAGGTGCGCAGCCTGACGGCGATGACCGGCGGAGGCCTGCTGAGCGTGGGCGGATTTCTGGCTTACCAGCACGGCGTCTACGCCGACCTGACAGTGACGGGCAAGGGCGTGCGTATCCGCTACCCGCAGGGGATCAGCTCCCTGGCCGACGCGAGCCTGCGGCTGGAAGGCACGGAGCCCAACCTGCTCTTGAGCGGCAACGTGCTGATCACGCGGTTTACGGCCAGCCCCGACCTCGATCTTGCTTCGCTTGCCGCGCAGACCAACACTTCGGGAGAGTCGCTGGCGCCGCCCGACGCGCCCTCCAATCACGTGCGGCTCGACGTGCACCTGGCTTCATCGCCGCAGTTGAATTTCCAGAACGCGTTCGCCAAGCTGGCCGGGGACGTGGACCTGCACGTGCGCGGCACTCTGGCGTCGCCGTCGATTCTGGGCCAGGTGTCAATCACCGAGGGCAACGCGATTATTGCCGGGACGCGCTACGAGCTGCAGCGGGGCCAAATTACATTTACGAATCCGGTGCGCATCGAGCCGGTGATCGACCTGACTGCGACGGCGCACGTGGAAGACTACGACATCACGCTGGGCCTGCATGGTTCGCCTGAGAAGATGTCGGTCACGTATCGCAGCGATCCGCCGCTGCCCGAAACCGACGTGGTCTCGCTGCTGGCCTTGGGGCACACCGAGGACCAGGAGCGGCTGTACACGCAGCAGCAGGAGCAGGAGCTCTCGAATCCCTCCACCGACGCGCTACTGGGCGGAGCGCTGAACGCCACAGTCAGCAGCCGGGTGCAGAAATTGTTTGGAGCGGGGTCGGTGAAAGTCGATCCCGATTATCTGGGGGCGTTCGGCAACTCCACTTCGCGCATCACGGTGCAGGAGCAGGTAGGGCGCAACTTGACGCTCACCTATGCGACGGATGTGAACACCACCGGGCAGCAGTTGCTGCAGGCTGAAATCGCAGTGAACCGTCATGTGTCCGTGGTGGTGGCGCGTGACGAAGCGGGCGTGTTTTCCATGGTGATCAAAGCCACGCGGCGCTACCGGTGAGATGAGGGGTCGGGGGTCGGGGGTCGGGGGTCAGGGACTGAGGAACCAAGGGACTGAGGGACCAAGGGACTGAGGGACCAAGGGACTGAGGGACCAAGGGACTGAGGGGCCAAGGGACTGAGGGACTAAGGGATTAGGGATTGAGCTTACTCATCGGCTGCGGCGATCACATTTCATTTCCAAAGGCGGCGGTTATCCTAAAACTAGAAGAAATCAGATTGAGTTGAGGCGTCTTTTTTCGTGGCAACCACCAAGCACCCCCTTGTACTGACGATCCTCGATGGATGGGGATATCGAGCGGAAACCCAGAACAACGCCATCGCGATGGCCCGCAAGCCGGCCTACGACAAACTGCTCAGCGAATTTCCGAACACGCTGATCCGGGCGTCGGAACACTTTGTGGGATTGCCCGACGGGCAGATGGGCAACAGCGAAGTGGGCCATTTGAACATTGGCGCGGGACGCATTGTGCAGATGGACATTACGCGCATCGACGCCCTGATCGCATCGGGCGAGTTCGGGCGGATTCCGGCCATCGTGACGGCGATCGAGCGGGCGCGTGAGGGCGGACGGCAACTGCACCTGTTTGGGCTGGTGTCGGACGGCGGCGTGCATTCGCACAGGGAGCACTTGTACGCGCTGTTGCGGGTGGCGCGCGAGAACGGCGTGGAGCGGGTGTTTGTGCATGCGTTCATGGATGGGCGCGACACGCTGCCCACTTCGGGGGCGGGCTATATTGCTCAGCTCGAACAGAAGATGCGCGAGTATGGCGTGGGCAAGCTGGCTACGATCAATGGCCGCTATTATGCAATGGACCGCGACCGGCGCTGGGAGCGGGAACGCAAGGCTTTCGACGCCATGGTGAACGGAAAGGCCGAGGGCGGCGCGTATGCAAACGCCGTGGCGCGCATCAAGGAGTGTTACAACAGCGGCACGACCGATGAGTTTCTGGTTCCGTTTGTGGTAACGGACGGGGCGGGGAGGCCGGCGGGGCGGATTCGCGATGAGGATGTGTGCATCAATTTCAATTTTCGCGCTGACCGGGCGCGGCAGATTACGCGCGTGCTGGCGCGGGAGAGCGGGTTGAACCATGCGGGCGGGCGCGACCTGGACGCATGGGAGGCGCTGGACACAACCATTCCGCGCACGGAAATTCCCAAAAAGCTCGACTACGTCTGCATGACGCAGTACGACAAGCTGTACGAGCTGCCCGTGGTGATTCCGCCTGAATCGATGGACAACATTCTGGCCAATCTGCTGGCGGCGCACCATTTGCGCAACCTGCGCGTGGCGGAGACGGAGAAGTTTGCGCACGTGACGTATTTCTTCAATGGCGGCGTGGAGAAGCCGTTCCCAGGCGAGGAGCGGATTCTGATTCCCTCGCTCAAGGTGGCTACCTATGACCTTGCGCCGCAGATGCAGGCCGAGGCCATTGGCGACGCGGTGGTGAAGGCGGTGAACGACGCGGGGTTCGACTTGATTGTGGTGAACTTCGCCAACGCCGACATGGTGGGGCACTCAGGCAAGCTGGAGCCGACGATCAAGGCGATTGAGGCCGTGGATGCGCAACTGGGAAGGATCTATAAGGCCGTGAAGGAAAAGAACGGGAGCTGGCTGATCACCGCCGACCATGGCAACGCGGAGACGATGGTGGACCCGGCGACGGGCGGGCCGCACACGGCGCACACCACGAACCCCGTGCCGTTGATTTACGTAGGCGAAGAGGCGAGCCATTATCGGCTGCGGACGGATGGATCGCTGCGCGATATTTCCCCGACGCTGCTAAACCTGCTGAAACTCGGGCTGCCGAAAGAGATGACAGGCGGGGATTTGCGGATTCCGCTTGCAACGTGACTCAGGAAAACACTTTCAGGCCGTGTATTTCGACGATATCGAACAGCTTGAGCGCCATCCCGCTGGGTTATTTTGCGCCGCCCCCCATTTTCCGACCGTGGATTCGCTGGCTGACTCGCTGGCTTTTGCGAATCCGCTTGATCTCGCGGGGCTTTTGGGGGGCGGGCTTGGCAAGGCACAACGCATCGAAGCGGCGCATGATGGCCTTGCTGATTGTTCCAGCTCTATACGTGCCGGAAACCGCGCTGTGAATCGCCTCGAATGCGTCGCTTTCGGATTTCCTCCTAGCAGCCATGACAGATCTCCAACCAGTCCTCATTTCGGATCAGGTCGTCGACACGCTGTTCCGAGAGTGCTTCATACACCACTCGACGCAAAAGGCCTCCCTTGCGGGAGGCGCTTCGTTCTCTTGGCGTAGGCGGGACTACCGCAGGCGCAGGGATTTGATGCGCGCGGGGAGGTGCTCTTCGATGAGGCGGGCGCGCTCGGCGGCGATGCCGCCAAGATAGGCAGGCGCGGGCGTGGCCATCAGCACCAGGGCCAGGGCGACAACCGAGAAGAAAAGCCCGGCGAAACCGGCGGCAATGAGCATGTGGTGCATGTCGTAGATGTCGAGGCTGAGAATCTTGAAGGCCATGTGCTCCAAAGGCCGGATGTGCTTGAGCACGGCAAGCGCGAAGAGGAAGAAAAGCGCCGACAGCGAGGTAAGGATGGCCAGGGTTGCGTCCAGGCTGCGGTGAAACTTTTGCCGGGCGCTGCAACGGGCGCATTCGGCAAAGTGGTTATCGTAGTCTTTGCGCATCTCGGGGGAGAGTCCCGAAATATCGTAACGCCAGCTTGCCAGGATGGCGCCGATGACTCGGTCGGTGCAGCGGGTGTTTGCCATAAAAAACCTCATCTTGCGAAGGTGTCGCTTTCAACCCCAATGCTTCCGCGCAACGAGAATGGCTATCGAGGGGCCTATAGTTTGGGATGCTTGGCAGACGTGAACGGTTTCAGTAACCGGAGCCCAGTTTCCTCCCGGGGGCACAGCGCGGCGCCGGATCGTAACCCATGTCCTACAATTACTATTGTAATACCATTTTTCTGAGATTGTGGAAATCGGTTCCGAGATTGCGAAACGGTCTCGAACATTAAAAGTCAATGGCGGTCAGCGGCTCATGCTGGCCGGCAATCAGCAGGCGATTGGCCAGGAGGGAGGCGCGGCCGTTCAAGGCGCGCTCGGCCGTGACCCGCGCCAACTCAGGGAGATTGTTGCTTTCAGACAAGTGCGCCAGGATGATGTAGGCGGCCTGGCCATCGTAGTTGTGAGTGAGAAAGTCGGCGGCGGCCTCGTTGGATAGGTGGCCGACGCGGGAAAGCACGCGCTGCTTGACCGACCACGGGTAGGGTCCATCGCGGAGCATCTCGAGATCGTGGTTGGATTCGAGCAGGAGTAAGTCAACTCCCTTGAGCTGGGCCTTGACATTCGGCGGGATATATCCCAGATCGGTGACCAGGGCCATGCGCACGCCCTCAGCGCGGAAGACGAAGCCGACCGGGTCGGCAGCGTCGTGGGGAATGGTGAAAGGACTGAGACCGATTGCGCCGATGGTGAAGGACTGGCCAGCCTGAAAGTACTCGACCGCGGGAAGCCAGGTGGGGTCTTCCTTGCGCGGATCGTCTTCGCAAACGATCGGGGAAGAGTCCTGGGACGACGAAGCGGAAGGCACGGGGACTGCGCGTTCTGGCGAGCTTTCTGCAAGACGGGCCCCGGGATCTGGCTCGTCGGCTTCGCTTTCTAGCGAGGTGGCATCGGCTTCCGCCTGGCGCTCGGCGGCCTGCTTGCGGCACTGCTCGAGCCATTGCGCATAGGTCATCTGGCGGCGTGGCGTGAGCCAGCGCATCCAGGCGCGATGGGTAGCTTCTGTAAAGTAAGCGGGAATGCCGAGGCGGCGCGCGGTGATGGCGAGTCCGTTGATGTGATCCTGATGCTCATGGGTGATCACGATGGCGTCGAGGGTCTCAGGGTCTTCACCGGCCAGCTTCATGCGCCGGAAGAGCTCGCGGCAGCTCAGGCCAGCGTCGACAAGGATGCGCGTGCCGCCTCCGGAAACGACCGTGCAGTTGCCTTTCGATCCTGAGGCCAGCACTGTGAAGCGCACCATGCTTTGAGCATACCGCGAAATGCGAAGCGCCGAAGTTTGCGTCCACCAAGCCGAGCTCGACCGCCAGGGCACGTCTCCTTCTGCTGTCCATCCGATGCCGGGAACTCTACGGCGGTTCTCCAATTCCCGTGGAGTTTTGAGGGGCGTGCCAGGTGGCGTTTTCTTGGGAAAAACGCCACTCAACGTTCGAGGTTCTGCTCTACACCAATTGGAGAACCGCTATAGTGGCGATTCCCGCAATGAATCGCCACCTTCGATGGAAATTGAAAGGATTCGCTGTGAAGGAGAAGTGCACAGAACGATCAGGCGCCGCCTGATGCAGCCGCCCGCGGCATCTCGCACATCAACGCCATCGGGTTCTTGTCAGGGTCCGCGAGGAATGCCAGCCATAGATCGTGGTCGGGCATTCTTGCCGCCAAGTGCGGCTTTTGGAGGAACTCGACTCCCTGGGCAGCCAGCCGCGCGTGCGTTTCTTCGATGTTGGCGACGCGAAAGTACAGAATCGTTCCGCCCCGCGAAACGGATTGATTCGCGGTTCCAATAGCGAAACGGAGATTGCCGCATTGGAAGAAAGACATCGGTCCCGCGTCGAAAAGGAATCGCATGCCGAGCACATTTTGGTAAAAGTTTTTCGCACTCGCCAAATCGCTGACCGTGACGGCGATCTGGCCAATCTCATCGAGATGCACCACAGATTCGATGGAGGAAGCTTCGATGGACATGATTCCCTCCTGGTTGCGCTCTCGCGCCGCCGAATCGCATCAGGTTTCGGCTACGTTGGCGGGAATTTCGATGGAAACCAGCGTACCACGCCCGGGATTGCTGGTGACGTTGAAACGAGCCTGGTCGCCGTAAAGGACCTCAAGCCGCTCCTGGACGTTGCGAATGCCGATGCCGGCTCCGTTCTGGCGTAAAGCGGAAGCGGGACGGTTGCCCATGCCGACGCCGTCGTCGGCGACTTCGATGAGAATGCGCTCGCCTTCCATGCGGCTGCGCAACGTGACGACGCCGCCGTGGATGCGCGGCTCCAACCCGTGCTTGATGCTGTTTTCAATCAACGGCTGAAGGAGGATGCTGGGCACGAGGACTCCGAGAGTGCGCGGATCGATGTCTTTTTCGATGCGCAGCTTGTCGGGGCCGAAGCGCACCACCTCGATGTCGAGATAGTCGTCGGTGAACTTGAGCTCGTCGCGAAAGGGGACGTGACAGTCGTGATCCTTGAGCAGTGCGCGGAGAATGTTGGCCAGCTTGACGGTCATTTCGCGCGCCAGCTCGGGACGGCTGCGCACCAGGGAGGCGATGGAGTTGAGAGTGTTGAAGAGGAAGTGGGGATTGATCTGGCGTTGCAGAGCGTCGAGGCGGGCTTCGAGTAAGAGGCGTTTTTGTTCTTCGAGGGTCATTTCCACGCGCAGCGCGTTCCACACTTTGAGGGCAATGCCTACGGTGACAGGCGCGCTGAGCCACACCAGGGCTTGCAGCCACAAGGCGCTGGCGGTGAGGGCGAAAAGACGATGAGGAAAGGCGCGGGCCAGAGTGTCGCGGACGGCTTCAGCTCCTGCGATCGAGAAGAGCAACAGAAACTGGTGTTCAATGCGCGGCCGGCGCAAGTGTCCGCGCACCCAGCGGTAAAGGCTCAGGTCGATGAAGGGCGTGAATGTCCAGATCTCCTCTTTCGGGACCACGCGGCCCAGCAGACCGGCGGCGAGGCCAAGAGCGGCGTTGAAAGGCAACGTCAAAAGCTCGTGGTGCAGCATGGCCGGAATGGAGAGGACGATGCCCCCAAGCATGGCCCAGGCAGGACTGACCAGCAGTCCGAGCAGGACAATGGTGGAAAAGGAAATGTCGGCGGCGAGGAAATTGGAGACGGTGAGGCGAATCCACACGCCCAGAGTGAGTGGAACCAGGAAAAAGGCCAGCAAAGCCAAGGTCTGGCGGGGACGGCGCCGCTCGGCGAAAAAGAGCCGCCGGAAGCTGGAGGCGCGCGCCAGAATGCTGGCCACCGAGGCGATGACCCCGAGCTTGACCAGCATGGTGATGAGGATGAGCTTCTCCGTCACCCCAACAATGTACCGCAACGGCAGGGGTCGGGGGGTCAGTGGTCAGTGGTCAGAAACGGAAATCGGCAGACTAGAGGGTTTTGCGAATGAAAATGGCGCCTTCGGTCGGGTGGTCTGCGTACGGCGCGGCGCGCTCGAACCCCACCTGGTCATAGAGCGCAAGAGCTTCGCGCATTATGGGCATGGTGTCGCCCACAAGTTCGGAATAGCCAGCAGCGCGAGCCTGGTTCATCGCCCATTCGAGCAGAGCGCGGCCGAGGCCCTGACCACGATAGACCGGGCGCACGTAAAGGCGCTTGAGTTCTCCACGGCCCATATCGACGGGGCGAAGGGCAATGCATCCCGCCGGGTCGAGGTCGATCGTGGCCAGGGCAAGGCGGCCGGCAGGCGGGGCGTAGTCGCCCGGCAGGTTGGCGAGCTCGCGGCTGAAGTTCTGGAAACAGGGGGTGAAGCCAAAGGAGACCCAATACTCCTCAAGCAGAGCACGCACGGCCGCCAGCCCGTGGGCCTCTTCGACGGGGAGAATCTGTGTGGAGCGGATCACGGATGTCGCCTCCTTTGAGGGGTACCGTCGATGAGGATGCGGTGTCAATGCCGATGTTGGGGCCGGAATCGGGAGCCGCAAGCCGCGGCTGAAAGCGGCGACCCACGTAAAATGGAAGGATGGCAATGGAAAGGGTAAAGAAGATTGCCGAGGCGGATTTTCCTACCCGTTGGGGAGCCTTCCATATTCTGGGATTCGAGGGAGTGCGAATGGAGCCGGGCGCCTGCGATGGCGCCAAGGGCGAAGCCGAGGAAATGGTGGCGCTGGTGATGGGCGACATTCATGCCGCGCCGCCACTGGTGCGCATCCACTCGCAATGCCTGACGGGCGACGTGTTCGGCTCGCTGCGCTGCGACTGCCGGCTGCAGCTCGAGCTGGCGTTGAGCAGGATCGGCGCAGAAGGGGCGGGGATCTTGCTCTACGAGCAGCAGGAGGGCCGCGGCATCGGGCTGATGGCCAAGCTCAAGGCCTACGAATTGCAGGATCAGGGGCTGGATACGGTGGAAGCCAACCAGGAGCTGGGCTTTGCCCCCGATTGCCGGGGCTACGAACTGCCCGCCGCGGCGCTGAAAATGCTTGGCGTGACGCAGGTGCGGCTGATGACCAACAACCCGGACAAGGTGGCCGCTCTCGAATCGGCCGGAATTGAAGTGGTGGAACGTGTTTCCGCCGAAGTCGAGCCCCAGGAGAGTTTCGAGCGCTACCTGCGCACCAAGCAGGAAAAGATGGGGCACATCTTCGAATCATCGAAGTAATTTGCGATTCCCAGAGCCGGTTGCCGAAGGAGTCCGCTCTCGCTCGCGTAACCGGTGAGACGGCCTATTCTTGCCGGACACAGGGCCTTGCTACCGGCTACGGCGGTTCTCCAATTCCCGTGGAGTTTTGAGGGGCGTGCCAGGTGGCGTTTTCTTGGGAAAAACGCCACTCAACGTTCGAGGTTCTGCTCTACACCAATTGGAGAACCGCTATAATTGCCAACTAATGAGGTGGAGTGCTGCCAGGGGATCCAGGGGCTGAGCATCGCCAGCCGGTACGGGGCATGGGAGCTACGCGATACAGCGAAATCCGAGGCGAAGGTTTTTCAAAGGTAACAGCTGCCGATCAACAGCTCACGCCACCGATCATCGGCGTCTAACGATTATGTTTTCATGTAGATGCACGAATTTCTGAACCCTCGCCGACTAACCGACCGCGTCGGCGTTGAGGGGGGTCTAACGCTATCTGTTCTAGGTAGATACAAGGATTATTGGGCGCTCGGGATGCGCGTTCCGCGCATGCTTCTGAAAGCTGTCGCAGACTTCATACTACCGACCCCGGTGTCGCTGAGGAGGTAGCGATAAGGTGTTCATTGACGGACGAAAAATCGGGGAGGGCAAGGTCCTTTTTGTGGACAGTTTCCAGCTCATTTCGTGAAGTTGAATTCGAGGCGGTGAGCATGATGGTCATCACAGACATTTCTACTGCGGTGAGATACAGGTGACCGGAGAAGGAGAGGGCTCCATCAATAGTGGGGTTCGTGGGGCGTCCTAGTGGTTGGGAATCCGGCTAGAAGACCTTCGACTGCAGAAAGCAAGAGGTGACCTGCCAAGTCGTGGGATAACGTTGGATCGTTGATAGCGACTTCCCCGCTGCCCCAGCTAAGTTCTCAAAAGAATAAAGCCGCGCACAGCTCCGGAGAGGATGCATGGAGCCATGGCCGCATCGAGGCCTGAGGCTGCTCTCCCAAATGCTTCTCGTCCGACGTCTCAGCTGCGTGCGAATGGCGTCACCGGAAAAATCCAGCAGCCAGAAGGAGCCGATTATGCAGCAGGAGCAGATGCAAGAACAGCAGCAGGAGCAGATGCAAGAGCAGCAGGAGCAGGAGCAGGAGGAACAGCAGCAGGACGAGATGCAGCAGGAGCAGATGGAAGAGCAAGAACAGATGACGATGAACCCGTTTGCTTAACTGCTAGTCCTGTCGCGTGCCGTACTCGCGCTGATTCGGTTGAACGCCGCCAGCCTTCCGGAGCAGGTCAAGGGGTCGTTAAATTTGCATCGAGGCGAGTGCGCCCGACGACGTCTGGCGATACGCGGAAAAGCATTCGGCTCTGCTATGCGAGAATACGGCAGACCAATGATTCAATGGTTCGACGAACGGCAGTTCGAGAGGTATCGGGCGCCTGGAGAGAACATCGGAACCGGAGCGGCGGGCACAATCAGCGGATACGTCCTGAACGTCCTCGAGCCGCAACCGAAAGTGCAGGAACCGATATATCTTGTGGCGCGGTTAGCAAGTCAAAAGGCCATTCCGATCAATGAGAGGTGACATTATGGCGACAGTTATAGAGCAAAAAAACGAACAGGAAACGCAGCCCGGAGTTGCGGAAGTTCTGGCAACCATCATGCAATCGGGCTGCACCAACACCTGCGCCTACAACGTTGCGATCAACGTTGACGGCAGCGCCGCGGCAGGCGCCATTGGCGCCACACACTCCTTGGTAACCGAGCAGAAGTTTCCTGCCGGGACCGTCGATACAGAAACGCTTCGGAATCTGCTTGCACAGATTGGCGACGTCAGCAGAATCCCGACTGGAACCTGCCCAAAGCCGGCATCCTTTGCAACGACAACAAGGATTACGTATGCAGGCAAGACCAGCGGAGATTTGCAGTGCATTCAGCAACCAGAATCGGGCGGCGATCAGGCGCTGGTCCATGAATCTGAGCAGTTGGCAAGACTCGTACTGACAATCCTGGTTCAATTGAAGTTTGACGACAGGCGCGTCGTTCCGAACCCGTAGAACGGGATTCACCTTCGTTTGCTCACTCTGAGAGTTTTGGGGAAAATCCTGTTTCGCGCCCCCTTGACAATCGAATCCCGACGGGCATATGACACACCTCCTTGTGTCGGAACAAATGCTTGATTGATTCTGACCAGCGCGACCGCCTTCATTTGGCCTTGAATCGCCCGGCTGTGGCGCACCAGGTGAGGCGAAACCCTCTTGCGAATGCCCGCTCTTTTCGCAGCCTTGACGCACGCATGCCAAACCGCTTTGTGGCTGATAGGCCGATCGGGGCAGCGAAACACGCGTGAGGGAAACAGATAACTGCTCGGCTTGAACCGGCGCCAGTAGACACGCAGGGTCTCCAGCAGCAACGGGCTCAGGGGCAGGTCCCGGTCCTTGTGCCCCTTGCCGTCGACCACGTGGATGATCATGCGCCGGCTGTTGATGTCGCCGACCTTTAGGTAGGCGATCTCGGCGCGGCGCATGCCGGCGCCGTAAAGGATCATCAGCAGCGTGCGCTGGAAGAAGCTGCTGCTGGCTTCGATCAGCCGTGCCACCTCCTCACGGCTCAGGATGTTGGGCAGCTTCTTGCGGGTCTTGGGAAAGGGCAGGTACTCGCGAAACTCATGCCGGTGCAGTGTGCGCGCTAAGAAGAAGCGCAGTGCGGCGACGTGGTTCTCGACCGATGCCGGATCCAGTTTCCGTTCCTTCAGCAGGTACGCCTGATAGCTGCGCAGATGTTCCCGCCCGAGCTTGTCCGGGGCCTTGCCGAAGTGCCGCGCGAACCGTTCGACGTATCGCAGATAATAGCGGATGGCGTTGGCGGGGTAGTTGCGACGCTCGAGTTCTTCGAGCATCATCTTGCGAAGATGGGTCAACGGGAATATCCGCTGAAGAATTTCGTGGCGAACTACGACCGCACCCTTTCGCCGACGCTGGTGAATGAGGCGCGGCTGGGATTTCAGGATTTCCCCGCCAACGACCAGGAGTTCACCAACACGGGCGGCAGAATCTGCCTTCGGTGTTCGGGATTCCCGGGGTGAACGACACCGTGCTGCCTTCCATTAACTATGGCGAGTTCGGGACCATCGGCACCGCCGACCTGCTGGAAAGCTTCCACGACACCACGATCGAACTTGAGGACGCCGTGACCTGGACGCACGGCAGGCACTCGATCCACGCCGGTTTACATCGCCACGGCGCCGGCGCAGGGCACATTCGGCAACTGCCAGAATGGCATTTGGCGCGGGCCGAATCTGAAGACCGCCGACCTGAACATCAGCAAGAAGTTTCCGGTGACGGAACGCGTGTACCTGGACTTCGAAGCGCAGTTTGTGAATTTAACCAACACGCCCATCTTCAGCCTGCCCTCGACCTGGCCGGGAACCTTCAGCGACTGCGTCGATTGCAATGGCATCCGCACCACTGGACCAGCCGGCGGCAAAGGCGGAACGGTAGGAACATTCGGCCTGGAAGATGGTTCGAACCCGGGACGATTTATCGACCTGGCGCTGAAACTGAATTTCTAAAGGGCGGATTACGGCTCCGAAGCCGCAGCAGGGCTCGAGAGCCGGCGTTGACCGAAGCGAAGCTAACCTGCGAAGCTCGAAACGGACGCGTTCGAGCTTCGCTTCTTTCTTTTTCCCATGGGCCCTCAGGGAAGGGATTTTTGCGGTTCCCGCGAAGGAAACGCCGCGACGTGATGCGCCCGAATCATCGAAAGCGGGGAGAAATATGGCGACGGTGATCACCGCCGGGAAGCTCTTCGACGGCGCCGGGAGCATGGTCGAACATCCCTTGGTGCTTGTCGAGGACGGTCGCATCGCGGCGGTCTCGACGCGCGAGGCCAGCCAAACGCCGGTAGGGGCGCGTGTAATGGATTTTCCGGACGCGACGCTGGGCCCGGCGTTCTTCGACATTCATATTCACGGCGCTGCCGGCCACGACGTGATGGAAGCCACGCCGGAAGCGCTGGAGGCGATGGGCAAGTTTCTGGCCGCGCATGGGACGGGCGCATTTCTGGCCGCGACCGTGACGGCGCCGCTGGACGCGACCTTGCGCGCGGTAGAGGGTATTGCCAAGCTAATCGCGCAGCCCATGGATAATAGCGCGGCGCGTCCGGTGGGGATTCATCTCGAAGGGCCGTTTCTTTCGCACGCCAAGCGCGGCGTGCATCCGGCCGAACACTTGCTGGCGCCGAGCATCGAGACATTCGACAGGCTATTCGACGCGGCGGAGGGGCAGGTGCGGCTCATCACGCTGGCGCCCGAACTGCCGGGTGCGCTGGAACTGGCGCGCCATGCGACAGAGCGTGGGGTGCGGGTCTCGATGGGACATTCGGACGCCACTGCAGCCGAAACGCGCGCTGCCATTGCCGTGGGAGCGGTGAGTTCGACGCACACGTTTAACGCCATGCGCGCCCTCGACCACCAGGAGCCCGGTATTCTGGGCATGGTGCTCAGCGACGACCGGCTGTTTGCGGAGCTGATTTGCGACGGCGTACACTCCCGGCCTGAAATCGCGCGGCTTTGGTGGCGGGCTAAGGGGCGGGAGCGGGCAATCTTAATTACCGACGCCATGAGCGCGACGGGCATGCCCGATGGCGAATACCGGCTGGGCGGATTTTCGGTTCAGGTGGCGAAAGGAAGGGCGACGCACGACGGCGTGCTGGCCGGTAGCGTGCTGACGCTCGACCGCGCGCTCGAGAATTTTGTGGCGTTTACCGGAGCTGAAGTGGAGGACGGAATGCATCTGCTGACCACGAATCCATCCGCCATGATCGGGCTGGGCGATGGCGTGGGGAGAGTGGCCGCGGGCTACGAAGCGAATCTCGTCGCCGTGAATGCCGACGGCCGACTGATCGCTTCGATTGTGCGCGGGCAGGTGGTTGCGGGCGCGGCGGCTGGATGAGCTTCGGCATTACGCGATTGTCAGAGATGCAGGGCGCCAAGTCTCGGCTGCCCGTTGGTCCCACTCCAACGACGAAGACCTGTCGTCGCGGTTGCTTCCGCTGGGCGTCCCGGCTTCGGGCTCAAACATCTGAGCAAAATGCGATCAGCTCACCATCGTTCAAAATGCTTTAGCATCCTTGTGTGCCTGCCCTCGATACTCCAGTGATGTATGTGCGCGGCGTGGGTCCGCGCGTGGCGGAAATGCTGCGCGCCAAGGGCATCGAGACGGCCGAGGACTTGCTTTACCACTTGCCGTTCCGCTATGAGGACCGGCAGAATCCGCGCAGCCTGGATGAGTTGAAAGCCGGCGAGACGGCGAGCGTGATCGCGGAGGTGCGCGGAGCCGCGCTGCTGCGCACCCGCAGGGGACCGTTGTTCGAAATGACGCTGGGGCAGGGCCGCTGCGTGATGAAATGCATTTGGTTTCACGCCGCGTACCTCGAAGGCAAGTTTCACGCTGGGCAATCGGTCGCGGTGTACGGCAAAGTTGAGCCCTCGCGATCGTCGAGCCATTTCAAAATGATTCAGCCGCAATTCGAGATTCTGCCCGACGAGAGCGCCGACGCGGAAACGCGCCTCCTGGAAGTAGGCCGCATCACGCCGGTGTACGAGTCGCTGGGCGGCAGCCGGCTGGCGTCGCGGTGGCAGAGGAAAGTGATTTTCAACCTGCTGGAGACGCTGCGCGGAGCGGCGCCGGAGTGTCTGCCGCAGGCGATGCTCGAACGCCTGGATTTGCCGGACCGGGAAACGGCATTGCGCGAAGCGCATTTTCCGCGCGAAGGGACGCCGTTCGCCGAACTGCAGGCCGCGGCCACCCCGGCGCACCGGCGGCTGATTTTCGAAGAGCTGTTTTTTTTGGAGTTGGGACTGGAGCTGAAACGGCGGCGCATGAAAGAGCGCGCGGGCATCGCCTTTGCAACCAACGAAAAGGTGCGCGAGGCCATTCGTGAGGTGCTGCCATTTCATCCCACGGCGGCGCAAAAGCGGGCGCTGGGCGAGATTGTGGCCGACATGCGCGCGCCTGCGCCGATGCGGCGGCTGCTGCAGGGCGACGTAGGATCGGGCAAGACCATTGTGGCTTTGCAGGCCATGCTGGTGGCGATGGAGAACGGCTACCAGGCGGCGCTCATGGCGCCCACCGAGATTCTGGCCACACAACATTTCCTGGCGGCGCGCAAGCTGCTGGAGCGGTCAAGCCGCAAACCGCGGATTGTGCTTCTGACCGGCTCGCTCGACGAAGACCGCAAGCGATGGAACCGCGGATTAATCAATCGCGGCGAGGCGCAACTGGTGATCGGGACGCACGCGCTGATCGAGGAAAAAGTGGAATTCGACAGGCTAGGCCTGGTGGTGGTGGACGAGCAGCACCGCTTCGGCGTGCTGCAACGGTTCAAACTGATGAAAAAGCCGGGGCAGGCGGAGCCCGATGTGCTGGTGATGACGGCCACGCCCATTCCGCGCACGCTGGCGCTTTCCCTCTATGGCGACCTCGACCTGAGCGTGCTCGATGAGCTGCCGCCGGGACGGACGCCGATTGTAACGCGGCGAGTGACGGACGAGCGCGCCGACGAGGTGTGGGAATTTGTGCGCAAGCAGGTGCGCTTGCGACGCCAGGCGTACGTCGTGTATCCGGTGATCGAAGGAACGAAGGACGACCAACCGGAGCTGGATTTTTCGCGGGATCCCGAGAATGAATTGGAAAACGCATTCGAGGATCCGGCGCGCGCCAAAACGAAGCCGAAATCCAAGGGCGAGTCCGCCGAACTGTTTCCGCGCGCGCGGCAGGAGGCGAACCCCTGGGCGAAGTCGGGCTTGAAATCTGCCGTGGAGATGCACGAGAAGCTGCGCACGGGGCCGCTGGCGGGACTGCGCGTGGGGCTGCTCCATGGGCGGCTGGACGCGGATGAGAAGGAAGTCATCATGCGGCGCTTTCAGCGCGGTGAAATCGACGTGCTGGTGGCAACGACGGTGATCGAGGTGGGCGTGGACGTGCCCAACGCCACCGTGATGGTGGTGGAGCATGCGGAGCGGTTTGGGCTGGCGCAGTTGCACCAGTTGCGCGGGCGCGTGGGCCGCGGCGCGGCGAAGAGCTTCTGCATTCTGATGACGGGAGCGCGGGTTTCGCCGCTGGGCGAAGAACGTCTGAACGCGATGGTGCGGACGCAGGATGGATTCGAGCTCGCCGAGCTGGACCTGGCGCTGCGCGGGCCGGGCGAGTTTTTCGGCACGCGGCAGGCGGGGCTGCCGGAGTTTCGCGTGGCCAATCTGGCGCGCGACCGGCAGTTGCTGGAGCTGGCCAAGCAGGAGGCGGCGCGGTTTGCCACTCGGCCGGAGCCGGCAGTCAGCGAGGCCGAGCGGGCGCGCGTGTGGGCGCGCCTCAAAGAAGCGTGGCAGCGGCGTTATGGGTTAGTGGAGGCGGGTTAACGCCCTATTCTCCCAGCTCCCAAAATACCTGCGGCTATTTGCCTGGCGACTCCTGAACAGAACCTACGCTGACGGGTCGCCGGCCATGTTCCGGCTCATCCTGCGGTTCGAGCGATTGCGCATCCAGGGTGTGCTCATGGCGGTACTGCTCGACCGGCATTTTGCCGTCCCACCACGCCCAATTCATGGGATAAACATCGGGATCGAAAAAGACCTGGTAGAAGTGCCAGACCACAATAGCCAGCGTGGCTAGAATGGCCTCATAGAAGTGGATCGCGGTGGCCACATCCACCCACCAGCGCGCGAGCAAGTCGCCCACCCAAACCTTAGCCCACATCATGATGCCGGTAAGTCCCATGAGAACCGTGCCCCACACCAGCGCCCAATACTCCGCCTTTTCCGCGTAACTAAAGCGGCCAAATTGTGGCTTGTCGTGGCTGAGGCCAAGGTAATAGCGCACCGCTTTCCACGCGTCGAAGGCGTCCTTCGGTTGGGGCGCAAGATCGCGGATGAGACGCCGGCCTTCCTTCAACGCCGCGAGATAGAAGAGGTGATAGATGCCGGCGCCAATGAGAATAACGCCGGCCACGCGATGAATGACGCCGCGGAGGTTTTCGCCCATGCCCAGCGTGTGAGCAAACCAGGTGTCGGGGAATTTGAGCGCAAAGCCGGTCAGGACGAGAACGATGAAACTGGCCAGCAGAATCAGGTGCTGCCAGCGCTGATTCGCGGTCATGCGCACCATGTAGGGGTTTTGCATCTGGCGCCGCGCCACAGCCTTGCTGCGCCAGATAACGACATTGTGCAAAAGCATGACGCCGATGATGAACAGGATGAGAACGATGTAGACGCGCCGCACCCAGCGCACCGCAATGGACCCGATGGCCTTCGGATACAGGCCATCTCCGAGATGCACCGGGGTGAGGGTGAACTGGCGCGTAACTCCCTGGTGGCACTTGCCGCACGTGGCGTCGAGGTTGGCGGGATTGATGGTGGAGCGGGAGTCGCTGGAAGGGAGAATGTTGTGCACGCCGTGACAGCTTGAGCAATTGGCGACCACCATCGAACCACCCTCGGAGGCCAGGCCGTGATAGCTGTCGAAATAGGTGGCCACGCGGTTGCCGGGCACGCCGAATTCCTGCGAGAGCCGGACACCCTCGTGACAGCGTGCGCAGACGTCGCGGGAAAGATTCTGCGCCGCGACCGGCGAGTTGGGACTAACGGGGGACTTGATCGTGTGGATGCCGTGACAGTCCGTGCAGGTGGGGGCGAGCTGGTTGCCTTGGGCAATGGCCTGCCCGTGGATGCTCTGCATGAAGGTCTGCTGAACGGCGGCATGGCACTTGCCGCAAGTGGCCGCCACGTTGAGCCTGGAGATGGGCGAGCGCGAGTTGCTGGCGGGCAGGATCGCGTGCGCGGTGTGGCAATCGGTGCAGACGGCGGCCTGCTCCGATCCGCTGGCGACGGCGCGGCCATGCACGCTGTCCTGGTAAGAGATGAAGGGCTGCGCGCTGACCCCGTTCGACTCCATCAGAAATCTCTGCCCATGGCAGTGGCCGCACGTCGCCGGAATATTGGTGTGACTTACCGGAGAATCAGGATCGGCGGCAGCGAGAACCTGGTGCGCGTCGCCGTGGCAATCCTGACACGAGGCGGCCGGGTTCTTACCCGTCTTACTCGCCTGGGCGTGCAGGCTGTGCGCATAGGCTTTGTTGGCGTCGGTATGGCAGGCGGCGCAGGTAATTTTCTGGGGCGGTGCAGCGTGCGCCAGACTCTTCACATCCTTGTGGCAATCGACGCAACTAAACATGGCGCCGTGGATAGAATGCTTGAACTTATCCGCGTTCACGTACAGGCTGACAGTTGTGCCCCTGGCGTCCTGCCCGGTTAGCGTGGCGTCGGAGTGGCAAGTGAGGCAATCGGAATCTTTGAGCTTTTGCGCGGTAAGTGCGTGGGACGCCCAGAAAAGAAGAAGGAAAGCAAACGTACAGCTGAACCATCTACGAACGAAGTCCACGCTTTGAGGAGATGCCTAAAGCGGATTTCCTCGCAGTGATTCGGATCACAAGTTAGCAGTCGCGCACCAAGCCGTCGCTGAGTTTATTTCCCCCAAAAAGGTTGCCTGGGAGCGGCCCACGGTAACCCGGCGCGCCTCTCAAACCTTGCGCGCACGGCCCATTCCTCCGCGCACAACCAACCCCACAAACTCAGATTCACCGGAACAAATCAATTGCCGCAGACCCCGGCCGGGAAGGTCAACCTGCCACAGGGCGGCGGCATCATAGTCACGGAGCGAGCCTGCCTGTTATCGCGAGTTTCGCGGGCCGTCGTTTGTTTGAAAGAAATTTCTTTCATGGAGCGTTCCAAATGAGGCGTTTTCTTCTAAGTGCGGGATTGGCGACCTTGCTTACTGTACCTGCTGGTCTCGCCGCTCAAGCCGCACCTCAAGTCACATCCGAATCCACATACAATCATGGTGAGGTGAGTGCGTACGGCGATCTGTTCCGGATTGCGCCCAAAGGCGTCACTGCGACCAACTTCGTGGGGCTCGGCGGCCGCGCGGGCTTCAACGCGGGCGCACATGTTGCGATCGAAGGCGAGCTGAACTACGATTTCGAGCGGAACTACACCAGCGTCGTCACGAGCAACACAGCCGGCGTGATAACCTCCTCGACCTACACTGCCAAAGTGCGGCCCATGACCGGCCTGTTTGGCCCGAAATTCCAGTTCGGGACCTCGGGCCCGTTCCGGGCATTTGTGGACGCCAAACTCGGCTTCCTCGACTTCAGCACAAGTTGCAACGCGCCGGCCGGCTCGGGATCGTGCTTCACCACTAGCCTGTCGAGTTTCGGCGGGTCGAGCACGCATTTTGCCTTTTACCCGGGGGGCGGCATTGAGGGGTTCTGGGGTCCGTTCGGCTTGCGCGTGGACGCAGGCGACGAAATCTATTGGAACAACGGCGCCTACAACAATCTGCGCATCGCGTTTGGACCGACTTTTCGCTTTTAGGCGCCTGACCGCATAACGCATGGGTTGTCCATCCTGGTTTCCCAGGTAACTCGAAATCGGGAACTTCGCCCCCGCGGACTTAAGACCTATGCTCACCCTCAGGGAGCAAAGATCCCTTCCTGGGGGCGCCGCCAGTGGGTTTTCGAAGATTGGGGGCGCCTATAGCGGTTCTCCAATTGGTGTAGAGCAGAACCTCGAACGTTGAGTGGCGTTTTTCCCAAGAAAACGCCACCTGGCACGCCCCTCAAAACTCCACGGGAATTGGAGAACCGCCGTAAACTCGAATCCATCTTCGGGCGCTGATCGATCTGCCTGGAGGCGGCGCCAACTCTTTAGCTTGTGAAAACGGCTGTTCACAGTTTGTGAAAACGGCTGTTCACAGTTATCTACATCCTTCGGGGCATTTTACCCGCGTTATCAACATATTTTGCACAATATCGACAGGTTTTTGCACATATCCACCTTCACAGAGTTTTGCCGATAATAGGAGATTTCCCTCACAAACTCAGACAGGCCTCTCTCTAAGGACTCGCCGCGGGAAAGGCGCAACGCACGGTTGTGGATCGACGGTTCGCCTTGCTCCTTCGGCCCTTTTCATCCGTACCTGCATCGCTGGGTCTTGCTTCAGGCAAATGGAGAACACCGTCGAGCGGGGCTAATCCAAACCAGGCAAATCACCGGGAAACCATGCGGATTCGCTGGTCGCGTCCAGAGGCTTATTGGTTGAGTCTTCCGAAGCGCGGTCAGCACGATCCCGTTCCTGCATCAGTTCATAGAAGATCCGGATCACGTCAGCCTGGTCGCTCAATAGAAGAGGGAAGCTGGAAATGGGATGGCTTGCCATGTGTCGCACCTCAGACCAAAGTGTTGGTTTCGTCCTGTTTGTACCGCCCGTCCGTCAGACAGATTCGCAGGACACTCTTCGTTATGCACTTCCTCTGCCAAATGCCGCAGCGAAACGAAGATTTGCTGCACGGTTAATTATGAAGAATTTAGGGTTGGCGTTTCTTTGCGAATTCCAATGATCTGACGAAGTTGCTCGAAACGTGGCGCCGAGATAACGTCACCTGCGCCGAGATATCGTCACCTGGCGCCGAGATATCGTCGCGAAAGACGAAATTTCGTCTGCGAAGACAGAGAGCTCTCTGTTGCGGTTTCGGGCCGAGTCTGCGCTGTGCACCCGTTTCGGGCAGAAGGTCGGCAAGCGGAAACCCTTGAAACATCTCGCCCGCGACGACACACCCTTGCACTTTTCGCGCCTCCGGGATCCCCGCACCTCGATCTCCGCTCCGTTGCCCATCCGTGACCTTGAGCCGCCCTTCCATTTCCTTGCATTGCGTGATGTAGCTCACTAACAATTGCTTCCCAATCCCGCAGACTGGGTGTGCCCGGCCTGCGGCCATTCGCAGTGTGTCGAACCGCGGCGCCGCGCGACTCTCGAAACTGAGGTTTCCCGGTCTTGCCTGATGGCGCCCCGGTTGAGCAGGTCTCCCCAGGCGAGCTTGAATTGCTGGCCTCGGCCGAGGTTCGCCGCGGTCACGCCTCGGTTTCACTGCGCGAATTATGGCAGGCCTTCAAGCGCCGCCGCCGCCTCGTCGGCCTCATCGAGGGCGGCCTTCTGCTCCTTTGCCTCCTGTATTGCCTCGTCGCTCCCAATCAATATGAGGCAGCCGCCAAAATCGAACTGCGCACTTCCCCGGCGTCCTCGTTGAGTCTGGACGCGACCGAGCCGCTCGCCTCCGCCTCCATCCTTTCCGCGCCGGTCGCCCTCGAAACCCTTGCCGGCGTGCTGCGCAGCGACCGTCTCGCCTGGCGCGTCATTACCGGCCTCAAGCTCTACCAGGCGCCCGGCTTTCGCAGCAGTTTTGCCCGCCGATTTCCCGGTTTTCGCCCTGGCGCTCCCGATCCCGCCGCCCAAGCCTGGCTGCTCGACCGTTTCTCGCGCCGCCTCGACATCGAAACCATGCCCCGCACCCTGCTCATTCAGGTCCGCTTTCGCTCCCGCGATCCGGCGCTGTCCGCTGCCGTGGTCAACGCCCTCATCCGGGCCTACATCGAACAGGACACCGAATCCGAGGTTCAGGCCACCGCCCAGGCTTCCGGGTGGCTCCAGAACCAGCTCCGCGAGCTGAAAAACCGCGTCGACCGCGACGACCGGCGTCTGGCTGATTTCGCGAACGCCCACGGCATCGTCAGCACTCCCGAGACCCTCGCCAACGGCCAGCCCGGCGATGCCGAGCACAATTCCACCGGCTTGGAAATCGATGAGTTGGGCCGCCAGCTCGTCTCCGCCACCGCCGACCGCATTCTCAGCGAAGCTGAATACCGCGCCGCGTCCCGGGGCGACCCCGAAGCGGTCATCGCCGCCGATCCCCGCCTTCAGGCGCAAGGCGGCAACTTTGGCTCTGCACTTCTCCAGCAAATTCGCGGGCGCCGCAGCGATCTTGAGCAGGAGCAGGCGCAGTTGAGCGCCGAGCACGGCCCCGATTTTCCCCGCGTGGTCGAAATTGGCCAACAGTTGCGCGATCTCGACCGGCAAAAACAGGCCGAAGACGCCAAACTCCTCGCCCAATTCAAGAGCAACTGGCAAACCGCGCTCGAACGCGAGCAAATGGTTCGCAAAAGCCTTGAGGAAACCACCGGCCAAGGTTTGAAGCTCAATCAGGCCTCGACCCAATACACGGCCATGCGCGAGGAATCCGACGCCGCCCACGCCCTCTATCTGCGGCTGCTCGAAAAGGTTGAGGAAGCCGGTCTCACTGCCGGCGTTCACACCCCCGACGTCTCGGTGGTGGATGACGCGCGCCCGCCTGTCAAGCCGGTGGCGCCCAATCCGCCGCTCTATTTCGCCATCACCTTGTTTGCCGGTCTCTGGCTGGCGGTGGGAGGCGCACTCTTGGCCGAATCGATCCAACGCCCTGAAACTCGCATCGCGCTCGCGCTGCTGGCTGCGCTCGCCGCCGGCGTGCTTGCCCGCGCCCAAGCCCCCACCCCCAGCACCTCGGGCCTGCCGACCGGCGTCGCCAGCTTCCCGCAGACGCAGGAAACCAAAAGCTTGCCCAACCCCAAGGAAGCACCCGGGGTCTGGGATGCGCCCGCCGGGTCTACCCCCGCCGGTCTTAGCCCCGCCGGTCTGCCCCTGCCGGGCGCGTCCACCGGCTCGCCCATGCCCGCGCCCATCGGCCCCGGAGACTTCCTGGATATCGGCGAGTCCCACACCCCCGAATTCCACTCCGAGGTTCGCGTCTCGCCCGAAGGAACCGTCACCCTCCCTCTGATCGGCGCCATCAAAATCGTCGGTCTGGACGAACTCGCAGCCGCCCGCGCCATCGAGGGTCAGCTCCTGACCAAAGGCATGCTGCTCCATCCCCTGGTTTCCGTGCTGGTGATGGTCTATGCGGGCCAGGACGTCAGCGTGCTCGGCGAAGTCGCGCGGCCCGGTGTCTATCCCTACACCTACCATCACCGCCTGCTCGATCTCATCTCCGCGGCCTCGGGCCTTTCACCCAACGCGGGACGCCTCGTCAACATCTTCCATGTCAACGACCCCAAATCCGCGCACCCCGTCGTTCTCGACCCCAGCGGAACCGACGCCACTTCGGACCACAATCCGGAGCTCAGCCCCGGCGACACCGTCCAGGTCAGTCGCGCCGGTCTCGTCTACGTCGTTGGCGACGTCGTCCGTCCCGGCGGGTTTCCGGTCGATCCCGTTCAGGGGCTCACCGTGGTTCAGGCGCTTTCTCTCGCCTGGGGCCCTTCGCAGAACGCCGCCCTCGGCAAAGCCATCCTTATTCGCGAGCAAAAAGGCGGACGCACCCTCACCGCGCTTAACCTGCATCGCATGTTGCGCGGCCAGGATCCGGACCAACCTATTCACGATCGCGACATTCTCTACCTGCCCGATTCCATGACCAAGAACCTGATGAATCGCACCCTGGAATCGGCAATTCAATCCACCATCGGCGTTTCCATCTATTCGGGCCTCGTCTACTCGCAGAGGTACTAAACCGATGCGCAGCCTGGCCTGGACCCTCCTCGTCGCGTTCGCCTTCGCGGTTCCCTGGGAGTACTCGCTCGACCTCGGACCGCCTTTCGGTAATGTGGCGCGCATCGTGGGCCTGGTCTTGCTTCTCACCGCCGTTCCCGCCGTCCTCCAGGCCGGCCGCCTGCGCTCGCCCGGCCCCCTCCAGTGGCTGGTGCTGGCGTTCTACCTCTGGTTCTGCTGCACCTCTTTCTGGACCATCGATCCAGCGGAGACTTCTTATCGAATCCGCGCCTATTTTCAGGAAATGATGGTCGTCTGGCTGGTCTGGGAGTTCGCCGAGACACCTCGCGACCTGCGCTCGCTCCTGCGCGCTTACGTCGCCGGCTCGTGGGTGCTCGCCGCTCTTACTCTCGTCAATTTCAGCTCCCCTGAAGCCATCGCCGCCGGCCAGGTGCGCTTCGCCGCCTACGGTCAGGACCCCAACGACGTCGCCCGCTTTCTCGATCTCGGTTTTCCTCTCGCCGCCCTGCTCATTCATTGCGAGCCCCGCTGGCCGCAGCGCCTGCTCGCCGTGGGCTATCTGCCCATCGGTCTGGTTGCCGTTCTTCTGACGGCGTCCCGTGGCGGTTTCCTCGCCGCCCTGGCGGCCCTCGCCGGTTGCGCCGCGATTCTGGCCCGCGGCCACGCCAAAGCCGTCCTCGCTGTCCTTCTCGCTTCGCCGGTCCTCGCTCTCGGCCTCTGGTACGCCATTCCAAGCGCCACCTTCTCCCGCCTGGCCACCATTCCGGAGCAGCTTCGTTCCGCCGACCTCAATCAGCGCCTCAACATCTGGTCCGAAGGGTGGCAGGCGTTTCTCCGCGCTCCGTTCATCGGTTCGGGTGCGGGCGCTTTCGTACGCGCCGCCGGAACCGCGCCCATCGACACCGCCCACAACACCGCCCTTTCCATCGTTGTCGGCGGCGGCCTTTGCGCGCTGTTTCTGGGCGCGGCCATCGTCACCCTTGCCGCCTATCTCGCTTCCAAGACGAGTGGCGCGCTGCGTCTGGCCCTCGCCGTCTCCCTGCTGGTCTGGTCGGTGACCTCGCTTGTTGCTACTGTGGAAGAAAGCCGCACTACCTGGCTGCTGATGGCCCTCATCGCCCTCGCCGCCCGGCTTGCTGAAGATCAGCCGATCCCGCTTGCGGCCTGCTTTACCGCGCCAGATGCGCGCCCGGCTCTCGCGCCCGCGCCTCAATCCGCGGACTGAATTCTGCCGGCTTGTTGCGCCCGCAAAGGAGGGCGCCCCCGGTCTCGCCGTTAGGACCTGGGAAACCACTAACGCAAGACGCAATCGCGATGACCAGCACCCCCCAACCCGCGCACCTCGCGCTCCGGTTCAGCGTCAACCGCAGCATCCTGCGCGCGGCCATCTCCGTCGGCGCGGTAAGCGTCGCCGTTAAACTCACTGGAGCTTTCAAAGAAATTGCCGTCGCCGGCGTCTACGGCCGCTCGGACGCCATGGACGCCTTCCTGGCCGCCGCCCTCGTCCCCAGCCTGCTCGTCAATCTGATCTCCGAGTCGATGAACCAGGCCCTCATTCCCACCCTCGTCCGCGTCCGCGAGCAGGAGGGCCATGAACGAGCGCAGCAACTCGTTTCCAGTTCCCTCCTCTGGATGTGCCTGCTCCTCATCGCCGCCTCGGCCCTCATGGCGCTTGCCGCTCCCCTCTTCTTCCCGCTCATCGCCTCGCATTTTCCTGCCGTCAAGCTGGCTCTCTCCATCCGCCTTTTCTACGGGTTGCTGCCGATCGTGCTCATCACCGGCGTTGCCGTCAACTGCGCCGCCGGCCTCAACACCCTCGACCGTTTCGCCCTTCCCGCGCTGGCGCCCATGGTCATTTCGGTTTCCATCATCGTCGGCGCGCTCACTCTCGGGCATCGCTTCGGCATCTGGGCCATGGTCGACGCCACCGTCGCAGGCTCTCTCGTCCACGCCGGCCTCGTGGTCACCATGATGCATGCCCACGGCTACCGCTTTCGCCTGCGCTGGTATGGAATGACCGAAGCCACGCGCGAAGTGGGCCGCCAGTACGGCCCTGTCCTGCTCAGCGGCATGGTCGCCTCCGGCGGTCTGCTCGTCGATCAGGCGATGGCCGCCATGCTGCCCTCGGGCTCCGTCTCCGCCCTCGTCTACGCCAACCGCTTTGTCACCGTCGTTCTCACGCTCCTCGCCGGCGCCATCTCCACCGCCATCGTGCCTTACTTGTCGCGCCTCATCGCACACCGCGACTGGCCCGCCTGCCGCCACACCCTCGGCACCTGGGTCCGCCTCACCGCACTTGTCTCCGCGCCCGTCGCCCTTCTGCTCATCGCCGGCGCCCACCCCCTCGTTCGCATCGTCTTCCAGCACGGCGCCTTTGGCCCGCGCGACACCCTCATTGTCGCTCGTGTCCTCGCCATGTTCGCCATTCAGATTCCCTTCTTCGTGGTCAGCCGCGTCTTCTACCGTTTCATCGTGGCCATGCGCCGCACCGACCTCATCTTCTATTGCGGAGCCATCAATCTCGCCCTCGACGTCATCCTGAACCTGGTCCTCATGCGCTTCTACGGAGTCGCGGGCATCGCCCTCGCTACTTCCCTGTGGATGGTCGCCACCTTCCTGTTCCTCTGGTACTGGAGCCGCCGCCTGCTCGCCGCCGCTTTCGCTCATGATGCGGCTGCCCCCGCCGGCCCTCCATGCGCCCCAACTCCTCTGGTTCAGGATTGATTGCGATGGCTTACACGTCCGCCCAATACCTGCTCCGCTTCGACGATCTTTGCCCCACCGTCTCCGCCCTGCGCTGGCGTGCCTGCGTGGCCCTTATCGAGGAATTCCATCTCCATCCCATCCTCGCCGTCGTTCCCGACAATCGCGACCCCGAGCTGTGCGCCTCTCCGCCCGATCCGGGTTTCTGGAATCGTTTGCGCGCCCTCGAGGCCGCTGGCGCCGCCGTCGCCCTCCACGGCTATCACCATCTCTGCCTCAGCCGGGGCCGCAGCCTCCTCCCGCTCCATTCCCAATCGGAATTCGCCGGCGTCTCTGCCGCCACGCAGCGCGCCTGGATCGGGGAGGGCCTCCACCTCCTCCGCGCTCACAGCCTCAACCCACGCCTATGGGTCGCTCCTCGCCACGGCTTCGACGCCGCCACCCTCGCCACCCTCCGCGACGAAGGCATCCTTCTCCTCTCCGATGGCTTCGCCCGCCGTCCCTTCCTTTCGAACGGGCTCACCTGGATTCCCCAACAGCTTTGGGCGCCGGTCGAGAAACCCTCCGGCCTTTGGACCATCTGCGTCCATCCCAACACCACATCCGCAGCCGCGCTCGCCGCTCTGCACGCCTTCCTTTCTCGCAACGCCGCCTGCTTCACCTCCATCGAGCGCGTCATCGCCGAATCCCAACCCACCCCGCTCACCTTCGGCGAGCGCTTTGCCGCGCGCCTCGCCCTCTGGCGCATCCGCGCCTCCCGCGCCGCCGCGACCATCCGCGCCCGCCGTCGTGGCCTTGAGCCCTCGCCGTCCCCGGCCGAATCACCGCCACCCTCGGACCCTCACCGATGCGAACCAACTTAGTGGCTCCCGGACACACCTTCTCTGCTCTCGCTTCAGGCAGAGCCGGCGAAGCGGAATTGCGGGGCGGCCCGAGAATGTTCCAGAGCGCCCCTTGTTCGAGGATGAAATCGCGTTTACGCGGCGATCAGATCTTTGTTGATCTCCACGCCCAAACCCGGACCTTGCGGCAAGTTCAGATAGCCTTCCTTGTCCACCAGTGGGGCATTCTCCATGATCGCGAACCCATTCGTATATGCGGCGACAGGTGGGTCGTGGAGGATCTCAATCCACGGCGAGTTGGGCCAGGAGGCGATGGCGTGGAGCTGGGCAATGGTGCCGAGATTGCCTCCGCCGTGATGGGGAATCAATCTCTTATGGTGCGCTTGGGCCAAGGCCCCGATCTCCCGGAACCCGGTCACGCCGTCGGCCACCATAACATCGGGTTGCACGATGCTGAAGACCTTCTGCTCGAGGATCCATCGGAATTCGTGTACGCCACGATTGTTCTCTCCCCCGGCGATGGGAATATCCACCGAGTTGCTCAACCGGGCCAGTTCGTCGAACGAGTAGCGCAGCCGCGGTTCTTCCAGCCACAGACAGTTCAAGCGCTCCAGTTCCCGCGCCGTCTCCAGCGCGCGGCGATAATCCCACATCACCCCCGGCTGCCACGTGCCAAAGGACTGGGCCTGATTGGCGTCCACCATGATCGTCATGTCGTCGCCCGCCGCTTTGCGCACCCCCTCGACCATTTGCACGTCTTCTTTCATCGTCTGGTAATGCGCTCGAAGCTTGATCGCCTTCCAACCTTGTCCTTTGAGCTCGACCGCCATGCGCGCCCTTTCCTCCGGAGTGGAAAGCTGGATCATGCTCGCATAGGCGGGAACCCGATCCTTGTCCGCGCCCCAGAGTTTGTAAAGAGGTTGGCCGGCGGCTTTCCCGATCAAGTCCCACAGCGCAATCTCCAGCGCCGAAACCGTACGCGGGCTTCCGCCCACGTAATAGCGCAGCGGGCCGGCGAGCTGCTCGATGTCGAACGGGTCCTTTCCGACAAGCTGAGATTTGGCCCTCGCCAGCCAGGCATCCTCCATCCCTGGCCCGATGCCCGAAACTCCCTGATCGGTTTGAATCTCGATGACCGAGCCGCCGCCGATCCGATGGGTGGTCACCGTTCCTGGATCCCACGCCGCTTCCATCTTGCCGGTTTCGCGAACCACCTTCAGGTTCACGATCCGAATGTCGGTGATTCTGAACCGGGCCGCCGCGCGCAATTGCGGCATCAGCGACGGTAACTGCGGCATCACAGCGGCAAGCGCCGCCGACTTCAGAAAATCTCTTCGTTGCATAAACGACCCCCGGAGAGTGCACCCATCCTACCTTGGGAAAGAATCAAGCGACCATTCTACCTGCAAGCTGGCGCCCTCGTCGCGGGCCTCGGCGGCTGCGATCTGCGAACCTCGATGCGGCGAGCCATTTCTCTCCAGCGACGATGCCGACCACCATCTGCGTTCCCGGATCCAGTCTGAAGTTCTTCTTCGCCCCCGAAAGCACTCCGGAAGCGGAACCGGCGGCGTCGCCGCTCAACATCACACCCGGAATCCCCGTGGCGTCCCCGCTGGAGCCCACCTGGCCCCCGCTTCCAATTCAAGGACCAATTCCTGGCGACTTTGGAATGCGTGCGCGCATATCCTTGAGACGTGGGAGCAGAGCGCCTCGCCGCCCTCGGTCCACAAGCCCAGCACCATGGGCATAGCCGCCCCGGAACTTCCGCAAGCCGCACGTCCCGACCCGTGCCCACACCAGAGTCACACGGATCACCCAAAGTTCGCATCCGCAACTCTGTTTTCCAGCGCATTCCTGCCGATATACGAGTTGGGAGAACTGCGTTGAACATTGCGCTTGCGTCCAAAGCCGGTCGGTTCCGCGCCGGACTCCTGCGCAAGCATGGTTTCGCCTTGCGCCTTATGGGATGTTTTCTCGCCGTAGGGTCGGCGACGGTTTTGAGCGGCCTCGCGCCCGAAGCCAATCTGATCTGGCTCGCCAACGGCGTCCTGCTCGCTTACCTGCTCCTCGCGCCTCGCAAGCGATGGCCCGGTTATCTATGCGCTGCTTACGCCGCCCAATTGTCCGGAAGCCTGCTCACTGGTTATCACGATGTCATCATTGCACTCGTTCTCACCCTCGTTCTCATCCTCCTCAATCTGTGCGAATCCCTGGTGAGCGCGCTGCTCCTTCGCCGCCGTTCCACCGATCTCCCCGATTTCACGAGTCCCGCGTACATCGCCCGATTCGTCGCCTTCGGAGTTTTTGCCGGTCCTGCCCTCGTGGCATTGGTCGCTGCGTCGATCTCGCCGTGGCACTCTTCCTCTTCACTGTGGTCCACTTCGTCTCCAGACATCGAGTTCCTGGAGTGGTTTGGCACCGACGCCCTCGGAGTGTGTGTCGCTACTCCCGCCTGTGTGGCCATCTTCCGCACCCGCATCCGAAGCTCGCTCCTCTCCTTGAAGCCTTGGGCTCACTTACTTCCCGTGCTGGCTTGCACCGTCGGCGCATTCGCCCAGGCCCGTCTGCCGATGCCCTTCCTCCTTTATCCGCTCCTGGTTCTGGTTCTGCTTCGCCTCGGTCTCGGATGGGCGGCTTTGGCCACCCTCTTTGTCGCCGGCTTGGCCACTTCGTTCACGGTTCACGGTCTGGGCCCGTTTGCCGCAACCGGCTCCATCACGCCTTTCGCATCGGCCACTCTTCTGCAACTCTTCATCGCCGCCGCGATGGTCGTCCTTTATAGCGTCTCCATCGTGATTGAAAACTTGCGCGCCACCGAGCGCCGACTGCAGGAGGTCGTCGCTATCCACAATCTAGTCACTGAAAACTCGCGCGATATCATCCTGCTCTCGGATTTGCGCGGCGTACCCACCTACATTTCGCCCGCTGTATCTGCCCTCACTGGCTGGAAACCCAGTGAAACCATGCATCGCGGTTTCGCCGACGTTGCCCACCCCGAAGACCTTCCCAGAATTGAAGAGGCCATCGGCTCTCTCCGCAGCGGCGCAGAGATCGCAAATGTCGAGTACCGCGTCAAGGTGCGCAGCGGAGGCTATGTGTGGGTCGAGAGCAGCCTTCGCCCGCTGCATGATCGGCTTACCGGTGTCAGCAACGGAATTCTGCAGATTGTTCGCGATATCAGCGAGCGCAAGGCCACTGAAGCCGTCCGGCAGCTTCAGCGCTCTCTAATTGACGCCATCCACGATGTGTCCCTTGACGGCATCCTCGTCGTTGACCACAACCAGAACGTTGTCTCCTGCAATCGAAGATTCGGAGAGGTTTGGAACCTCGATCTCCCCGAATGCCTCCCCGGCCACCTTGAAAAGAGCAATGGCTTTCCCGATGCGCAGCTCCTTTCTCAAGCATTGACCCGAGTCAAGGATCCGGAACTGTTTCTCGAGCGTGTGCAGGACCTCTATGTGAATCCCGATAAAAAGGATCATTGCGAAGTCGCCTTGAATGACGGCCGGACCCTCGAACGCTACAGCACCTGCCTGCGCAGCAAAGACGGCCAGTACCTCGGACGAGTCTGGTTCTTTCGCGACATCAGCGCGCACAAGTTCGCCGAGCAGCAACTCGCCGAAGCCTACCATGCGGCCGAAACCCTCGCCGTCACCGACGCGCTCACCGGGCTCGCCAACCGCCGGCAATTCGACATGTGCCTTGCCAAGGAGTGGCGTCGCGGCTTGCGCGATCGAACGCCCCTTTCACTACTCATCATCGACGCCGACCTCTTCAAGTCCTATAACGACACCTACGGTCATCTGCCTGGTGACCACTGCCTCAAAATGATCGCCGAAGCCACGCAGAGCGTCGTCTCCAGGCCCGGCGATCTCGTGGCCCGCTTCGGCGGCGAGGAATTTGCCGTCGTCCTGCCGAACACTGGCATCAGCGGCGCCATGCGGACGGCTCACAATGTCTGCGTGGCCGTGCGCAACTGCCGGCTTCCCCATTCTGCCCACCCCGCAGGTATCGTCACGGTTTCCGTCGGTTGCGCCGCCCTCCTTCCGCAGTTGGGCCAACACGCTGCCGCGCTCGTTGACTGCGCCGACAAGGCCCTCTACGAAGCCAAGCGCACGGGCCGCAACTGCGTTGTCGACTATCGGCCGGCAGACGAAGCCGGCGCCACACTCAGGAGGTGATTCGGGCTGTTACCACGATTGGGGCGGCATTCCCTCGTTCCCTTGGTCCCCTAAATCCCCAAGTCCCTCAGTCCCTGCCTTCTCGCTCCCTCGTCTCTGTTCCCCGCCGTAGCGCCTGTCAAGCCCCCAACTCCCATTGATCCGTCTCAACCCCTTGATTGTGAGTCACTTCAGCTCCGGCTCCCAATTACTTGTTATTTTTCGCCGCTTGATACACTCATCTTGTATGCGGCGGTTTGCCTTTGCTCGGCAGCGCAGTTCGGGGATCAAGATGGCTTACCATCGTGTCCGCGTGGTTGGACCGTCCCCGCGAGAATTTCCAATGCGGCCGAGGGATCAAAGCCTTCAAAAACGTGCGTAACTCCTTTGTTTTGCTTAATCTGCAAATAACTGCCTTGTTTTGCTATATTTGCGTCGATTTGACGCGCCTAAACCGCTCTAATTAGGCCGCTTACCGACAGAATGGGGGGAGGGGGGGTGGGCATAAGCGCTAAGATAAGCGTTCGAGCTGGGGCCTTCGTTTGCGGTTGGGTTCAGCGAGAGCGAAGGCGATGTGGTTCCATCGGTGGAGCACGGTGTGGAGAGGCAGATGGGGAGCTACGGCGGTTCTCCAATTCCCGTGGAGTTTTGAGGGGCGTGCCGGGTGGCGTTTTCTTGGGAAAAACGCCACTCAACGTTCGAGGTTCTGCTCTACACCAATTGGAGAACCGCTATAGCCCGCACCGCCGTCTCGCGCAGCGACCAGCCGCAACCGGCGTGCAACAACAGCGTGCGCAGCAAGGCTTCAACGGAAGCAAAATCCCGCAAACGCCTTATGGCCCCGCTGCTGCGTCCTTCCTGTTCCCAGCCGGCCGGAAAAAGGCCCAGCAGCACCTGCCAATCTTCCATCTCAGGCATGCACCG
>JASHOC010000238.1 GCA_030041305.1 Acidobacteriaceae bacterium
CGTTACCGACAGCCCGTGCCGGCTGCAGAATGCCTGCCGCGTCAATCCACTGTCTTCAAACTCCCCAACCAACTGATCCGCTTCGGCTCTACTCCGCCGCTTACGTCGCTGCACCAATCCTGCCGCATCGTCGTTCATGTCTTCAGACCATCACAAAACACAGCCTTCCGAACAGATGGATTGGACTGACGGATACTTTCAAACTACGCGTTCAATAGATTTCTGAGGCAACCGGTCGACCGGAACCGCGCGGCATGAGAGACCCGAATGGCAACTTGGTCCAGCCGCCAATCGATCATAGGCGGCTGTATGAGGCCGAGGGAATGAAGGCGTGTAAAGTGAGCCAAAGAGAGGGAACACCATTTGGCAATGCTGCAGGCGACATGTTCTTTGCGTTGTAGCCGTACGAACCCCGGGCAGTAACCTCCATGTTGGTGGAGGGGAGTTCAGGTTGACGGGATCATGCGTCTGAGGCGTGAACAAAGGCCCTCTCCCCGGTGACCGGGAAGAGGGCCTTTGTATTTGGGATAAGGGTTAGTCGTCGAGGTCAGCCTTGGCGGGAGCCTTGGTCTTGAACTCGCTTGGCCACAGAACCCGCTTTTCGCCGGGGAACGGGACCTTAAACCCAGTGGCCTCGTACCAGTCGAAGTGGGTGACGAGGTTCGGGTCCAGAGAGTCGGGAATGTGATATTTGGGGGCGAAGACCTGCGCCTTCTCCTGCATCCAGGCAGCCCGCAGAGCTTTGACGGCAGGGCTGTCGTTTTTGAAGGACACAGCCGTCGGGGAGATCACGCACGAATTCCCAGAGGTAATCTCCCACCCGGCGACGCCGTAACACAGCGGGACCTGATTTGGCACGTGCGCCCACGGGAGGAAGTTGTCTTGGGGCGGATTGTCGACGAAGAGCGTCCTCATCGGCGAGGCCACCAGGTCGTTCTGGTTCATGGGCTTCAGACCGAGGATCTGCTCGATGGTGCGGGTCATGTTGACCTGCGTGTAGAAGGTGCTGTCTGCGACGGCGCCGGCGCCATCGGCGTTCACCTGCTGCTTGACATAGGGGCTGACGACGTAGCCCGGGCTGCGGTGACCGTCGACGTGGTCGACGCCGTCCTGCGCGTCGTCTTCCTCGACGAAGATCGCCGAGTCCTTCCACACGCTGCTGTGGCTGATGATGTCGATAACGCGCCCAACCGCCAGGTCATTATCGGCCTGTTCGGCTGTCGCGTTCGGCGGGCCGGTGGTGTGGTCCTGCATGATCCAGAGGAATTCCAACTGGGGCACTTTGCCGACGGCCACGTCCTTGTTGAAGTCCTGCTGCCAGACGTCGACGCGGTACTGGTCGGGGATGCCCAGATCGAATTGCGGGTAGTTTTGGACCGTGTCCTTGTACAAAGTTGGGAGAGGGGTGTATGAGCTGATCGTGTTGTAGTACTGGAGCTGCGTTTCCTTGCCCGCTTCGTACAACAAAGTGTCGTTGTAGAACTGGGTCCAGGACGGCTCGCAGCTGTCGGAAACAACAAACGGTAATGCGACGGCTTTACCGGGACCATTATAGCTGTTGCTTTGGGTCAGATTTGTCGGAGTGCAACCCGGCACTGTGAAGGTGTTGTACTCGACGTACTCGCCGTAGTTCTTCACCTTGATGCCGGCCGCAGCCGCCGCATCCCACAGGTGGCCCTTTTTCTGGTAGGCAATCGCGTCGCCGCCGTTGGAGGGGTAATCGCGGAGCCAGTCTGGCGACTGGATGTCGTCGTCGTAGGGCGCCATGGCCTGGGTGATCCAGTTGTGACCGTCAGCCGACTGCCGGCTCGGGTCGTAGAAGTTGTCCAGAAGCGGGAAGCGCTCGACCAGCGTATGCGCGTTGGGCGTTACGACGGGGTACATGGCATAGGTCGAGTGGTCGCCAAAAACTGCCAGCGTCGCGTCGCCATTGCCTTCGGTCACGTCGCCCAGTATCTGATCGTAGGTGCGGTTTTCACGGATGATCACGAAGACGTGCTTGATCAGCGAGGGATCGCCGATCTTCGCCGGGATCGCGACCGGCTTTGTCCACGGGTTACCGCCGGAGGCAGACTCGATGTTTTGCGCCAGATCCCAGTGGTTGTTCTGGACGACCTGCCGGGTCATCCCCACCAGGGCATCGTATTTCGGCACAGGGACGATGCTGACGGTGCCAAGGTCCTGGTGGGTGCCGAAGTAGGTGACGTCGAACTCCTTCTGATACGAATTTTCGTACGTTTTAGTCGGAGGGGGCGCCACGCCGTAACCCGTGGTGCCGATGCCCTTGTCGTTCGCAACCAGCAGCTCATTGTCCTTCGAGTCCAGAACAACCGAGCTCGGTGCATAGCCGGTCGGGATCATGCCCTGGATAGGCTCCCACGAGTTGTTGAGGTCAACCACTGCGATCGCATTGGCGTTGTGAAGCGCGACATAGGCAGTGTTGTTCTTTTGATCGACGGCGATCGAGTTGGGTCCCAAGCCTGCCGGCCCGTGATCGCCGGGTACGAGGATCGGCAGCCCAAGATTGATCGTCCGCACCACTTTGTTCATGGTCGTGTCGATCACGGAGATGCTGTCGCTATAGGTATTGGCGACCAGCAGGTAGTTGTTCCAGAGCGCCATGCCGGTCGGATGCAGACCGGTCGAAATGCTGCCAGTGACCTTGAATGAGGTCAGGTCGACCACGGAAACGGTGCCGGTGGACGTGGAGCCTTCCGGATAGCGCGCCACGACCGGGGTGCCGTTGGAGTATTCCTGGAAGTCGTCCGCGGTGGCAACCCGGCCGGCCTCGTTGGAGACGTAGGCGGTCTTGCCATCGGCCGAGATGATGACGCTGTGGGGCACGTTGCCGACGCGCACTTGCGCGGCTTCGGCCGGTGTCCCGGTCAGGCCGGTAATCTTGGCCAGCGTATCGTTGTTCATCAGCACGGCGTAAGCGGTGTTGCCGTCCGCCGAGATCGCGACGCTGGTGGGATAGGAAGTGAACGTATCATCGGAAAAAATCGAATAGGGATAGCCGCAGGGGATGGCAAAGCTGCCGGTGGTTCCCGGAGGGCTGACGCCCGCACTTGGAGGCCCCGTCGGAAGGCCGTAGGAGTTATAGCCGGTCGACGTATAGCAGGTGACGTTGGTCAGTTGGCTCTCGCTGTTGACGTCGATGGGAACGCTGACTTGAACGTCGTCAGTGAGCACGCCCGTGGTCAGATTGAAGTTGGCGATGGTTACGAAGCTGCCGCCGGGGCCGTAACTGCCGTCCTGGCTGAACAGCAGGTGCAGGCCATCGGGCGTGAAGGCGATGCCCCCCTGGCTGCCGTCATTATCGTAGTTGGTGCTGGAGGCGGCATCGAATTCGTATGTTGACAAGATCGCGCCCGTCTTGACGTCGAAGACCGTGACGGGATGCGGGGCGCCCATTTGCAGAACGGCTGCGGGGTAATCGCCGCTGGCAAGGGGCATGGGGTTGATCGCGATATCCTTGGCGCGGGTCGTGGTGCCGAGGTAGACCTGGGCGCCAACGGGGGTGATGATTGTGCCATCGCTGACGACCCAGGGGTTGGCTAAGGGCTGCGAGTAGGTCGGGCCGGTGGTCGCACTCGTGTTCTCGCCGGGTGCGTACGTCGGGAACTCTGTGGACTGAGCGAGCGCCGAAACACTCAGGCCCGCCGCCAACAGTCCGAGGAGCAAACGGCTGATCCGAGGACTCTTTCGAGACATTGTCATTCTCCTTTTTGCTGGGGTTTCTTTTTTTTGCTTCGGTTTCTTTTTCGCGCAACCAGAATCAGTCGCGCCGCAAGAGGTTGCTAAAGAACAAGGGAACGCATGTTTGATGCAGGGCCCGGTTGGCAACGGAAACGATGGAACGTAGAACCAACTATTTAAGGTTTGGTTGACTGTGCTGGGTCGCGATCGACACTTGACCCACGTAATCCATTGTTTTTAACGCGCACTTTCCCAACACCTGCGCACGCTTCGCTTGTTGAAACTCCATTAGCCTGGCCTTCGACTTACCGGCATGTTGAGACCTGGAACAAGAAACATGAAGCTTGGTCCGTGTTTCCCTTCCTTAAACGCAGAACAAGACTCAGTTGCGTGATCCGAAGCGAGTCTAGCGAAGCGGAAATGACGCCGGTATGGCGTGAAGATTACATTTCTGTCATCACTTCGCAGCCGTGTGAATGCGCAGCGCGACAACCGTTCCGCGGCCGAGCTGACTGCTGATTTCCGCGCTGCCGCCGTGGAGCGTCATGATGCTCTGCACGATTGCCAGACCGAGTCCCGTACCGCCCGAGGTCTGGGAGCGTGAGGGATCGACACGAAAGAAGCGATCGAACACTCTGGGCAGCGCTTCGTCCGGAATGCCCTCGCCCGTGTCGCAAACCTTGATGCGCGCCTCCGGCCCAGCGATGAAGACCGCCAGGGTGACCGAACCGCCTCTGGGCGTGTGCGCAATGGCGTTTGACACCAGGTTGCTCACTGCCCGCAGCATGAGAGATCGATCCAGGTCCGCGGTTACATCTTCCGCTCCTTGGACCGCAGTCAGCGTGATTCCCGCATCCGCCGCGGTGGCTTCGTAGTAATCCCGTACGGTGGTTAGCAGCTCGCCGATGTTCACCTTTTCCAGGCGCAACTCCGTCAAAGGGCTTTCCGCGCGGGCAAGAAACAACAGATCGCCGATCAGTTCCGAAAGCCGGACGGCTTCCTCCAGGGAAGACTCCAGAACGTCGCGATACTCATCGACAGTTCGCGCGCGGGCGAGGGCGACCTCGGTTTCGCCGCGGATGTTGTTGACCGGTGTCCGCAGATCATGAGCGATATCGGCCGAAAACCTCGAGATGCGCTCGAAAGACTCTTGAAGACGGTCCAGCATGTCATTGAAGGTCCCGGCCAGCGTCGCCAGTTCTGAGGGATAGCCTTCCGCCTCGATCCATTCGCGCAGATTCGTCGAGGTAATCCTCCGGGCAGTTGCGGCGATCTGCTCGACGGGGCGAATGCCATGGCGGGCGATTCTGTATCCCGCCAATGGGAAGAGAACCGACGTAGTCAGAAGGATCGCCCAGAACCACAACCGGTAACGCGAGAGCAGTTCTACTTCTTGAGAGACGTCGATGGCGATTTGAATCGTGTCGGTTTGAGGGGGCTCGGCACCCACCAAAGCGGCGGCGCTGGCGACTCGAAACGGCTGACCATTCTTTCCCGCCATCGCAAACGAAGCCTCGGGGTGATTCCTGGTTAGACGGACGAGCTCTGCAATATCCAACTGGTCCGCCATTCCAGGCGTGGTCATGATCGGCGCGCCATGTTCATCGACCAAACGAATGTAAAACCGCTGGTATCGACGCGCGGCATTCTCGAGCTGAATCTCTTCGTGCAGCCCATCCTTGTCGCTTGGGCGCTCTCGCAGCATGGTGCGCAGCACATGCAGCTTATCGGCAAGAAAAAGCGCCGTGCTTCTGTCCAGTTCCGCCTGCAGCACCATGTAGAGAATGGCGGTGGCCACGACTACCAGCAGCAGTCCCGCCATCGAGTACGCGGCCGTCAGGCGAAACGCCAGGGTCCTGGTCAGATGCCGCTTGGCCGGCGCGCTACGACTCGGCCTCGAGAACATAGCCCGCGCCACGAACGGTGTGAATTAACTTGACGGGAAAAGGATCATCCACTTTGCCGCGCAGCCTGCGCACGTTCACGTCCACGACGTTGGTGTCGCTGTCGAAGTTCATGTCCCAGACTGCCTCGGCGATCAGCGTCCGCGACAGCACTTCACCGGCGCGCCGCGCCAGCAGGGTCAGCAGCACAAACTCCTTTGAAGTGAGGTCAAGCCTCTGGCCAGCGCGAGTCACGCGATGGCGCAGCAAATCGATCTCAAGATCGGCCATGCGGATCGTCTCTTGCGGGCGCGAAGTTGACCGGCGCAGCAGCGACCGCACCCGGGCAAGGAGTTCGGAAAATGCGAACGGCTTCACAAGATAGTCGTCTGCTCCCAACTCGAAACCACGCACGCGTTCAGGCACGGCGTCCCGCGCCGTCAGCATCAGAACCAGCGCCTTTCCCCCCGCTTCGCGCAGCCGCGCAAGCACCTGCCAACCGTCCAATGCCGGAAGCATCACGTCAAGAACGATGAGATCGAAATCGACTTCCACGGCCAGGTGCAGACCTTCCAGGCCGTCCCGGATAACGTCGACGACGTAACCGGCTTCGCTGAGTCCTTTCTTAAGAAACTTGGCCGTCTTTACTTCGTCTTCGATCACCAGGATCTTCATTGCCAACCTCGGTTCGCCATTTCGAGCCATGAAACCGGGTTGCAGCGCAATCCGGCTTCCGTGCCTGGGTTCTCCGCTCCACCCGGCTCAACGTCTTTACGCCATCCACCGTCTGGATCGTGCCGTCGAGCCGGGAGCGCATTCTGTGTGGAGGATGACCATTCCGTATTCCAGAGGCGTTATCGTTGGGTGGCGCCGGCGTTAACGTTTCATGAAAAGTGACGGTGTTTTTCCGGCAACCGCTGCCCCATTTGGACAACATGAAGCCGACCCGCCGACCGCCGCGTAGAACAATCGACAAAAAATCAGAAGTCTAACCGCAGCGCAAACTGCATCTCGCGGGGAGTTCCCGACCCTACCGGAGTCACGGGCGAAACGGCAGTGTTCACCGTAGTGGTGATGTCGGCAAACGTTAAGCCACAGCCCGTGGTTCCTGGAGCCGTAAGGTTACTGCACGTAGCATTCGGCGCACCCAGCTGCGGGTGATTGAAGACGTTGTAGAACTCCGAGCGGAACTGCAGCTGGCCGTGCTCCCACAGGTGAAACGTCTTGTCGGCGCTTAGATCGATCTGCCACGTGCCCGGCCCGCGAGCCAAGTCACGCGGTGCGGTGCCGAATCCCGTAATGCTGTAAGTGCCTGGATAAGCAAACGCGGCGGGATTGATCCACTCCGCGACGTTTCTGCCCCCGGGCGGCGTGAGCGAAACGCCCGGAACAAGATCGGGACGCTCCACGCTGGAGACGCCATCCGGCGCGGTGTAGCTCGAAGGCATCAGCACATTCACCGGGAAGCCGGTGCGAGCCAGCGCCGACGTGGTCAGTTCCCAGTTGCCCGCAACGGTGCTTGCAATCCCGGGCTGATTGAGCATCGGCTTGCCCAAACCAAAGGGGAGTTGATAGACTGCGTTTCCATTGACCACATTGCGGGCGTCCCAGACGCCGCTGGCGGTCTCACAGGTCTGGCACAGCGGATTCTGCGGCTGTATTTCGTCGCCATCGCCGCTGCCATTGGAGCCGTTGTCGATCTCGTGCGACCACATGTAATTCGCCGTTACCAGCAGGCCATGGGAGAAGGCGCGCCGCATTGCTAGCGAGAGACCGTTGTATGTGCTCATGCCAATGGAGCCGCGCCAGCCGATGGCGGGAGCAAAGGCCGGATATTGTAGAGTCGTATAGCTCGGAGCCTCATACAGGTTCACATAGCTTTCTTCTAGCAGATGCACGCCGTGGCTGCCCAAATAAGAAATCGTACCTACGAAGTTCCCAGGCAACTCCTGCTGCATCGAGAAGCTCCACTGCTCAACATACGTATCCTTGCGGTTTCGCTGTTCGGCGTTCGGTGAGAGGGTTCCCGCGCCGTACGCGATTTGATCGGCGGTCGGAAAATTGCTCGGAAGCGAGGTGTTCGACAATGAGTAGGAGGAAACTTCGTTTTTGGCAGGCAGATTCTGGTCGTCCAACTGTCCGTCTTCGTGGTACATGCCGAATCCGCCCCGAACCACCGTTGTGCCGTCTTTCCGAGGCGTCCACGCAAACGCTACGCGGGGATCGACGTCGCCGTAATTCTGATCGCCGAAGCTCGCGCCCACCCCGCAGAATCCCTGCGGCCCGCAGGTGGCAAAATCGAAGGGGTTGGCCAGCCCGTTGGCCTCGTGGAAGAGATCGAAGATGGTGTAGCGCAGGCCCAGGTTCAGGACGAGATTCTGCCGCCACTTGTACTCGTCCTGTGCGTAAACGAAGTAATCGTTCTTGCGCAAGTGGTTGACTGGCAGTGCGCCTGTCAGCTTGGCTTTCGTCACAACATTAATTGCGAGATTCTCTATGGAGGAGAACGTGAGCGTTCCGTGTTCCCCGTAGCTCTGGTTCATCTGAATGTGGCGGATCTCCGCTCCGGCTTTGAAAGTGTGCCGTCCATGAGACCATGTCAGGTTGTCGAGCCCCGAAAACGAATTGCCCACGTAGATGCTGGTGTAGTTGTAGTTCTCAGTGGCGAATCCCGGCGAAGGACCGGAAACTGAAACCTGATAGATGATCCCGGAATCACTGTGGTTGTACTGGTTGTCGGTGGAGCGATTGAAGCCTGCTTCAGCATCGTTCACCAGGTTGGCGTTGAAAACGTGCAGCAAACCAAGTGCGCCATTGACTGGCGCAGAGACTCTCTGCTGCAGGTCCGTCGCGGTAGCCGAAAGTGGCTGCGTATCGACCGACCGGTCGTAGTTAAAGCGCATAAACCCGGTGGTCTTGGTGGAGAAGTGCTGATCGAGCCGCAGCATCGCCGAGCCCTCATTGACCACCTGAGTGCATGCGCAGGTCAGTAAGTCAATGTTTGGGTCTGAATACAGACCGCTGGTCAGAAAGCTCTTCGGACCGGCAGTGGGAAATGCGTTCATGATTGCATACACCGGCGATGTGCTCGGAACCGTTTGACGGAAGGCCGGGCTCGGCACGTCGGCGCTCACCGGGTAGCCCCAATTCTGCCGGTAGGCTTCGGACGCGATGAAGAAAAACGTCTTGTCGTGTACGATGGGGCCACCCAGCGATCCGCCGACCTGATTCAACCGAAGCGGCTGCTCAGCTTCGCCGTTGGAGGCCCACTCAGGTAGTGGCGCGTCGAAAAAATCGTTGCGCAAGTACTCGAAAAGTCGGCCATGAAACTCGTTGGCGCCGGAAGGCGAAGTTACATCCAATTGCGCTCCTCCCGTGGCGCCAAGGTCCGCGGGGGACATCAGCGTGTCGACGCGGAACTCCTGGATCGCGTCCAGTGGAATAGCCAGCCGCACCCACTGGCGCTGGGTCTGATTCACAATATTGGTGGCGTCAACGCCATCGTAGGTAAAGTTGCTGTCGTCGAGGCCGCGTCCGGCAAAGCGAACCGTCCGCTGATTGCTGCCGCCGGTGTCAATAGCGCCGGGAACGAAGGCCGTCAGCGACGACCAGTCGCGGCCGTTCAGCGGCAGTTCGTCGGCCTGCGTCCTCTCGATCAGGCCCGTCACCGCGCTGGTGTTGTGGTCCATCAGCGCCGAAGCAGCGGAAACTTCCACCTGTTCATCATCGCCCGCGACCTGCAGCCCCGCGTTCAGGGTGCGCGTACGGCCGATGACCTGCTGCACATCGACGAAATCGACCTTCCTGAAGCCCTGGCGCTCGAAGGTGACGGTATACGTGCCCACCGGCAGTTCGGGAATGGTGTAATTTCCGGTCGCATCCGATATTGTCTCGCGCCGAAGGCCGGTCGCGTTTTCGACTACCGTAATATGCGTCTGCGGCAGCACACGGCCAGAGGAATCGGTGACCGTGCCGCTCAATGCGCTTCGGTCAACCTGTGCGAAAGACGAAACGGCCAGAAAGAAGACCGCGCTGAATTCGATGAAAGCGTGAAGGCTTGGAACCTTGAAAGACCTTCCGGCGAATTGAGGTTTCCCCTTCAACTCACAACGCATAATACCTCCCACGGGAAAATAGGATTTATGGGTGAATGGCGAACTGTCACGCCGTAGCTCCTCGGCCACCGGCTGTGCAGCCGCTCCATGGGCCTCGCTGCATGCAAACTGGAAGTCAAGTTGGCAGCGTTGAAGACATAGATCCCGCATTCCTATTGGAGACGATGATCCTCATCGGTATCTCCAGGAGCGGACTTCCGCCGAAAGAGCGAGGTTCGATCGAGGTCATGGACGGCTACGCGTCGGAACGATCCCGCGGGACGCGCCGGAAACCGCGATTGCCATTTTATGACAATACTGTAATCTCGCATTATTACCGGCGAGTCACAACCAAATTAAAGTTCCATCAATGTTTAATTCGGCAACGCGACTGGCTGTTGAACGATTGGATCGCCGTCTTCGCGGAGACTGTCTTCCAGGACGTACTGGACGGAAAGATCGCGGCCAATCTGGTCTAGGCGTTCAGCCTTGCGCTCGTATCCTATAACGGACGTTCGCGCGATCACACGCGAACGAGTCTTTCTTGGAACGTAAGGGGAAAATGACAGCTCTACGCGACGGCGTTCACCCGCCGCCACATCGGCGCGGCCCGCACCCGCGATACGTCGCCGGCGGCCATCAGCGACTGCGCCTCGTAAGCCTCCAGCGCCTTAGCCGGTGCGTTCGACTCCGGCCACCACCGGAATTTTCCGTGGGAGAGGCGCTTGTAACTCACCCAAGAATGCACAGATTTCAATTACAGCAACACGTCTTGTGCGCGTGA
>JASHOC010000239.1 GCA_030041305.1 Acidobacteriaceae bacterium
CAGTCATCGTAGGGCGAGAGTGCGTAAACGTAAATCTGGAGGGGGAGGGCGGCGATGGGTTGGTTGAGGCTGGAGCTCCAAAAGTCGTTTCCGAGGGCGGTGAAAAGCAGCGGCGCGGTTTCGCCGGCGACGCGGGCGAAGGCCAACATGCAACCGGTAATAATGCCCGGCGAAGCGGTCTTGACCGTTATGGAAAGCACCGAGCGCCAGTTGGGGACGCCGAGGCCGAGCGCGGCTTCGCGCACCGCGTGGGGCACCATCAAGAGCATTTCTTCCGTGGTGCGGCAGACGGTGGGAATCATCATGATTCCGAGGGCTACGCCGCCGGAGAGGGCGGAGAAATGCTTTTGCGGGATCACAATGAGGGCGTAAATGGCGAGGCCCATCACGATGGAGGGCACGCCGTTGAGGACGTCGGCGGTGAAACGAACCGCGTTGGCCAGCTTGGTTCCGCGGCCGAACTCGGCAAGAAAGATGCCGCCGCCGATGCCGATGGGCACGCCGATGGCGCTGGCGATGGCGAGGAGAATGGCGGAGCCGGCGATGGCGTTCGCCATGCCGCCTCCGGCGACCCCGACCGGCTTGGGAATCTGGGTGAAGAAAGCCAGGTTGAGCGAACTGGCGCCTTTATACAGGAGATAGGCGAAAATGGCGACCAACGGAGCGACGACCACCACCGTCGCCAGAATCGTGAGGCCGGTGACGGCGTGATCGGTGAGGGTGCGCAACCGGGAACGGAGCGGGAAACTGCTCGTGCTCATCCGCTTCTCCTTAATGCGTTTGCACGGGGGCGCCGCGAGTGACAGCCCAAACCAGCAACTGGGCAAAGGCGTTGACGATGATGGTGACGATGAAGAGCGCCAAGCCAAGCTCAATGAGCGCGCTCAAGTGCATGTCGCCGACTGCTTCAGTAAATTGGGTGGCGATAACGGCGGCCATGGAGCTGCCGTTAGAGAGCAGCGAGCGGTGAATCTCGGGGGTGTTGCCGATGACCATAGTAACGGCCATGGTTTCGCCCAGAGCGCGGCCCAACCCGAGAATGATGGCGCCCACAATGCCGATGCGGGCGTTACGCAGCACGCCCATGCGGATCATTTCCCACCGCGTGGCGCCCAGGGCCAGGACGGCTTCGCGCTGCGAATGGGGCACCGCGGTCATGACTTCGCGGGTGAGCGAAGAAATGATGGGCAGAATCATGATGGCGAGAATCACGCCGGCGGCGAGGAAGCCGAGGCCGGTGGGATTGTCGTCATTAAAGAGGCCGGTCCAGCCAAACCACTGAATCAGCACGGGGTTCACATGCTCGCGGAGCAACGGCACCAGGACGAAGAATCCCCAAAAGCCATAAATGACGCTGGGGATGGCGGCCAGTAGCTCGGTGAGAAAGGCCAGCGGCCCGCGCACGGCGCGCGGACACATTTCGGTGAGAAAGACGGCCACGCCAACGGCCAAAGGAACGGCGAGCAGCAAGGCCAGAAACGAGGAAAGCAGGGTGCCGTAAATAAACGGCACGGCGCTGAACAGAGAGTTGACCGGATCCCAGTACGTGGTCCTGCGGCTGTCGGGATCGGTAAACGATTGATAAAAAAAGCGAAAACCGAAGGCGTGCCAGCTTAACTGGGAGCGCAGCACCAGTTGCCAGAGAATCAGCGCCACGATGCCAAAGATGCTAAGGGCGCAGAGGACCATGAGCCAGTGAAAACCGCGGTCGGCAAGCGCCGAGTTTCCGCGCGCAAGGAGGAAGCGGCGGACCGAAGATGGCTCAAGTGTCGGCGGCATAGCCGGGGCCGATTTCTGGGCGGCGGGAGGCTTCAGCTTCTGCGCGGGGATTTGCGGGGCGCGGATTTCCGGCAGGTTAGCGCTCACAAGAAGTAAGGCTACCGGGCAAATGTGAATAGAAGGTTACAACTATGAGAAATCAAGCGCATACGCGCGGAAAAAGAGGGCTGGGCGGATGCCTTGGAGGCGCCAGATCGGGGGTCGGCGGGGCGGTCAGCCCGGCTGATTCTCTGCGGCGAGCAGTTGGGTTTTGCGGTCAATGCCCCAGCGGTAACCGGTAGGGGCGCCGGATACGCCTACGACGCGGTGGCATGGGACGAGAAGAGCGACACGGTTGAGGGCACAGGCGCGGGCAACAGCACGAGTGGCTTTGGGATGGCCCAATTCGCGCGCCAATTGGCTGTAACTGTAGGTTTGGCCGCGGGGGATCTGGCGCAGGGCCTGCCAAACGCGCAGTTGGAACGCGGTTCCGCGGAGATCGAGCGCCGACTCTTGCAGCGCGGCAGCTTTTTCAAAGGCGCTCCCGGCGTCGGAAACGGCGGCTACGGCGAGCCTAACCCAGCGGGAGAGCGAGGGATCGCGGCGGAAGGCGGCCTCGGGAAATTCGGCCCGGAGGGTGGCTTCGGCTTCTGCCCGCGTGCCGGCCAAGGAAAGCCAGCAAAGCCCTCGTTCCGTGGCGCCGACGATGATCCAGCCAAACGGAGAACGGGCGGCCGTGTAGGCGATGTTCTCGCCGCGGCCTCCATGGGCGAAGCGGGCGGGCGCCATGCCGAGCGGCGCGCCGTCGTAAGCGCGGCTTGAGGAGCCGAAGCCGGCGTTGTAAATGGCGTGGGTCACAGGTTCTCCTTGCTTAAGCGCGTTGCGCAAGGAGCGAACGCGCAGCGCGCGTTGGTATTGCAACGGGCTCACGCCCATGGCCCGTTTGAAGAGCCGTTGCACAGTGAAAGGGCTGAGCCCGGCCAGGCGTGCAAGCTCAGCCAGCCGAACCTGGCGGTCGAGGTGGGCCTCAACATAAGCACGGACCTCGTCCAAAGGTCCGCCCCACGCAGTGGTGGTGGGGCGGCAGCGTTGGCAGGGGCGAAAGCCGGCGGAGAGTGCTTGCTCGACGGAGGAGAAGAAGCGAACGTTGGCGCGCAGAGGCCGTCTGCTGGCGCAACCCGGCCGGCAAAACACGCCAGTGGTGGTGACGGCGTAGAAAAACTGCGCGCCGCTATCGCGCGCGCGAATTTTTTGCCAGGCGATTTCGGGATCGACGGGAGTGATGTGCGCCTGGTTGGCGGTAGCGATTGCGGTTCGGCCGTTCGCAGGCGCGTGCTGGGTAAAGCTGCTCATGGAACTCATCATCGTCGATGCTGCATCGCCGCGCTACCCGATTCTTGCGCGCAATTCGAATTTTCCGGCGATCATGCGCTGGCCCGCTGGGCGAAGCTTTCGAGGGCCGCCTCGGCCCGGGCGAGGTCTTCTTCCGTATCCACACCGATGGTGTCGCGCGGGCCTGTGGCAACATAGATGTCGATGCCGTTTTCGAGAAACCGCAACTGCTCGAGCCTTTCCAGCGTTTCGAGCGGCGAAGGCGGCAGAGCGGCGAAGCGGTCCAACGCTCCTTTGCGGTAGGCATAGATGCCGAGATGCTTGCGATATCCGGCAAAACCGGTTTGGTCGCGGTCAAACGGAATGGTGGCGCGGGAAAAATAGAGGGCGCGGCCGTCGAGCGCGGTGACTACTTTGACGGCGTTGGGATTGGCAAACTCAGCGGGGTCGCAGGGAACAGCGAGCGTGGCGACCTCGACCTGGGGACGTTCGAAGAGCCCGAGCAGCGGCGCGAAAAAATCGGGCGTCAGCGTGGGTTCGTCACCCTGAATGTTGACGTAGATGTCTGCGTCAATTTGGCGGGCCGCCTCGCGCACGCGGTCCGACCCGCTCGCGCAGGTGGGCGCGGTGAGGACTACCGGGATGGCGCGCTCTCGGCAGGCCTCGGCCACTTCGCCGGCATCCGTGGCCACCACCACCGGGTCCATCAGGCTGCTGGCGGCGGCCGCGCGCCACACCCACTCCACCATCAACCGGCCGGCGAGGGGGCGCAAGACCTTGCGGCTCAGCCGGGTGGAGTTCAATCGCGCCGGAATCACTCCGGCTACGCGCACCGTGCTCATGCAGCCGAGTTTACAGGAGCGGGACCCGCTGCGGGACCCATTGCGAGACCGACTGCGAGGCCGACTGGTCGCCCTCCCCGGTGCACCCGCCACTCGTGCGGAGGCAAGTTTGACCTTCGATCCGGCGCTCCGTATCATCGGGAAGGGGCTCTGTCGTTGTTGGGTGCTCCTTCCCTCCTTTCTGACGAGTGCGGCTCGCCCGCGTTCCGGCGCCTTCCGGCGGAGTAGCTCAGATGGTTAGAGCGTGGGATTCATAACCCCAAGGTCGACGGTTCGATCCCGTCCTCCGCCACCAATTATATCAATAACTTAGGGGTTTTGGACGAATTGATCAACCCCACACAACCCCACAGTTAGAATTAACCTGCCACGGCCACTTGCTCTTCCGCAGCTGTGGCCGTTCTTGTCTCATCACCATCTGTACGACCTTGGAGTTCGCTTGCTGCTTCGCTCGGATCGTGGCATTCCCGTAGACGTTCATGGTCGTTGCCACGTTGGAGTGACGCATCAGTTTTTGTTGAACACCGATGGGAGCACCAGTCTCGTCCAGCAAGGCCCGATACGTGTGTCTGAATGTGTGCCAGCCCAAACCGGGGATGCCGACTTCCTCACCCTTGGGTTTGAGAACCTGCCGTTGGATGATGCTTGCGTGATAGCAACCACCTGTGACGTGCGACGGGAACACAAGGCCCTCTGTGCGGTCACCCTTCCACCGGAGCAGGACATCAGCGAACGCGGAGTCAAGCGGAACCTCGTCTTGGGATGCCTCGGTTTTCACCTTGCCGATTCTCCCGTGAACGACTCCCTGTCGCACCAGCATCGCGCTTGCTTTGAAGTCAATGTGTTCCCACCGGAGCGCCAGAACCTCTGACACCCGCAGGCCGGTACACATCGCGACAATTGCCATGGTCTTGTATGGTTCCCGCAGAACAGCCACCAACTCCTGATACTTCTCAGGGGCAAGTGTCTGCGGTCTCCTCTGGCGCTTGCTGCTACCCTTCACCTTGACGAGTTCAATCGGGTTTCTCTGGAGTTCTATCAATCCCCAAAGCATTGCCCTCTCGAACAGCAGATGCATGAGCGCACGAACCTGCCCGCGCATCTTTGGCGAGAGTGGAAGAGATTTCAACCACTCGGTTACATCTAGTGCTTTGACATCCACAAGTGGAGTGTCGCCCCATCTCGGTTTGGTGTGCTTTGAGAGTTTGCTTCGATAACCGGCTGCCGTGCTAAATGAGAGTCCATCGGTGATGGTGGTCTCTCCGGGTTTTTGATTCAGAATCTCGTCAATGCGCTCCTCACTCAAAAACCTGTCGATGAGCGACCCCACCGTTGGCTTGTTCTGCGCACGGTAGGCTTGCGGGCCGTTGATCCGCAGCAAGTCCCCTTGCAGACGGACCAGGGCCTTAGACTCGGTTGGGTATTCAAGTGTGGAGAGCGTAATCTGGCGCATGGGACTTCCGGGTTCCGCGTGGTTGCGGTAACGGTATTCCCAAACATCTGCACCAGATTTGCGGGACACTCTGCGTAGACTTCCTTGCTGATACCGCTGGCGTTTGAATTTCAAGGTTTCTCTCCCTGTCACTCACACGCAACGGCTGGCTGCATCTGATTATGCTGTGCCTTTATCCATCGGTCAAGGGCAGAAAGACGAAACCGCCAGTATTTGCCCATTCGGACGCAAGGAACGCGCTGCTGACGTGCGAGTTTCTGAAGGGTCTTGACGTGGATGCGGAGATGATCCGCCGCTTCCTCCGCAGAGAGGAGAGGCTCAAAGATGTCAACTGTGCTGATGCTCATGCTGACACCTTGTACCGTGTCAGAGCACCGTCCCTAAGTTTGATGGCTTCTGCGAGAGTTGCTCTCGTTCCGATGTTCAACAGTTTCCCGTCTACGCGACTACGCACCCGATAACCGTAGCCGTGTTTGTTGATGTATTCATAGCCGGATGCTGTTGACCGTGGCCGAGACCATCTGACTACTGCTGCTGATTTACCTTTACTGCTGTCGTTTGGCATGCCCATGTATGCTCCAAAAAAAGAAGGCAGCCCCAAAGGCTGCCCGTGTGTGTTGAAATTGGGGTTTTCTGGTTTCAGGGTAAGCGTCCGAAGCTGCCATCTGGCACGGATTGCAGTCGTGTGAGAGACTTTTGCGGGAGCAACGAAGTGTCCACGTATTTTCAAGTGGACACTTCAAGCGCCGGTGCTTGGGGAGTTTCAGGCGGCCTGGGAGACGGACTGGAGCGAGTCGGCGAGGTTCCAAGGCAGCAGCTCTGCGATGCGACTGATGGG
>JASHOC010000240.1 GCA_030041305.1 Acidobacteriaceae bacterium
TGCTTCTACCCACCCGCAACGGGGTCACTTTGCCCAAGCGCTGCATCAGCCAACCCAATCCGCACCAGTTGATCCTTCTCCAACGCCTCGGCCTGCGTCTGCCCGCCGTGCCGGAATTCGCACTGATGTAGTGGAAACTCCGCACTGCCCGCATTGAAAATACAAGACTTATCGCGCAAACTGCGGAAGTTCGGTTAGCCCTGTTGAGAATTTTTCCTCGCGGTCGCGCTGGAAACAATCAGTTCCCGGATTCTGTCGCTGTTCCCGAGCCGCCGTTCTGCAGAAGGAAGTCGAAGTCGCAACCCTCATCGGCCTGCAACACGGCCCCGTCAAAGAGCTTGGCGTAGCCGCGCGTCGGCCGCGGGCGAGGCGGCGATTGGCGCCAGGCGGTGAGGCGGCGGGCGAGCTCGTCGTTCTCGATGAGCAGGTCGATGCGGCGGGCTTCCACGTCCAGCCGGATGCGGTCACCTGTCCGGACTACGGCGAGCGGCCCGCCCACAGCCGCTTCGGGCGCGATGTGCAAAACAATCGTGCCAAAGGCCGTGCCGCTCATGCGCGCGTCGGAAATACGCACAATGTCTTTCATGCCCTGGCGCGCGAGCTTCATGGGGATGGGCAGATAACCGGCCTCCGGCATGCCCGGGGCGCCCTTGGGCCCGGTATTGCGCAAAACCAGAACGTCGTCGGCATGCACGTCCAGATCAGGCTGATCAATGCGCGCGGCCATATCTTCAGGGGAGTCGAAGACCACCGCTCGCCCGACATGCTGCATGAGTTGCGGCGAAGCGGCAGATTGCTTGATGACCGCCCCGCGCGGCGCCAGGTTGCCATGGAGCACGGCCATCGCGCCCACGCATTTCACTGGCGCCGACATACTGCGGATCACGTCTTGATTCGGCCCGGCCTCCGCTGCTGCAAGAGCATCGGCGAGGGTTCCACCGGCAACACTGGGCGCGCTAAGGTCAAGGAGATTGCGCAGCTCGCGCATTAGGGCGGGCAGGCCTCCGGCCGCATGAAAATGTTCCATATAGTGGATGCCGGAGGGCCTGAGATTGAGCAGAACGGGAACTTCGCGGCCGAGTTGGTCGAAAGCCTCCAAGTCGAAGCGCACTCCCGCGCGGCCGGCGATAGCCGTGAGGTGAATCAGGCCATTGGTGGACCCGCCGATAGCCTGCAGCACGATCATGGCGTTCCGCACCGATGTGGCCGTGATGAGCTGGCTGGGTGTGGGCGAGCCGGTGCTGGCCATTTCAGCCGCGCGCTTGCCGCTGGCTTCGGCGATGCGGCGCCGATCGGCATGGGTTGCGGGCGCGGTAGCGCTCAGGGGCAAGGACAGGCCGAGAGTCTCGATGATACTGGCCATGGTGCTGGCGGTTCCCATCACCCCGCACGTTCCCACCGTGGGAGCAAGCCGTCCGCTGACGATGTCGATATCCGTTTCGCTGAGTTCACCGGCGCGGAACTGCGCCCACAGCCTCCGGCAATCCGTGCAGGCGCCAATCACTTCGCCACGATAATGACCGATCGACATCGGCCCTGTGGGAATCACAATGGCGGGCAGATCCACGCTGGCCGCGGCCATTACCTGGGCGGGCAAAGTCTTGTCGCAGCCCCCGATCAACACCACGGCGTCCATGGCCTGGGCGCGGATCATCTCTTCGGTGTCCATGGCCATCAGGTTGCGCAGGAACATGGAAGTAGGGTAAGCAAAGCTCTCGTGGATCGAGATGGTGGGAAAAACCATCGGCAGTCCACCCGCAAGAAGTACACCGCGCTTGGCGCTTTCGATGAGGTCCGCCATGTTGCCATGGCAGGGATTGTAATCGCTCCCGGTGTTGGTGATCCCGACAATGGGGCGGTTGAGCGCCTCGTTGGAGTACCCCATGGCTTTGATAAACGCCTTGCGATGGAACAGGGAAAAAGCCGCGTCGCCGTAGCTGGTGAGCCCTTTGCGTAACCCCGTGGTCATAAGTGCTTTTACCTCTCATGTGGACGCTTCCAACGGACAAATGATTGACCAGTTGCGCCGGAATCAACGCGATAATCAGGATCGATGAGACCGTCATGCATCCGGCGATGAGAAACAGGCCTGATTCGAGCGAGCCGGTGTGCGTAGTGAGGAAGCCGATCACGGTGGGACTGATGAAGCCTCCCAGATTCCCCGTGCAATTCACCAGCGCAATGCCAGCCGCCGCGGCGCCCCCCCAGGAACGAGGTAGGCAACGAAAAGAACATGGGCAACGCAGAGATGACCCCGATCACGGCCAGGATGAGGACGAACATGGCCATGGTGGTGCTTGCGCCGAACACGGCACACACCAAGAAGCCCACCACCGCCAGCAGGCAGGGCGCCGCCACGTGCCAGCGGCGCTCGCGAGTTTTGTCGGCATGGCGGCCGACGAGAATCATCGAAATCAGGGCCAGCGCGTACGGCGCCATGGTCAGCAGGCCGATGTCGAAGGTGTTCCTGACCCCCGAGCGGCGGATGATCACGGGCAGCCAGAAACCGATGGCGTAGGAGCCCAGCTCGATACCAAAGTAAATGGCGCCGAGGAGCCACACTCGCGAACTGATGAAAACCGAACGGATGGTGTGATGGGCTTTGGCGGGAGCGTCGGCGGCGATACGCTGCTTTTCCTCTTCCGACAGCCAACGGGCAGCGGCCACGCGATCGTCGAGCCGCAGGAAAACCACTATTCCCAGCGCCACGGCGGGGATGGCTTCCAACAGGAAAAGCCACTGCCATCCGGCGAGACCATGGCCTCGGGCAAGACGATGGAGAATATAGCCGCCCATTGGACCGCCGATCACCCCCGAAACCGGAATGCCCGCCATGAGCAGAGCTACCATCTTGGCGCGCCGATGCGAAGGAAACCAGTAGGTGAGGTAAAGAACCATGCCGGGAAAAAATCCCGACTCCGCCACGCCAAGCAGAAAGCGCACCGAATAAAACTGCCACGGTGTGCGCACCAGCGCCGTGCACGCCGAGACGATACCCCAGGTGACGAGCAGCCGGCTGGTCCACACCCGCGCGCCGATTTTGTGCAAGATGATGTTGCCGGGAACCTCGAAGATGAAATATTCCAGGAAGAAAATCCCGGCGCCCAAGCCGTACACCGTGTTGCTGAATTTCAAATCGCCGAGCATCTGCAGCTTGACAAAGCCGACATTAACGCGATCTATATAGGCGGCAATGTAACCCGTGAACAAAATCGGCATCAACTGCCAGCCAATTTTGCGGTAAAGCACATCCTGGGCGGTCACCGTGGATGCTTCCGGCATGGCGTAGTCTGCGGATGACATGGTTCCTCGCTCAGCGGCAAACTCTATTCAGGACGCGGCGTCCGCGTTTCTCTAAATCACCTGGACGCATCGACCGATTTTTCAAAGGTGCAACTCCAGTCGCGCCGGAATATTCCGGATCGACTTCGGCATTTAGCCCAGTATGGAATCAGTTTCTTCGAGCCGGGGCAGACGCAACCAGTTCTAGTTATACGCCGCGGTGGGCCACGCGGGCTCCTCGAGGAGCACCCGGATCGCTTCCTGGTAGGTCATATCGGAGGCCACCGGACGAAATTCCGTGGAAGTTTGGCTGGTGGAAAAATCCACGTTCTTGATCATCAGTATTTTTCCGGTCAGACGGAGCCGGAGGGAGGTCGATTCCCAATGGTGCCCGTCTAGATCGCCCACGTCCGCGTTTTCTTCGAGGATGCTTCCGCCGCGATATAACCTGCCCAGCACGCCCCACCCGAAATTCACGTCCGAGACAAGGTGCGCGTCGATCTTCACAATGCGCAGTTGCGCTTGATCGACCCATAACTCGCCAACCATGCCGTGGAACACCTCGCCCTCGCGGTCGGGGGGAACAAAGTTCGGATTAGGTTTGAAGCTCAGCCGGTAGCATGGGCCGTTCGGCCCTTCGACCGTTCCCTCGTTCGTGTAGAGAAACGCATCGGGCAACATGCGCACCAATTCGTCTTCGCGAGTGTCGTTCTGGCGCTCTTTCCTGTAGCGCTGCAGTTGAATTTGCGGATTCGCCAACAGATTTTTGAGCCGGGCGACTTCCGCCGCGTCCTCCGCCTCGGTTAGCGGCTTGCCTCCCTTTTCGACCAGTCGCGAAACGGCGCCCTCGCTTGTCTCGATCACGGTTTTCAAGTCGCTGCTTTTCGGGTCTTGTTCGAAAAACCGATAGCGATAAAAGCGAGGCGCGCTGCCGTGGTGCATCTCGTTCCAGGACGCGTCGCGGACAATTGTCTGAGCGTCCGGAGCAGACTCGGGAGGCGCGGCGGAGCTTGCCGGTAGGCCGACGAACGGCAACAATCCGGCCACGGTTGCAACGCAGTGGCGCGCCCACAATTTTTTAGGGAGAATCGGAGCGCGGACGCTCGGGTGACGACCGGGAACGGTGCAGTGGTCTGGTGCGCCCTTGCAGTTTTGGCCGTAATACCGCGTGACGTCCATTTCTCCTTTTCCTAGGATGTCACATTGGACCCTTCAGCCGGAGAAACGTATTTAGGCTGCAATCGAACGCGCTTGGCGTCCGTTCGCGAAGTCCTGCCCATGCAAGCCAAAGGTTTCCGTCAACTTCGCGGACCAGGATCGTGGATTTTCCCCAGCGCAGAGGCTCTACCGGCGCGGCAGTTGCCTTGACGTGACGCCATCGCCCGGTGCGAGAAGAATTGGCCGGTCAAGGCGCAGCAATGAGACCTGTGCCCCGCCAGCTATTGCCGTTATGGCGCTCGATGGTGGCTTTCTGCACACCCGCGGTCGTAAACCAATCTACGACTTCTTCGCGGCTATGGTAGTAAGCGGTGGGCGCCACGAGCTGGTCGAACACGTTCCAGAAATTTTCGGCAAAGGTATAACCGGAGATGGAGCAGAGATAATCCGAATAGGGCAGATAACGCTTCAAGGCAGGCCGGGTTTTGGCGGGCGCGTAGAGCAGCTTGAGGCCGGCATAGAGAAATACTGCCGGCGGAACACAGAGGCAACGGGTGATCGACTTGGGCAGCCGCGAGGTGATGTTCTTGCGCACTGGATCGACGAAGCGCTCGATCCAGGCGTTGCCTTCCTTGCCATAGACCCAGGTGGAGATGCGGCCGCCCGGTTGCACGTGCCGGGTAATTGCAAGGAACCCTGCCTTCGGAACGGGAAGATGATGGATAACGCCGATGCTGTAAACCAGCGTAAACGGGTTGCCGAAGGGAAGCTCCAGAATGTCCGCCTGCACCACGTGCACATTGGGCAGGTCGCGGGTGTTCTTGAAGGCGGCTTCCACCGCAAAGGAAAGATCCACGCCGACCACGGTGCGGGCGCCGAAACGCGAGGCGAGATAAATGTGGCGGCCCTTTCCGCACCCGGCGTCGAGAACCACCTGGTCCTTGAATTCGTCCGGAGTCAGGGGTGCAATCCAGGCTAGAAACTCCTTTTTGTCGGCTTCGGTAAGCTGGGAGTAATGCGTCCACTCATAGCCGAAAGCCGCCGCCGTGGCTTGCTTTTCGGCGTTGAGGCCTCCACCCACAAAACGGGGAATTCCGCGCACGACGGGAACGCGGCTGGCGCACCCATTGCACGTCAGCGCGCCTGTCATCACTTCCGCGCCCTCAACCTCCTCGCTCGCCAAGCTGAATCCATTGCGGCAGTTGGGGCAAACCAGAAGAGATACAAGAGACGTCTTCAATCGGATCTCCGCGTGACCGCTACCTGGGTGGCGGCGCTTTTATTTGGTTGGACGAAGTATGGCGCCGGAAAGCCGACAGCTTCCTCAGACAAAACGGGATGACGGCGGCGCAACATTTCCAGGATCCAATAGCAAGCCACACCCGCGGTTACATGCTTCAGCGCATGGCCGCCCACGGTCCGGCCGAGATGCCGGTAAATAGCGAAATCGCAGCTCTCGAAAATCTTTGCCACTACGTAAAAGCCGAAAGCGATGGCTAGAAAGCCAAAGCCGGTGTAGCGGGGAGGAAACAGCCCGATCAGCAACGCCAGAACTACCGGCGAGAAGAACTGGAGAAACAAGTAGTACTTGTAGTCGCCACGGCCGGTGGCGGCCGTGACATACCAGTACATCACCGTGGCGGCGCCCAGAAGAAGCATGGGTACGATGGCGAGATACCCCGTGCGAACATTGACCCGCTCCATATAGGTTGCGACCACCAAGGCGACAAACGAACAGGTCATGGGCAACAGGTCCCAGGGAAGACGGCCGTCGGACGGCGCAACGTGATACCAGAACGAGCCCATGCCGGTGAACATGACGCCGGCGAAAAATAACAGGTACGGAATGCGCTCCCTTGGATCGAGAAACGATGTGCGGCCGCGACGACTCGTGAGCCAGATGAGGCCCCACACGCCCACCAGAAAGAAGGGAATGTTGGAAAGGACTTCCAGGGCGTTGGGAAGTCCGAGCAGGGACCGCTGGTCGGCAAAAATGTGATAGGAAGGCCCTAACGGCAGCCGCGGCGCAAGAGTGAGAATCGTCACCGCCGCCACGCAAACAACCGCAATGAGCGCCAGACGTATTCGGCGCGGCCAAGCGCGCGAGGGGAGGATGAACAAATTACGCCGTCCCTTCACGAGAAGAGGCGCCCCGCGAATGGAGCGTCCGTCTAAGTATAGAGCAACCGATGGACTGTTGGACCAATTGCGCCAGCTTTCCGCGGCCGCGATCTGTTGCGCGTGGTTGCCTTTACACTCACAAGAGGGCCATGCTACGATCAACGAAAACGTGGCGCTCGTTTTTGGGTAAGGATCGGTTTTTTCCTCGAGGGATGAACATTTGTGTGGCATAGTCGGATTCACCGCGAAAAACTGGCGTCCCGATCCAGAGCGCATTCTTCGGGCAACCAACACGTTGCTTCATCGCGGACCCGATCAGCAGGGCGTCTACCGATCGCCAAACTGCTATCTGGGCGCGACTCGTCTCAAAATCCTTGATCTTGCCAAGGGCGATCAGCCCATTGTTTCTGAAGATCACGATGCCGTTATCATCTTCAACGGCGAAATTTACAATCATCTCGAAATTCGCAAAACCCTTACATCTTGTGGACACCGGTTTGAAACCCACTGCGATACAGAGACTGTATTACACGCCTTTCTCGAGTGGGACACCGGCTGCTTTGAGAAATTGCGCGGGATGTTCGCCGTCGCCATCTGGACCAACTCCCGGCAGCGATTGATTCTCGCCCGCGACCGGATCGGCATCAAGCCGCTCTACGTTGCCGAGCGGGGCGAGGACCTTTTCTTCGCCTCCGAGCTGAAGGGCATTCTGGTTCATCCTGAGATTGAGCGGCAATTGAGTCTGGAAGCACTGGATGCTTATCTGTCGGTGAATTACGTCCCCTCGCCTCGGACTATGGTCGATGGCGTGGAGAAACTGCCCCCGGGTCACTGGCTCGAATGGAGTAATGGCCGCGTCAGCAGACACTCCTATTGGCGGATACCTTCGATCGCGCCGGCGCGGATGTCCTTTGAAGATGCGCAAGCGCAGCTCGATCTGCTACTGCAGCAGTCGGTCAGCGAGCACATGATGTCCGATGTTCCCTTGGGGGTTTGGGTCAGCGGCGGCATCGACTCGACCACGATTCTGCACTATGCCGCGCACGCGTCGAGCTCAAAGCTGCGCACATTTTCGATTTCCTTTCATGGCCGCAGCTTCGACGAGTCGGACTACGTGGCCGAGGTGGTGCGGCAGTATGACACTGACCATGAACAGTTCGATTTGAATCCCGAGCAGGACTTGGAAAGCGCGATCCGCGAGCTGGCGTATTATTCCGACGAGCCCAGCGCCGATTCCGGCGCGTTGCCGGTGTGGTATCTGTCCAAACTGTGCCGCACCGGCTGCACCGTGGCCTTCAGCGGCGAGGGGGCGGATGAAATCTTCGGCGGCTACCTCACCTATCGCGCCAACCGCATCGCGCAATGGCTGCGGCGGCTGCCCTCCGGCGTCATCCATCTTGCGCTGCGATCCCTCGACGCGTGGCCGGCTTCGAACGAGAAAATCAGCCTGGAATACAAATTGAAGCGGCTGCTGAGGGGAAGCTTACTGCCGGCGGAGCAAGCCCACATTTATTGGAATGGAAGCTTCTCAGAGGAAGAGAAGGTGCGCCTGGTGAATGCGCCGCTGCCTGGCGCTCTGCTCGATATCCTTTCCAGTTTGCGAGCCTCGGCCCCCGGAGATGGAATCGCCCCTTTTATGGAATTCGATCAACAGTATTATCTGCCTGACGACATTCTGGTGAAATCGGATCGCATGAGTATGGCCCACTCCATTGAAGTCCGGCCGCCATTTCTCGATCATCGCATCCTGGAATTCGCCGCCGCCCTGCCTTTGGATTTCAAAATACGGGGGAGCAAGCAGAAGTATCTGCTCAAAACGCTGATGAAGCCAAGACTGCCGGCATCGATTGTGCAGCGCAAAAAGACCGGCTTTGACATCCCTTCCCATGCTTGGTTTCGCGGAGTCCTGCGCCCCCTGTGGATGGAAACGCTCGATCAAGCCGAGTCCGAATACTGTGACCTGTTCGCTTTCGACAGAATTCGCCAACTGACCCAACTGCACATGAGCCGGCGCATCAACATTGGCTACCACCTCTGGGGTCTGATGACCTTGTTCCTTTGGATGAAGCAATGGAAACTAAGCTGTGCAGCGATAGGTCAGCCCGCCGGACAGTTGTCCGCGATCGGCTGATGAGACGTAAAAACATTTTCCTCGTTATCGGACTTTTCGCTGCCACAATCTATCTGGGCTGCATTCTCTCTCCCCCGTCTCTGATGGATGACGTGGACTCCGTGCAAGCCCAGATTGCCCGCAACATGTTGAGCTCCGGCGACTGGGTGACCGCCCATCTGGATGGGGTGCCGTTTTTGGAAAAGCCCCCGCTCATCTATTGGATGGTCGCGGTGTCGTATAAAATTTTGGGGGCTCACGACTGGACGGCGCGCATTCCGGTTGCGCTTTCGGCCATCGCCCTGTGCCTCGTCACCGGAGTTTTCGGCGTCTGGGCGTTCGGAAAACGGGCCGGTCTCTATGCCGGGCTGTGCATGTCAACGTGCATCGGCCTTTTTCTATTTACGCGCATTATCCTGCCCGACGCCACGCTCACCCTCACCATCATCCTCGCCCTATGGGCAATGTTGCGGGCGCTCGATGAGGAAGAGCCCAGGCCAGGACTATGGTTGACCGTGATGGCCGTTTGCCTGGCCGCAGGTCTGCTGCTCAAGAGCCTGATCGGAATCGTGTTTCCGATCGCCGCCGGCCTGCTTTACCTCGCCATCACCCATCAGCTCTTTTCTGCGCGCACCTGGAAGCGGCTTCATCCTTTTCGCTTCCTGCTCATTGTGCTGCTGGTCGCGGCGCCCTGGCACATTCTGGCCACTCTTCGCAACCCTCCTTATTTCAGCTTCACTTTCAAGAGCATCCCGGGCGAGTACCACGGTTTCCTGTGGTTCTTTTTCATTAACGAGCAATTGTTGCGCTTCTTAAATCTGCGTTATCCGCGCGATTACGACACCGTTCCCCGCCTTTTCTTCTGGCTCTTCAACCTCATCTGGCTTTTTCCCTGGACGGTCTATCTCCCCGCTACTTTCAAGCTTTCCTATCGCCCCGTGGACCGGGCCGGAAAAACTTGCCTGATGGCTATCTGCCTCATTGGTTTTGTAATGGTGTTCTTCACGTTTTCGACGACGCAGGAATACTACTCCATGCCCATCTATCCGGCCCTAGCTCTCCTGATTGGTGCAGCAATAACGCAAGAAAGCAGAATCGCGCATGTTGGGACGCGGGTTTTGACGGTTGTATGCGCCTTGGCGGCGCTCGCCGCGATCTTGATTCTGGTGGCTGTGCGCCATGTGGCCACGCCCGGGGACATTTCCAATGCACTCAGCTACAACCCCGGGGCCTACAAGCTATCGCTGGGACACATGGAGGACCTGACACTCGATTCCTTCGCCTATTTGCGCCTTCCACTTGCGCTGGCGGCAGCGGCGTTTCTAATTGGTGTTCTCGGCACGTTGCGAACGGCCCGGCGCGGCGCTTATTTTGCCATCTCCCTGATGATGGTGTTGTTCTTCCATGCCGCGAGAGTGGCGATGGTCACTTTTGATCCATTCCTGTCATCGCATCCCCTTGTGGACGCTCTGGAACGATCACCCCGCGGCGGACTGATCATCGATTACCACTACTTTTGGTACTCATCCGTGTTCTTCTACACTGATCGTACCGGCCTCCTACTCAACGGCAGGAGGTTCGGGATGGTCTATGGATCGTACGCTCCGGGCTCCGCCGAGCCGTTCATCGATGACGACCAGTTTCAAAAGCTTTGGGAGACACCGGAGAGGTATTATCTCTTCGCCAAGCCTTCGCAATTAGACGGCTTGGGTCATCTGGTGGGCGAAAACCGGTTGATCACCGTGGATATGAGCGGCGGAAAGATGCTGCTAACCAATCACCCGCTCCCGGTTGCTGGCGGCACATGAAATCTGAAAGAATGAGTAAAGGATGCGGCCGCGTATCTCGAGCTGCGCCCGTGCCCCGAGCGTCGCGGCGGATTAGGCGCCGGCAAGAGAAAGCCCAGAGGAACGACGGCGGAGTCAAACGCGGCAAACGCCGCTTGCCTTCGACCGCTGGATGAAGCGAGGGCGCGGGCCAGTTTGCCGGGTTGGACGCACATGGTTCAATTGGTGTGGCGATGCTACTCGGGACGTTGAATGAGCGATATTTTGCGCACGGCAGTCGTCCATCAGATCATGAACTTCGTCTATTTCAATGATTCTCCAGTTCTTCTTTGCCAATTTGAACTATCTTTGGAGATAACATGAGAATTGCCATTCTTGGCGGCGATGGTTACTGCGGTTGGGCAACGGCGCTTTATTTGTCGAACAAAGGGCATGCGGTTGCCATAGCCGATAACTTTTCCCGCCGGCACTGGGATTTTGAACTTGGAGTCCAGACCCTGACCCCCATCCGGCCACTTCCCGAACGCCTCGCCGTATGGCAGCAGCTCACGGGCAGGACGATCGAGACCTTCGTGGGAGACGTGATGGATTACGAGTTCGTCGCGTCCATGATCCAGGCCTTCGAGCCAGAGGCGGTAGTTCATTTTGCTGAGCAGCGTTCGGCCCCCTACTCGATGATCGACCAGAAGCACGCGGTCTTCACCCAGGTCAACAACGTCGCTGGCACACTGAATCTGCTCTTCGCCATTCGCGAACTGGCCCCGGACTGTCACATCGTCAAGCTGGGAACGATGGGAGAATATGGCACGCCCAATATCGACATCGAAGAGGGCTACATCACGGTGGAGCATAACGGCCGCCGCGACACTCTGCCCTATCCCATGCAGCCGGGTTCCTTTTATCACCTGTCCAAGGTGCATGACAGTCACAACATCCGGTTTGCCTGCAAGATCTGGGGCCTGCGCGCCACCGATCTCAACCAGGGCGTGGTGTACGGAACCCTCACCGACGAGGTTCAATTTGACGAAGCGCTCATCAACCGCTTTGATTACGACGAGGTTTTCGGCACGGTTCTCAACCGGTTCTGCGCTCAGGCAGCCATCGGCGCCCCTCTCACTGTTTATGGAAAAGGGGGACAGACGCGCGGCTTCCTCGATATCCGCGACACCGTGCGTTGCATAGAGCTTGTCTGCCTCAACCCAGCCGCTCCCGGAGAGTTCCGCGTCTTTAATCAATTCACCGAGCAGTTCTCCGTGTTGGATCTGGCGCAGTTAATTCAAATGGTAGGCAGGGAAGTTGGCCTGCGGGTCGAAATCGATCATCTGCCCGATCCGCGCGTGGAGGCCGAAACGCATTACTACAACGCCAAGCACTCCAAGTTGACCGATCTTGGGCTGGAGCCCCATTTGCTCTCGGATGCGCTGGTGAACTCACTCATCGAAGTAGCCGTACGCTATCGCCATCGCATCGATCCTGCCTTGTTTACTCCCCAGGTGAACTGGCGAGTAGCACGAAACCAGCGCAGGAGCGTGGTGAGCGCGGCGTACCGTGAAATGCTCGTCGGCAACGAGCCTTTCTCGCCACAAGCCGGCTAATGTGAATGTTGGTCGCAGTTCACGCGGGTGATCGATGCTATCCGCTCCGTCTTGCGATCCCGCCCCCGTGGCCGCGGCGGCGTTGACCCGCAGGTGATTTGACCCCGCCAGCGCCTGGAGGGGATCAATGATGGCTACTCACCAGCCACCGTGCTGACATCGACAGCAGAATTTGAGCCGGCTGGTTGAATGGGAACCAGATCCCCGTTTACGATGGCGTATTTGTGCCCGCGCCAGAAAATCGATTTCCGGGCAAAACTCGTCAGCCAGATAAGCGTAGCCACCGCGTCCCACATCGGAATAAGAGCCAGCTTGGCCCATACGCCGCGTTGCCGCAGGCCAACCGTGCCCACCAGCAGCGTCAGCACGCAACGAACTGCGAAATATCCACCCAGAAACAGGGCTGCCACCGCGGCCGTGGGTTCAATCGCCACCGCCGCCAGCGCCCAGGGCAGGCCCAACGTAAAGATCAGGCCGGCGTGTCCCCACGGCCTCATATGGCGCATCACCGTGATCCAGCGCAAACGCTTGGAGAACAACTCGCGGAAGGACTGGTAGTCGGGAACCGTGGAAATGGCGTACGGCAGCAGTACCACCTCGTGTCCCCGCTCCGCAATCAACCGCCCCACCCACAGGTCGTCGGCAGGCTTGTTCTCGATCGAGCCGTAACCGGAAAATTCCTCGAGACGACTCCTGGTGGTGCAGATGGTCGGGCCGAGCGTAAATTTCACGCCGTCAAGCTGCCAGGCCACCAGGATCCCAGGATAGAAGTCCGAGAGCATGCCCACGTCCTGCAGCCGTTGCACCCAACTAGTTTCCTTAATGGGCACATAGAAGCAGGTGACGGCGCCGACACCTGGGTCGGCCATCGGGGCAACAAGGCGGCGCAAGTATCCAGGTTCCACACGGACGTCGCTGTCGTTGATGACCAGGTGCTCGTAGGCGGCTTCTTTGACCAGCCGCGCCAATTTGGCGACTTTGTCGTTGGTCGCATTACGGCCCGTCCCAATCAGGATACGGATATGCGTTCCAGGGAAATCGCCCTGCAATCTCTCGAGGAGCGGTAACGCCGGGTCGCTCGAATCTCCCACGCAGAAATTAACGTCGTATTCCGGGTAATCCTGCCGGCAGAAACTCGCGAAATTCTCGTAGGCTTCCGGGTCGAGTCCCCGCACCGGTTTCAAAATACTGACCGGGGGTAGAAACTCCTTCGCTGTGGTCCTGGCGCCGAAAAAGAACCGCAAGCCGCTGAAAATCGCTATTCCATAGTAAACAAAGGGGATTGCGGCTATGGCGAGAAGCGCCGTTCGAATTGTCGAAAAAATGACCAGGGCTGCACGCACCGTTAGGGAGCCTTTCCACTGTATCACAGCGCGACGGCAAGGGCGCCCCGAAACGCGCGAGTCCTGATCGCGATTGCCGACTGCCTCGATGCCGGAGCCGGAATGCTCAAACCTCCTGGCCCACCACTCTGAAAAATCAGAGCTTGGCCGTCAATTGGAAGCGCCAATCCCGCCGTGGGGACCGCGTCCGGGAGCGGCTGTTTCTATACAATGAATGAGTGTCTAGAGTGCTGATGGACGAGGCGACGGCTCCGGAAGAAACGCTTAAGCCCCACCGGACCCTCAAACCCAAGACCTTTCTCATGATTCTGGTAATGGTCGTTTGCGGCCCCCTCGGCAACGTGTTGCTCGGCAAGGGGATGAAGCAAGTGGGACGGGTTGGAATTTGGCCGGTTTCGCATCTGTTTTCGAGCCTGGTGTCAATTTTTGCGAATCTCTCCATTTGGATGGGGATCTCATCCCTGATCGTGTTCTTTGTCGCCTACATGCTGGTGCTCTCCTGGGCTGACTACAGCTTCGTCCAGCCCGCCTCGGCGTTGGCCTACGCTGTTGTCGCGCTCCTGAGTTTCCTCGTGCTCGGCGAACACGTCTCTCCCTTGCGCTGGGTGGGAATCGCGATCATCTGCCTGGGGGTCTTTGTCGTTAGCCACACCGCTCCACAGACCACCAACCGGGAAACGGCGGGTCGAACCTGACGTGGCGAATTTCATTCTTTTTTCGGTAATTGTGCTGGCGGGGACAGGAGGCGAGCTTTGCGTCTCCCGCGCTATGAAGCAAGTGGGCGAGGCCACCAGCTTCCGTCCTGCCCACGTCATTCGCGTGGTGCTGCAAGCCCTCCGCCAACCGTGGATGTGGGTGGGAGTGAGTATGATGGCGCTGGCCTTTTTCGCCCTTCTCGGCGCGCTCTCCACCTTCAACGTAAGCTTTGTGGTTCCCGTCACCGCGCTGAGCTATATCGCCGGAGCGCTGGGAGGGGTAATTTTCCTGCATGAGCGCGTCAGTTTCTGGCGCTGGTTGGGTGTGCTGCTGGTGGCGATTGGGGTAACCCTGGTCATTGTGGGCAAGAGTTGAGCCTCATGTCACAGCGCCGGATCGATTTAAGCTCGCACAAATTCATCGCTCTCGCTCTTCCCTTCCCCACCGACGCATGACGGCATCGGAGATGGCGAAAAAATCGGCGCAGAGTCTAAGGATTATGCAGCTCGTTCAGCCAATCCTGCATATGCCCAAGCGCGCGCAGCAGGTTCAAACGCGCCTTGGCCAGGTTCAACCCCGCCTCGAGCGCGTCCTCGTACCGCTGCCGCTCATCGATCATGGCTTGCTGCTCGGATGTTGGGCTCAACTGGGGCTGCGCGTTCGGGCTGGCGCCGGCGCCGTTACCCGACTCAAGTTGCGTTTGTACGCCTTTTAGCTGCTCGCCCGCAATTTCTTCCTTCAGCCTGGCAATTTCGGCTTGCGCATCGAGTTCGCGCAACTCTCTGGTCAACTCCACGACCTGCAAGTCATTTTGCCGCTGCTCCTGTTCGGCCTCGATGCGGGCGCGCAGCGCATCGGCCGCCGAGGCCCGCGCCAGCGAACGGAATCCAAGGTTGAAGACAGGCAACTGGATGGCGAAGCCGGAGCTGAGATTGTTGGCTGGCAGAAACTTCTTGTAGTACTGGTTAATGCTGTTCAGCAGCGTGGTGTTGCGGTCGTAAAGAACGCCGAAGCCGATCTGCGGCCACCATCTGCGTTCTTCGTCGCCCTTGGCCACTAGGTCTCGGGAGCGCGCCTGCATCTGGGCCGATTCTAAACCCGGCGTTGGACGCGACGACTCATCTCCGGTGATCGCCGGGATCGCGGGAATGCTGATATGGTCGGGCGTAATCGATCCCGTCGGCATGTTCGTCATCACGGAGATCTGTTTCGAGAGCGTGGCGGCGCGCGTCTCCAGGTGTAGCCGGTTGAGCTTGAGCTGCGCGGCCGTCAATTGCGCCTGCAACAGCGAGATCAACGGATCCACACCGGCGTCGGTCCGCTTTTGCTCGATCTCCACTAGCCGATTGGCGTCTTCTTCCTGCTGCTGTGCGGCTGTCAACTCCCGGTCTACCGTATCGAGTTCGATGTACATCGTCGAGGCGTCCAACGCCACCTGCTCACGCGCATCCTTGAGCGAAAGCTCCGCAGCTTTGAGCCCCAGGCGCGCCGCCTGGGCTTGGCGGATCATGGGCATGCTAAAGGCCACCGATTGTACGTTTGCGTCCCATAAGCTTGGCAATGAACCGGTAAAGCCGACTTCAGGAAAGGCCGGCAGTCCAGAACCGAAGGAAAGGGCCGGGATAAAGACGTCGTGGCTCTCCGCGAGCTGCGCAGTTGCTTTGGCCACGTCGGCCGCGGCCAACCGCACCGCGGTGCTGTTGCGCTGCGCCAACTCGACCACCGTCGTCAACGACACCTGCGCCCGCGCCTCGGCGGCTGCGGCCATCAGCACCGCGACGATTGCAAGAGCCGCCAAGCCTCTCCACAGGCTCTTTGTCGCCGTCACGCGATGATCTCCCATCAATGTGTGAAATTCCGCGCCGGTGCGTACTCGTGCGCCAGCTCGAATGCGATTTCTTCATCCTGTCGCGCGCCGACGTCGTCGCCAAGCGCGTGTTTGAGGTGCGCCAGACGGTGGTAGGCCACAAACGCAGGTCCTTCGTCGGTCCTGTCACTGCTGGCCAGGTAATGCTCGAGCATCTTCGCCGCCAGCGCCGGATCCCGGTCGGACTTGATCAACACGCCCGCGCCGTCGTAAAGGGCTACACCCGCGTGCGGATCGCGCGCTGCGGCAGCATTGCAGTTGTCGATGGCCCAATCCATCTCCGTCCAGCGTCGGCGCTGCTGGTAAAAACGGGCCAGCGTGGCCCACTGGCGGGAGGGGTGCGGGCTCGCCGCGACAGCTTTCTTCAGTTCCCTCTCCGCTGTGTTTGAATCGTTCCGCTCCTCGGCGATCTCCGCACGCAATTCGCTCCCCCGCGCCGGGTCAATGCGGTCCAACACCTCGGCCACGCCCTCGGCCTTGTCCAATCCGCCTCCGAGGACTGCTGGAGCGTCCACGTAGTACTCGCCCAAATCGGCAAGGGCCGGGGTGTTGCGGGGATTCAATTGCGTCGCGACCTGAAATTGTTGAAACGCCTGTTTGCCCAGTGTGTACGCGGCCATGAACGACGCCCGGCTGGCCTTCTCGCCCAGCGCCCGGCCCAGCCACATGTGATCGTCGGAATTTTCGGGATCCAGATTCACCGCTTGCTCGCAGGCGGCGACAGCCGCATTCCATTGCTCCAACCCGAAGCGCACCCGGCACTCCAAATTCTGCGCTTCGGCGTTTTCCACTCCACCTTGCGGCAGCGATGCAATCAAAGTCAGCGCCTGGTCCGCTTCGCCAGTCTGCAAAGCAGCGTTGGCTTTCTGTAGGATTCTACCCGGCTCCTGCGCACGCCCGACGCCCGCGGCGAGACCGGCAAGCAAAACGACTTGCACGGCGCAGAACCTGGCCGGCACCCCCCTCACTGCTCTACCCTGATGGGTACGCCCTGCAGCAAGGGCTGCCCATTTTCTGTTCCCGTAGCCACCAAATCTCCCTGTTTTAGCCCGGAAAGGATCGGCACTTGGGTCAAAGTGGGAGTGCCGATGGTCACTGGAGTCCGCTTCAATTCTCCGTTCACAACTTGATACACGTAATACTGTCCATTCTCCGAATACAAGGCCGCGCGAGGGCAGCTCAAGGCGTTCGGTTGACTGGAGACCGTTACCTGGACGGTGACATTGGTGTCCGGCAACAGGCCCGCGTCCGATTCGTCAATCGCCACCAGCACCTCGCCTACTCGGCGCGTTCCGTATGTGATCACCGTAACCGGAACACGCACGATATGACCATTCCACACACGGCCCGGCTTGGCGTCCCAGCGGATAAGAATCTTCTGTCCGACGGCGAGCTGACCGATTTCCGGTTCGTCGAAGTAGGCCCGCACCCGCTCGTGCTTGAGATCCGCCATTTCCAGGATCAGCTTGCCTTGTTGTTCGAACTCCGAGGGCGCGGCATCCATGCTGTAGACGGTTCCGTCAATGGGCGCGTAGATCTTCGTTTGCGCTTCCACCTGCTGGGCCGCTGTTAACGCGGCTTGTGCGTCAGCCAGCGCCGCCCGCGCCCGCGCAACTTCATCCGGCGAATAGCGGCTCTGCGCGCTTTGCTCGGAGGCGCTCAAGCTTGCCTCGGCCACCTGCAGGCGCTGGCGCGCCGCCGCCACCTCGCCCGGCGAAGCCGCGCCCGTGGCGGCCAGTTTGGTAAGCGCATCCAAGTCCTGCTTTGCCTGGTTCAGCGCCAGCCGGTCCTGCGCCACCTCCGCAGCCGCAGCCTGCCGCTGCTCCAGGGTGCCGTTATGTGTGATCGCCTCCAGCGCCGCTTGCGCCGATTTCACGCCGCTCTCCGCGCTGGCTACCTGCGCCCGCGCATCCACGTCGTTCAGCACGATGAGCAGCTTGCCGGCAGAAACCCGATCGCCGGGTTGCACGTACACCACCTGCACAGTGGTCGAAATCGGGCTGTAAAACGGGTAAGGCCGCACCGGCTCCACGAGCCCGTTGGTGCTGACCGTGTTCACGATCACCTCGTGCCGGATTTCCGCCGCGCGCACCATCAGCCGTTGGCGAAACAAGGATCGCGCCGTGAAAAATACAACAAGGACCATCACCACCACGGCCAGCCATAGCCAACCCCGGTGCAATTGCCTTCTTTCGTGAGCCATTCCCTTAACCAGAGCCAGTATATAAGACTCAGATTCTTGCCTTTGGAACCGGAAAAATCGCGCCCTTCACGGGTCCGGCGCACCTCCCTTTAACCGCCTGATTTTTTCCTCTCGCTCGTACAATGTTTCTATGGCTTCACCAACCCGCTACACCGACGAACACGCCCAAGCCGGCCTCGATTTCGCTTTTCCCCCCATTGAAACCTGGCAAAACCAATTTCCCGGCTACGAAATTCAGATTGACGATCCCGAACTTACTTCGGTGTGCCCCAAAACCGGCTTGCCCGATTTTGGCGCGCTCACCATCCGCTACATGCCCCGCGACCGCTGCCTCGAGCTCAAGTCGCTCAAAGAGTACCTTTTCAGTTACCGTAATCTCGGCATTTTTCAGGAAAACATTGTCAACCAGGTGCTCGAAGACATCGTCAAGGCCTGCGATCCCGTCTGGGCGGTGGTCAAAGGTGAGTTTCGTCCCCGCGGCGGCATCGGCACCACCGTCGAAGCGCGCTGGCCCCGGCCGGTGGCCTAAGCGGCGTCCGAGACAAACTGCACGAACAGAACAAGGGGGAGCTTCAGTCGGTGACCCAGTAGGTCAGAAGCGCAAGTGATGGCGAAAACACCAGTTGCACCAATAGCGCAAGGGCCCAATTTAGAGGGCGGTTCGAGCCGGTGTATCGGAATACGGAGGTCCATGGATCTGTCGCAGAAAGCTGCAGACTGCTCCACGTCCAGAGCGAGGCGACAACGCTACCCAACAGAGATAGCCCCGGGATCAGGACAACAAGCCCCATGTCGCCCTGGGCGCTATTGCACTGATGCTTCGCTACACAGTCCCACCACTCTCCAACGAAGAGCGAACCGATAGCTGTTGCCTCGCCTGCCCATCCGCCGAGAAATCCCATTAGGACAAAGGGCGAAATCCGAAGCCCCGTATTCGGACCGAAACTTGTCTGAAGTCGGGAATGCCTTTCTTTGAGAGCCAGGGCAAGGACGGTCGAGGGCGCGGCAGCAATTATAGCGGTTCTCCAATTCCCGTGGAGTTTTGAGGGGCGTGCCAGGTGGCGTTTTCTTGGGAAAAACGCCACTCAACGTTCGAGGTTCTGCTCTACACCAATTGGAGAACCGCTATAGTAGCGCCACCCAGGAAAACCACAACGTTGCAAAAAACCATGGCGCTAGTAGATACCAGAAACTCATACTGCCGTTCCCCATACGCTTTCAGCGGCTTGGCCGCTCCGTTATCTTACAGCTAACTATGATATTCGTGGTTTTCGCGCCCAACGTTCCTTAGGCCAGATAATGCTCTCGAAATCAAGACAAAATTACCCGCGCATGAGCCCTGTGGTGGGCACGGTCTTGCTGCTGCTCGCTCTCAACCTGCTCAACTACATCGACCGCTACATCCTCTCCGGCGAAATGCGGCCCATCCAGCACGAGTTCCACGCCACTGACCAGCAAATGGGCGCCCTCGGCACGGCGTTTTTCGTCTTCTACATGCTGGCGGCGCCGCTCACCGGTTGGCTCGGCGATCGTTTCCGGCGCAAGCCGCTGATCATAACCGGCGCAGCGCTCTGGAGCCTGGCCACATTGGCGGCGCTCTGGGTGTATAGCTACCCGACTCTCTACGTGCGCCAAGCCGTGGTCGGCATCGGGGAAGCGACCTTCGGAATCTTCGCGCCCGCCGTGCTCTCTGACTTTTATGCCGAACGCGATCGAAACCGGATTCTCTCCATCTTCTACGTCGCCATTCCTGTCGGCGCCGCGCTCGGCTACCTGGCCGGCGGAGAGATGGGCTCCCGCTGGGGCTGGCGCGCTCCGTTCTTCATCTGCGCGCTCCCCGGCTTTTTGGCTGCCGCCCTCTATGCCTGGCTGGGCCGCGAGCCGGAGCGGGGAGCTTCTGATCACGTTCGTACCACTCTGAACCGCTCCACTTTCCGGGGACTGTTCAAGAATCCCGCGTTTTTGACCGCAACCCTCGGCTTGGCGATGCTGACTTTCGCCATGGGCGGCATCTCCTGGTGGATGCCGGAGTTCCTCCGCCGATCGGCGGGCATGCCGTTGGCCACGGCGAGCCTGACGGTGGGCGCCACCACGGTCATCGACGGAATTGCCGGCACCCTGGTCGGTGGTTGGCTGGCCCAGATCTGGCTGCGAACCGACCATCGCGCGCTCTACCTGATTTCGGCATGGAGCGTAGCGCTCACCCTACCTTGCGGTTTGCTGCTCTTTTTCGGACCGCGATCCTGGGCGGTGCCTTCGCTCTTTGCGGCCGAGTTTTTCCTCTTCCTTAACACCGGTCCGCTCAACACCGCATTGGTCAACTCCGTCTCCGCGCCGGTCCGCGCCACGGCGCTTTCCGTGAATCTATTCTGCATTCATTGCTTCGGCGACGCGTTTTCTCCGCAGATCATCGGCGCCATCTCCGACCACTCCAACCTGAGCATCGGCTTGGGCGTAACCCTGGTCTCGCTTTTCGTTTCCTGCGTGATTCTGCTCGCGGGCGCACGTTTCGCCCCACCCCTCGAAGAATTCCAGCCACGCACCACCTGAAAACCCGGACTTATATTTCTGTCAACCCATTACCAAAGTGTTCTCCCTCACTCCAAAGCCCTTCCATCACAAATCCCATTGCCGGTCTTTACCCCCGTTTCCCCTATGCTCAATCAGCATCGAAAAACTCCCGCGAGATCGCCAGGGTTCGGCGGCATCATCTTGATTTGGGAACATGCAAAGAAGACCGGCAACGATCCTGTTTTCAAACACTTGCCCATCGGAGATGGATAAGGCCCATGTTTTCAAACACTTGTCAAAGCTCTGGAAATAAGATCAATTTTTTCACACACTTGCAGAATCTGAAAAACTAACTGCCCTCTTATCAAATACTTGATCGAATATTTGATCGAACAACATGGAGATAGGGAGTCGCTTGAGAGGGTCGCCGACGGCCAGAAAGGAAGTCCGAAGATGTTGGAGGAAACGCCAATTTTGCCATCGGGGTCCTCAGAGACGCATTCTTTCGGGGCTGGAAGCTTCCCGCCAGTGAACGAATATCCAGCCTCTTTTCAAACACTTATGTCAACGCCTAAGAGTAAATATCCCATTTCCAAACACTTACCCAAATCGTCCACACAACCCTCTTTATTTTCAAACACTTGCAGACCACGCGAGGAGGCGATTGCACAAGGCGAGCCGTTACTTTCCTGTCCGCGTTTCCTGATCCCGGCTATTCATGAAGGCCCGCCGTCCTCCCTGAGCCCGCAAATTGGGATCGCGGATCGGAACCCGGCTCTCTTCCGCGTTGAACCCGTGCGCGAGCAGCGGATTCGGCTTGAATTTCGGTGGTCCCCCATAAAACTGCCGCGCGTGGCTCAATACCATTCCCGCGCGGCCATGCATGGGCTGCACAATACCCCTCACCTCCACGTTCTGATCGCGGTACTTGTTCAGTTCGCCCACCGTGCCGCGATCTTCCCACAAACTCACAATCGTGAATCGGCAATCCGAATCCGGGGTCTGGGGCGAGCACACATCCAGAAACCGCATCCCGTCGGAAAGCTGCACCACGTCATAGACATGCGCGGAAATGCAAACGTTCTTGTTGAGCATTTTCGCGGCTTGCTCGGCGGTGACGCAGGGAGTGGATTTGCCCGCAAATGCAACCCCCGGCGCGCAGACTAGAAACATCGCGAAGGCGCGCGCAAGGTTGAATGGCATCGCAATCTCCAACAAGTGCTGGAGACACTCTATCTCCTGATCTCCCCGATGGGATGTGACGGCCATCGCGTGCGGGAGGGAGAACCATCGCCAGCTCACGCTTCTTAATTCCTGACCCCTGACGCCGGTCGTACCGAGCCATTCGGCTCCACTTCATTGGGGAGTTCATCGAAAGCGCAACTTCATCGATTACCATGCTTCGCATGGCTCGGGTTCCCTGGGTCAGCTTCGTTTTCGCGCTGACGGCGATGGCATTTCCGCAAAGCCCGCCAAAGCCTTGCGGAGCCGGCGCGCAGAGCCCGATCTCCACCGATCGTCCGCAGATCACCGAAGCCAGCACCGTGATTCCCTGCGGCAGCCTGCAATTTGAAAATGGGTTCGCGGAAACAGACAACGGCAGCAGGTGGGGCCTCGATCTAACAGAAACCTGGATGCGTTGGGGCGTGCCGGCAAAGGGCGAAGTACGCTTCGCCTTGCCGGACTACTTTGCCAACGACGAGACGGCTTCAGGGTTGAGTAGCGGCGCGAGCGATGTGGTGCTCGGCTATAAGCAGCAGCTTGGTCCCACGCACGGCTTCGACATTTCCATCATTCCCTCACTCAGCTTTCCCACCGGCTCGAACAGAATCTCCAGTCACGGGTACGACCCCTCGTTGCAAGCGCCGTGGTCGCGCGAGTTCTCGAAGAACTGGACTGCGGCGGGAATGTTCTCGGTAGCCTGGCCCACTCAGCCGGCAGGCCGCAACACGACGGGACAGGCAAGCGTCTATTTTGACCGGCAAATCACGAACCCCTGGGACGCCTGGATTGAGTATTCGGGATCGTTTCCTCAGCGCGGAGGGCCGGCGCACATCTTGAATATGGGCATGAGCTATAAGCCCGCCTCGCATCAGCAGATCGATTTCCACTGGATTGTTGGTCTTTCCGCCGCTGCGCCGGATGATTCCATCGGATTGGGCTATTCGGTGCGCTTTCAGCTGATACACGCGAAAACGGCCACGCGCTGATTCCTTGAAGAAGAAAGGAAGGGTTTTTTCGAGAACGTGCAGATTTCTCGCTGGCCCACTGTTCTGTCAACCCTGAGCCGAGTTGATCCTCAGCCTGCAGCGATGACCCTGAAACCTGATGCCTGCCCCCTACCTCTCACCGTGCGCCGACGAGCTCGCTGCTCTCCTCGCGTTGCCCGTAGTGGCTCTCCACGTACTTATCCAGAATCCGCTTGAATTCCATCACAATGGTGTCGCCGTGGAGGGTTTTGTAGAGCTTGCCGTCCACATACACCGGCGCTTTGGGCTCCTCGAAGGTCCCCGGCAAGCTGATGCCGAGATTGGCGTGCTTGCTCTCGCCCGGGCCGTTGACTACGCAGCCCATCACCGCCAGCTTCAGCTCTTCCACGCCGGCGTATTTCTTGCGCCACTCCGGCATCTGCGTGCGCAGATAGCTCTGAATCTGCTCAGCCAGTTCCTGGAAATAGGTGCTTGTCGTCCGCCCGCACCCCGGGCAGCTCGTCACCTGCGGCATAAAGCTGCGGATGCCCAGCGACTGCAGAATCTGCTGCGAAGCCTGTACTTCTTCCGTGCGGTCGCCGCCGGGCTTGGGCGTCAGGCTCACGCGGATGGTGTCGCCGATGCCGGCCAGCAGCAGCGGCGCCAGTCCGGCCGTCGAAGCGATCAGCCCCTTCGACCCCATGCCGGCCTCGGTCAGTCCCAGGTGCAGCGCGTAATCGCAGCGCGCCGCCAGCCGGGTGTACACGTCGATCAGATCGCGCACCCCGCTCACCTTAGCGGCGAGAATGATCATGTCGTGGCCAAGCCCGTATCGCTCGGCAGCCGCGGCGGAGTTGAGCGCGCTGGCGATCATGGCCTCGATCATCACTTCGCGGGCCGGCGCGGGCTCAGGCTTTTTGCTGTTCTCGTCCATCATTCGCGTCAGCAGCGCCTGATCGAGCGAGCCCCAGTTCACCCCGATGCGCACCGGCTTGCGATTTTCGACCGCGCACTCCACCATGGTGCGGAAATTCTCGTCATCCTTGCGTCCAATCGATACATTGCCGGGATTGATCCGGTACTTGGCCAGCGCACGCGCGGCCGCCGGGTATTTCTTGAGCAAAATGTGCCCATTGTAATGGAAATCCCCGACAATGGGCACGCGCAAGCCGCGTTTATTCAGGCCCTCCACGATATGTGGAACGGCCGCCGCAGCGTCCTCGTTATTGACCGTTACCCGCACGATCTCCGAGCCGGCCATGCCCAGGGCTGCAACCTGCTCGATCGTGCCCTCCACGTCCGCGGTGTCGGTGTTGGTCATCGACTGTACGACGACCGGAACCTCCCAGCCCACGCGCACATGACCGATTTTGACTGTTGGGGTTTTTCTGCGTTGTATCTCCGCCATGCGAGTAGTTTACCCCGGCCCGCAACTTACTTCTCTTTCTTCTTTCCCGGATTGAGGACCACAAGATTGTCGGTCACGGAGAAGACGTTGGGGACAGTGTTGGCGCGGGTGCGGATCAGCGTGTTGTCGAACTGGTTGTCCACCACCCCCGTCAGCGTCACGTGTCCGTTTTCGACGATGATGTGAATCGACGGCAAGGCCTGGTAGCCGTACCGCGTTCCGATCTCGGAATCGCCATAAATAGCTTTCACCTCCGCGCGCCGTATCTCCCAATCCATGGGGGAGAGCGGCAACAGCTTAATGTTGTTGATCACTTGCGTGACGCCCTTGACCTGCTTCACCGCGGCTGCGGCCTCCGACCGGATGTCCCACGGAGGCTCGGGCGGGCATGCGCCGCCCAAAGTAACCACGCTGCCACTCACATTGAAGTAAAGATCATCGAAGACCGAGTAATAGGGCAACGTCAAGAGGTTATGCCGAATTTGTCGCGCCAGTTGCGTGGCGTTCTCCGGGCCCGCAAGAAAGACTTGATCGTTGTTCTGGTTTTGGGGCCCATTTGGCTGCGGCGGATTACTTGATTGGGGCATAGCAAAAGACGTTGCCAGCAATGCGATGCATGAGAGCCCCGAATATAGGCGCATTTCCCTCACCTCCAATGACTTAGATGTAAGAAATGACGCGATGTTGGCCTGATCTTATGGAGCAAATCGATGGCAACGAGCCCAGATTAGCCCGGAAAAGCAAAGAGCCTCACTGCTCGCTTCGCGGCGTGAGCCGCGCGAAAACCGACGCCTCATACATTTGCGGAGCTGACCCTAGGTTCTTTCCAACCCGATCTCCTCACTGGCGATAACAACACTGCAATAATGCCTACCAGGAAGACTCCATCAAATGTACCGGCCCCTCCGATCGAAGCGATGGGCGCCCCCAGGCCGGGAATTCTATACAGGTTGAGAAGGTCAGCGCCGATCAACGTCCCCAAGCAACCTGCGACGTACGCCATCGGAGCCGGATTTCTCCAGCTGAAAATAAGGGCTGCCAATGCTGCGACGACGGGTGGAATAAAGATCGGCAGACTCACGCCCACCCCTCGGACGGGCGTCGCAAGCCAGTGCGTAACCACCGCCACCACCCCAACCGCAAGCAATCCCCGAACGAAGAGCCGGTTTTTGACCAGCAGGTAGAGCGAAAGGATCACCGGGATGAGCGCGCCTCCGACATTCACCGCGAGAATGGTTCCGGGCCATTGGTGCACCATCGGAACGACATATTGCATGCCGTAATAATTCACCATTCCGCCGGAAGACACGGTTTCCGGCGGGAACTGGGCGACGGGTATGTTGATCGCACTCCCCAGGAGTGACAGCAGGAGGATGGCAAGCACGTACCGGGAAGGAATGCCCATGCGCTCGTAGGCGTACCTCAGGATTCCTATTTCGACCAACGCTGCAACAACCAGGAATAGTAAGAACAGCGCCAGGATAAACGGCCAGGCGAGCGGGAAATAATGCATGCCGGAGGGGCGCAAGCAACTGTCCTCCTGTTAGGGCTTCCGGTGCTCAGCCACTCAACGAGCACGGGCGAACGCGCTCTGAGCTTAGCATAAGCTCGCCGGCCTGGAAGCGCAGGTTTATACGCGCCGCACGGTTTTATGCATGGGCACCACCTGCACCGTCACGTCCCGCACTTCCGACAGAAACCGGTTCAGCACCGAGCCGCGCAACAGAATGTCCCAGCGCGAGCGCGCCGACTGCCCAAAAACCACATGAGAGATGTTCTCCTGCTGAGCAAAGCGGATCAGCGCATCGGAGACGTTGCGGTCAGTGAGCTCCACCACCTGCGCGCCCAGATCGCGCGCCATGCGTTTGTACTCCTCCAGGCGGTGGAAAGCCTCCGGATCGCCGTGGCCTTTGTCGTCCGGGCGGCTGACGTAGACGGCGTACCAGTTGGTGGCCAGCCGGCCGGCGATGCGCGCGCCCACCCGCAGCAGCCGCTCCGTACCCGGCCGTGTGCTCAGGCAGACCATGACTTTTTCCGGCATGGGCGCCTGTTCCAGACCCTGGATGCGCCGGTATTCGGCGGCGCGACTGCCTACCTGCTCTGCTGTGGTGCGCAGGGCCAGCTCGCGCAACATATTGAGATTGCCTTTACGAAAAAAATTGGCCAGGGACTGCTCGACTTTTTCGGGAGCGTAGATTTTTCCCTGGCGCAGGCGCGTGCGCAGCTCGTCCACGGTGATGTCCACGTTCACCACCTCGTCGGCGCGCTTCAAAAAGCTGTCGGGAACGGTTTCGCGGATGGTGGTGTTTGCCGAGCGGCTGACCGCGTCATTCAAGGTTTCCAGGTGCTGAATATTCACCGCCGTCAACACGTTGATGCCGGCGTCCAGCAGCTCCAGCACGTCCTCATACCGCTTGCGGTTCTTGCTTCCCGGCACGTTGGTGTGCGCCAGCTCGTCCACCACCACCGTGTTGGGATGGCGAGCAAGGATCGCATCCACGTCCATCTCTTTCAGATTGACGTTCTTATACGGGATTTCTTTAAGAGGAATGATCTCCAGGTCGCGAATCTGGTTTGCCGTTTCCTTGCGCCCGTGGGGTTCCACCAGCCCGATGACCAAGTCGACACCCTGCTGAGACCGCATCAGGTTGGCGTCATTCAGCATAGTGTAGGTCTTGCCTACGCCGGGGGCCGCGCCAATATAGATGCGTAATTTGGCTGGTTCCTGTTTCTTTTCGAGGACGATTTCGGGCATCGTTCAGCCCACCTCGACGGGATGGCGAACTTCCATAGCCACGGTTACGGGCAGCGTGAAGCGGAAGGTCGAACCGTGGCCGAGCCGGCTCTCGACGGCGATCTGGCCTCCCAGCGACTCCACCAGCCGCCTCACCAACGCTAACCCCATGCCGGTGCCCTTCTCGGAATAGGTGTTGAAGCGGTCGAAGATCGTGCCTAGCCGCTCGGTTTCAATGCCTCTTCCCGTATCGCGCACTGTGAACCGTACGAAGTTCTTGATCTCTTCGGCGGTGAGCTGGATTTCGCCTTCGGGAGGCGTGTAACGCAATGCGTTCGAAAGCAGATTGTCGAGGATCGTGCGCAGGGCGCGCCGGTCGGCATTCACCGCGGCCAAATCTGCGTACGCATTCACATCGATGCGGACGTTTTTCTCTGCGGCTTCATCGACAAAGTGGTCGCGGGCTTCCGTCAAGATTTCGAGAGGACGCAACTGCTCCAGCTTGAATTCCCGCTTGCCGGTGTCGAGCTCCGCCACCTCAATCAGGTCGCTCATCAGGTCGTTGAGCTCTTCCGATTCGCTGCTCACTGATGACACCAAATCAGCCTGCAGCGACGATAACTCCCCACCAAAACCCTGGCCCAACGCATAAAGACCCCGACGCAACCGGAGCAAAGGATCGCGCAACTTGCGGCTGGCCACGGAAATGAACTGAGTCTTGAAGCGGTCGGTGTCCTGAAGCACGGTCACGTCTTCAAGCGTCGTCACCGTGCCCAGTAGCCTTCCCTCCGAATCCCGCATGGGCGTGGTGCGCAGCCGGTAGCTGCGCTCCTGGTTGCCGATGCGCATGGGCAGCATAGACGCTTCACCCTCGGCGGCCACGGCCTTCCGCATGGAAACAGCGTCGCGGATGGCGCTGAGGATTTTTTCTCCGCCCGGCGCCGTGGAGAGGGCCATGCGGTCGGTTGCCGCTTTCCCCAACAGCTCAGCAGCAGCTTGATTCAGCTTGAGTACGTGCCCCTTGGCGTCGGTCACAATGATGGGCTCGAAAATCGACTGCAAAACCGCGTTGGAGAGCTGAAACTCCATTTGTTTCCGGCCGGCCTCTGAGTCGCGCAGCTCGCGCAATCGCATCGCGATCCGGCTCAATTCGCTGGCGATCACGCCGAAGTCGTCGCGGCTGCTCCATTCGACCGGGTGTTCCAGATTCCCTTGCGCGATGCGGCGCGCGTCGCGCGCCAGGGTGCGCACCGGCCGCAGCACGAGGTAAACCGTGGTAATTTCCACGACGATCACGGCGGCGAGGACGATCCACCCCAACGCCGCCTCTCCTGAAGCGGCGAGGGCGCGGTGGGCGGCGATTGCCAGCCATGCCACGAGGCTGGCGAGCACCACACCGCCGAAGATGAGTCGCTGCGATAGGTTTAGCATCGGCCGGTCTCCAAATCCCCGCGGAAATGATTCTTCATTCTCGATTCTCCCGGAAACGCCCATCCCATGCAAAATGCAGCTTGCGGCTCTAACCGGCGCGTCCGTCGATTGCGCACCCGAGAATCGAGCAAGAAGAGCGGCGTCCACGCATTCAATTGACCATATTGGCATCCCTCCAGCCACGAGCACCAGGTTACGCATAACGCGCTACCGGATACAGGCGCAAAGCTGCGCTTAGGGAATCCGGCACACGGCCAATGATCGATCGCGCCATGGGCAGGCGAGGCCCGTCGGCAGCCGTTCGTCCACCACTACCCAATCCACACCAAACTGGCTCTTGAGGCGCTCGAAATCGGCAAGCTCAAAATGCGCCCAACCCTCCTCGGCCTGCATCTGCCGTTCCCACTCCGGGCCCAGCACGGGAACCTGGATCACCACGGCCGCGTCCTTGATGGCGTCGGCCAACTGGCTGCGTTCGGCCAGCGCACGAAAATTGTGGTAATCCTCGCCCTTGGCCTTTAGGTAATACGGGTCGAGGGCAAAATACGCATCCACCGGCGTATTGCGACGGACCCACGCAAAGGCTTCGAGCCAGGAATTCGCCGCCTGCTCGCCGGGCAGCTCCACATGCGGGCTGGCGCTGAACTCCGCCTTTTGCGCGGCAAACATCGCGCCATTCGCGATCAACAAAAACGCTGCCCAGCGCCACGCCTTCGCCTGGAGCACGCACTTTCCCGCCAGGCACCCGGCCAAGAGCGCAAGAAAAAAGTAGACGATCTGCAGATAGCGCATGGGTTGCAAAGGCGTGAGCCGGATCAGCGACGGCGGAGCCTGGATCGCCATCGCCACGGCTTGCTGAAAGACGCAAAACGCAAAAACGGCCAGCGCAAAGCGGGCCAGAGGTTGCTCCTCGCGTCTTTGCGCCACGCGCCACAGCAGCCAGAACAAAAGCAAAGGACCCAGTGCGCCCGACCATTCGTACCAGGTCCATCGGTAGATCTGGCAATAATTGCGCGTCGCCAGCGCCTCGCGCCAGCCCGCATTGGGCGCCCCGAGCACCCACGCCAGCGGAGCCATTGCTGCTGCCGGGCGCGGCCATGCGCGCGCCCAAGCTGGCGCCGGTTCGAGCAACACCAGGGCGAGAATCAGGCAGAACGAAAAGCCAATCGCCCCCATGAGAGGATGAAACAAACACGCCACCAGCAACAACGGCGCGGCTTGCCAGGGCCGTTCCGCCAAGATGCGCGAGACCGACAGTAAGATCAAAGCGGTGGCGATGTTCCGCGGGTGCAGGTGCTGGTCCATCAAGTACAACCCGGTTCCCGCCACCGGAAGCGTGAACATGGCCGACGCCAGCGCCACGCCCGCCCATTGCGCATGCGCTTCGGCGAACAACCGCTCCGCGATGCACTTTGAGGCCCATAAAGCGGCAAAGAGAGAAACAAACTGCCAGAATAGTTCGGCCCAGGCCAGGGGCATGCCCGTGGCGCGAACAAAATGAGCCATCCAATCGTCGAAGACCGTAGCCTGCACCTGAAGCCGGAAGAACTGGGAATTGTACGGGTAGAGCGCCGGATTGAGGTCAGCCCGTACGGCCGTCAAATAGATGCCGTCGTCCTCAAGCCCGGGATGGTAGCCCATCACCAGAAAACCGAGAAGGGCAAAAATCAGGACCAGCAGAAAATCAAAAAGCCTTGGGTTGCGCTTCAACCTGGTAACCCCGTTGATTCGTTGTCGATTGGGTTTTTTCGTGAGGCGAAAATGCCGTAAAATATCCTACATTCCCATGGTCGCCCGGACAACAATGCGTTTGCAAGCCGCCAGGATCGCTGGAATCGACCGGGAGGAGAAGCTGAAGCTGGCGCTGGTGATTCCCACCTTGTGCGAAGCGCAAAATATCAGCCGTCTGCTGCGCCGGGTCCGCGCCGCACTCGATTCCGCCGCCATCAGTTTCGAGATAATCGTGGTCGACGACAACAGTAGCGACGGCACCGCCGACATTGTGTCCACCATTGCCCGCGAAGATCCGCACGTCCGCCTGATCGTGCGCAAAGGCGAGCGTGGGCTCTCTGGCGCCATTCTTGACGGCTGGCGCCAAACCGACGCTGGCATACTGGGCGTTATGGATGCCGATCTGCAGCACCCGCCGGAACTGCTCCCGCAACTGGTGAGAGCGGTCGAGGACGGCAGCGATCTGGCCGTCGGTAGCCGGTACACTTCAGGCGGCGCACTTGGAGATTGGAATTTCGCCCGCAGGCTCTTTTCCTTGGTAGCCGTATGGGCCACCTGGCCGGTGCAAAAAGGCGGTCTGCGCGTCCGCGATCCCATGTCCGGTTTCTTCCTGGTCCGCCGCACCGCAATCGAACACATCGCATTTCAGCGCACCGGCTTCAAATTGCTCCTGGAAATTCTGGTCCGCGGCCGCGTCGCCTCCGTCCAGGAAATTCCCATCGCCTTTGGCCGGCGCGCCGGTGGCGCCAGCAAGGCTAACTGCAAAGTCGCGTGGCAGTATGCGCGGTTACTGGCCCACCTTTACGCGTCCAGGTGCGGCTTGCATCGCCGCCACGCTCTGGGCGCAGGGTTCTAGCCAGGACCCGTCAACAATTGGGTACACGGGTTTCAGGTTGTGTTCACAGGCCCTAAATCGCAGGAAGCAGCCAACGCAAGACCAGGAACGCCCCCATCCCGGCGAAGAACACCAGCGCCATGCGAATTCCCGGCTCGCGGTTGACCTCCGGAACCAGGTCCGTAGCGGCTACGTACAGCGCCACGCCCGCCGAAATCGGCAAACCAAACGGCACCCATCGCGGAATCAGCTCGATCACCAGCACCCCGGCCATGGTTGCCGCGGCCAATGTCACTGCGGAGGAAAGCGCCGCAGAACGGCTTCTTCCGCTCGCCAGCATCACGCTCGCCATGGTGAAGCCCTCCGGCGCCTTGTGCAGCAGAATGGCAAGAAAGATCAGCCATCCCAGCCAGCTCGAAATCACAAATCCCGAACCGATGGCCACGCCGTCAAAGAGCGCGTGCGCGCTCAGACCCCCCAACACCGAGTAGCCCGTGCTCGCCGATACAAACTCGCCGCGATGAGTCTCCTCGCCATAGTGAAAATGCGCATTGATCGTATGCTCCAACAGGTGAACCACACAGTATCCGGCTACGATCAGGATCGGACTGAGCCGCGGGTTGAGCTTCATGCTCTCGGGCGCCATCTCGAGCAGGGCTGTGGCTAATAGAAAGCCCGCGCCCAGGGCGACAAAGTAGCGCAGATAGCGTTCCACGCCGCGCGCCCGCACCAGCACCAATCCACCCGCCACATCGGCGAGCGCCGCCACCGCGCCCAAGAGGAGCGACACTTTCAGCATGATTGAAGTAACCGCCCTTCAACAAAGCGGAGAGCCTGTTCCGATGAAAGCTCTGCAAGCGGCCAACCGGGAACCGCCAGCCGCAAGCCGCCTCAGCCGCTGTGCCGGATATGCAGAACATCGCCGTCCTGCACCACGTAGTCCTTGCCTTCCAGTCGTAGCGTGCCCTTGGCGCGTGCGGCCGCTTCGGACCCGGCGGCCAGCAGATTATCCCAGCGAATGGTTTCGGCGCGAATGAAATGGTGCTCGAGATCGGTGTGAATCACTCCCGCCGCTTGTGGCGCTTTGGACCCCAGGGGCACCGTCCAGGCGCGGCATTCGTCTTCGCCTGCGGTAAAAAAACTGATCAGTCCCAGCAATTCGTAGCTCTTGCGGATCAGCCGCACCAGCCCGCTTTCGCGCAGCCCATAGCTCTCCAGAAAGTCCGCCGCTTCGGCATCGTCCATCTCTGCCAGTTCCGCCTCCACCTTGCCGCAGATCACCGTAGCCGCCGCATTGGGCCGGTGAGCTACCTCGTTGAGCCCAAAGCGGCTGACCGCCGACTCCAGGTCCGCGCCCAGAGTAGTGCTTTCTCCGATATTAAGAACATACAGAACAGGCTTTTGTGACAAGAACATGAACCCCTTGATGAGCTTCTTTTCTTCCCCCGTAATTTCTAGCTCGCGCAGCGGCCTCTCTTTTTCGAGCGCCTCTTTTGACCGTAAAAGCAGCTCCTGTTCACGTTCCAGCTCTCCTGTCCTCGCCTTTTTCAGGTCCTTTTCTACGCGCTCGAGGCGCTTCTCCACCTGCCCGAGGTCGCTCACCATCAGGTCGAATTCGACATTCTTGACGTCGCACATCGGGTCGATGGGCCCCACATGGGGAATCGACTCGTCCTCGAAAGCGCGCAAGACGTGAATCAGCGCGTCCACCTGGCGCAGGTTGGCGAGAAGGGCCGTCTCCTTCAGCGCCTCTTGTCCAATGGCGGCTACGTCGACATACTCTACGGTGGCGAATGTGGTCTTTTTCGGCGAGTAGAGCGCCGAGAGCTTCTCTAGCCGCTCGTCGGGAACCCGCGCCACGCCGATGTGCGCCTCGCGCGGATTCGAGCGTCCGTGCTCCTCGATGTGCGCCCTGGTCAGTATTTTGAACAACGAAGTCTTGCCCACCTGCGGCAGGCCGATAATTCCGGTCTTCATGATTTCCTATTATCAGGGTTCGGAATGTAAGGGTCGCGGATCAGAGGTCAGTTCTCAGTCTGCTTCCGCTCAAGTTCGTCAGGGAGCACTTCGAAGACCTTTGTCCCCGCGATACTCTCGATTCCCCGTGGACTTCCCGCACTGATCGCAACAACCTGTCGTCCAGCGGAATCAATGTCTCGGCGCAGAATGGTACGCGTAAGAACTCCGGCCCTCGGGTATTCGCTCTGCGCATCCAGATCCTCGACGCAAACCACTGGCATTTATTCGTTGAACGTCCATATTCGTCCATGCGCATCCGCGAACAGACACTCCACGAATCCAGCCTGGTGTGCATCGATAAATCTCGAAATCGTGACCCTCCCCGAGGGCATTTCCGATCCGTTATTCCTGGCCCCTAGCTTTTGGTGCTCTCCGCATGTGCCACCAGCACCACTACGGTCAAGCCAAGCAGCGAGACAATTTCTTCCACCGTTACGCTGCGGTTGTGCAGTTTGTTGAAATCCACGGTCAGCGGATTGGCCGTGTCGGCGGTGTTGATCGCGCCCCCGGCGGCGATGCGGTCGCGCTCCATGGCCGGGATAATTCCGAACTGCGAATAGACGGTGCCGACAATCATCAGGACCACAAGCACCATGGGCGCCAGCACCGCGCGCGGTTTGAAGACGGCCCATACCGGAGCAAGCGCCAGCACCGCCAGCAGCACCAATCCGCACACCAGCCCCATGCCGTGCAGAATGCGCAGCAACTCGCCCACAATGGCGCCCGCGGCATGCGTGTTCGGCATCAGAGTGGGAAACGTGACCGCGGCCACAACCGGGAAAAAGATCTCCGCGCCCAGCCAGACAATCAGCGCAAGATAAAGCAGAAACCGCAGCAGAGTCTTCACTTGGGAAGGATACAGGAGCGGGGAACCCGGATACGGATCAGTGACTGGGAAATGATCGCCGGTCTCCGCTCCTTGTCTTTTGAAGACTCCGTCCGGCTAGTGCAATGCTTGTTCCCTTGTTCCCGTGGTCCCCGGTCCAAATCCCTGTTCCCTGACCCGTTATTTCTGCGGCGCCCCATACACCGACGGCCGGCCGATCAGCCGCTCAATCCTCTTCTGGATGGGCGGGTGGGTCGAAAACAGATTGGCGAACGTCTGCCCGGAAAGCAGCGGCGCCACGATGAACAGGTGCGCCGAACTCGGCGAAGCCGGCAGCGGCACGCGCTGACTCACCGCGGAAATTTTCTCCAGCGCGCTCGCCAGCGCGTACGGATTGCCGGTGAGGTGCGCGCCCGAAGCGTCGGCCTCATACTCGCGGGTGCGGGAGACCCAAAGCTGGATCAGCATGGCCGCAAAGGGCGCTAGCAGCAGCATGAAGAACGCACCCAACCCGCCGCCCTCGCGGTCGCGCTCGCCGCCTTCCATGCCGCCGAACGCGCCAAACCAGAAGCCCATCCGCGCCAGAATCGTAATCGCACCGGCCAGCGTAGCTGCAATCGAGCTGGTGAGAATGTCGCGATTGCGCACGTGGCCCAGCTCGTGCGCCAGCACGCCTTCTAGTTCATCATCGTTCAGTAACCCCAGAATCCCATGCGTCATGGCCACCGAGGCGTGTTGCGGATTGCGCCCCGTGGCGAAAGCGTTGGGCGACTCGGTGGGAATCACATAAATCTTCGGCATGGGAAGGCCGGCGCGTTGCGTCAGCCGCTCCACCACGTCGTAGGCGCGCGGCAGCTCTTCGCGCGTCACCGGCCGCGCTCCGTACATCGCCAGGGCAATCTTGTCGGAATAAAAGTAGCTGAAGAAGTTCATCCCCGCCGCGATCACAAACGCGATCACCGCGCCATTTTCTCCGCCGAAATACTCTCCGGCCAGCACCAGCAGCAGGGTTAAAGCCGTAAGAAGAATCGTCGTCTTCAAGCCGTTCACGGTCGTGCTCCTTGCAGCCGGCATCGAGCAGTCGGCTTGCGCGTCTTCCCTTCCTTCGATGCGAGACGGGGCGGAAAGTCCCAAAACTCTCCCGATAGCGCCAAAGTCATCCGATGGCCGAGACTCTCGTTATGGAACCATACGCACACGAGCGCCCGAAGGTTTCCTCCGGCGCTGAGCGATGCAATTGTTAATGGTTGGAAGCTAAAAGTTGGGTACTCGCATTCACGAGCTGCGTTTCAGCGCCCGCTTCAGCACTGTCTCCAGCGCCGCCTTCACCTCGGCGTAGTCCTTGGCCGTGATCGTATCAGAAAGTTTCTCGCTCTCCAGCGCGAAGAGCTCTTCTTTGAGCGCGTTTAACAAGGCGTTGTTCCTCGCCCCGTGAGTCGCGGAAGAGGCCAGGCCCGGCGTAGCAGGAATTGCCAGCGCGCCCGCGGCGCCCGCAGCAGGCATCCCGGCCACCGCCGGCTTGCGCAGCAGGAATCCCGCAGCCGTGGCCAGCAGCAGCGCCAGTCCGCCGAGAATCCACCACTTATACTTGCTCAACGGATCGGGCGTATCGATCGGTGTCCCGATGCCGCCGCCGGGCGTGCCCCCGTTCGCCGTCTGGCTGTCGCCCTGCGGGTTGCCGGGAGCCGTGTTCTGCGCCTCGCGCGGAATCGATCCCGTCCCCCCGATCGTGAACGCCAGCGCCTTATCGGCGGCCACGTTCTTCACCAGAAATGTCTGGATACCCGGGTCGGCTTGCACCGGCGTGAAATTTGTCCCCGAACCGGACGTGAGCGACATGCTTTTGGGAAGAAGCACGGCCACATTGTCCGCAGGCAGCGACTCCTGTGTCGTGAATGCAAATTTGCCGCTATACGGTACGGTATAGCTGATCTGGAAAAGGGTATCCTTTTCTCCGTCATCCGGCTGAATGGGAAAATCGAACGAATATCGCCCCTTGGCGCCATCCGGATCAAGCTTCACTGAGGTGGGCAACCCGTTCGGCCGCTGCGCACCCGTGTCGGTAATCGCCGCTCCCGGGGGCAGTTCAATCTCGAATGAACGATGGCTCCATTGCGTCACCGGCGGCGAACTGGTGTTATGCACGAAGTACCGCTCGTCCACACGCAGTTGGCCATTATCCGCTTCCGCTTCCATGACGTCTGCCTCAATGCGCACCCCAGACACTTTGGGAGCCACGTCATACACAGGGATGTCGCCCGGCCCTCCGCCCTCCGGCGCAGCAATAAAATACCCCGCGCCCTGGTGCGTCACCCGGATCAGGTAGGGGCCCGGCCCGGGCTCGTTCAGGGAATAATGCCCGTGCGCGTCCGTGGTGGCGTGCGCCACTTCGCCCATCCCCGCCTGTACATCAAGCATCGCCACCGTGTCGCCCACAGCGGGCTTGCCACTGGTCTTATCGGTCACCGTGCCGGAAATTTGCGCACCCTGCGCGAATGCGGCGCAACAAAGCAATCCAACTCCCAGTGTGCTTGCGAAATAAGCTATCGACTTCTTCATTTCGTGCCTGATCCCAATCCTTTCGTCCTTTTCGCGGTCTGGTGCGCTCCGGGATCGAAAAAGCCACCGACCCGAAGCCTCCTATCAAGCCCCCTGCAGATGGTCGATTTCCGCCAATAATTGCGCCGTCTCACTCTCGAGCAGCGCGCGCTGGGCGTGGAAGTCGTCTTCCGGATACTTGCCGGCGCGGTATTCGAAATTCAAATCCCGCAGATTTTCGTACAGCTGCTCTTTGCGCTCCAGCAAAAAGTCCAGCCGAGTCTTCTCGCGGTGGCTGGCAAAGCCGTTTTCCGGCCAAAACGTGTAGACCACCAGCGCGAACAGTAAAAACATCCCCACAATCAGGCCTTCGCTCTCGCTCATGACTCAAATCCCTCCCTCGGCGCCTGTCTCCCGTCGAATTCTCTCCAGGCGCTCGCGTTCGGCCGGATTCAACTTGGCCGGATCGGTGACCTCCGAGGCTGCGGCAGCGCCCACTGAAAATCCCGACCACCGCCGGATCAGGAGAATCGTTCCCAAAAGCGCCGCGGCAAACACCGCGAATGGGGCGATCCACGCCACTAGGTCAAAACCGTGGGCGGGAGGCGCAGCCAAAACCGTCGCCCCGTATTTCGCCACAAAGGCGTTGTAAATCTGCTGGTCGGTCATGTTGGCGCCGATATCCGCGCTCAAATCCGCCATCTCCTGTCCGCGGTCAGGGCAGCCAACGTGATCGCATTCTCCCAAGAGTTGCGAGCAGCCGCACATGCACATCAGATGGTGGTCCAGGTAGTTCATCCCCGAAGCCGGGCTCCCCGCGCCCAGGCTCAAGCAAACCGCGACCGCCAATAGGACGGCCTGCATCGACTTGATCCAAAATGAAAGCCAACGCCAGCCTCCGGGCGGGTTTTTGGCTTCAACACCCCCCATCAGTCGCCACCTTTCAGCACCGGTTCCGCGGTCACGGCGCGCGCCGCCGGAACCCGCAACGCCGCTGTGGCCGGGCTCAAACTTGGCGCCAGCGCTACAAATGTTCCCAATACGATGACCACCAGCCCAAACCAGATCCAACCCACCAGGGGATTGAGAAACGCTTTGATGATCGGCTGCCCGGTGTCCGGATTCGTCCCCTCATAAACTACGTAAAGATCCCAGGTGGGAATGGAGTGAATCGCCACCATCGTCTGGGGTTGATCGCTGGCCAGATACACGCGCTTCTCGGGCGTCATCTGGAACTTCTGCTTTCCGCCCTCGTAGACGCTCAGCAGCGCATACTCTGAGTTGTAATTGGCGTTCGAGTCCTGGGTGAAGCCGGTGCACTCGAGCGTGTAGGGCCCGATATCCAATTTGTCGTGCAGGCCCATCTCCTTCTCGGAGCTCCGGTTAAACGCCGAGCCAGTCAGCCCGAGCACCACCACCACCACGCCGATGTGCACCAGGTAACCGCCATAGCGGCGCGTGTTGCGTCGCGTCAGCAGCCATAAGGACTCGAAGAGATTCCGCCTCGTCTGGCGCGAAATCACCAAAGCGCCGCGCAAAAACTCCGACACCACCGCGGTCAATACTGCCGCCGACACGGCGAAGGCCACCACCGCGTAGAAATGGCCGGAGGAGAATGTGCCGCCTTGCCACGGGTTCACTCCGACAGCCAGGCAAACAATCACCGTGGTCCACAGCGCAACGACCGGCAATACGAAATTGCGCCGGATGCTTTTGAACGATGTGGCCCGCCACGGCAGCAGCGGTCCCACTCCGGTCAGGAACACCAAAAAAAGCCCGATTGGCACCGCCACCTGGTTGTACCAGGGCGCGCCCACCGTCACCTTGGTGCCCTGCACGTATTCTGAAATGATGGGGAACAGCGTGCCCCACAGAATCACAAAGCAGGCAGTCAGCAACACCAGGTTATTGAACAGGAAACTCGACTCGCGGCTGACCAGCGATTCCAAATGGTGCTCGGTCTTCAAGTGCTCGTGCTGCAAAACGTAGGTAAAAATGCACACCGCCAGCACAATGCCCATGAAGACGACGAACCATGTTCCGATCGACGACTGGGCAAAGGCGTGCACCGAACTCACCAGCCCCGCACGGGTCAGCAGCGTTCCCAGCATGGTGAGCAGGAAAGTGGAAAAAATCAGCCAAACATTCCAACTCTTCATCATGCCTTTGCGTTCCTGCATCATCACCGAGTGCAAAAACGCCGTGCCCGTCAGCCACGGCATGAAGCTGGCGTTTTCCACCGGGTCCCAGCCCCAGTAGCCGCCCCAGCCCAGCACCGCGTAAGCCCAGTGCATCCCCAGAAAGATGCCGCAGGTCAAAAATAGCCATGTCGCCATGGTCCAACTACGCGTCAACTTGATCCACTTCTCGCCCGGGTAGCGCATCATCAGCGCTCCCAGCGCAAAGGCGAACGGCACCGAAAAACCCACATAGCCCAGGTAAAGCATGGGCGGGTGAATCACCATCTCCGGGTATTGGAGCAGGGGATTCAATCCGTTGCCATCTGCGGGAACCGGGCCCCTGAACAGCGCGAATGGCGGCGCCGCAAAATTCAGCACCAGCAGAAAGAAGACCTGAATCCCCGCTAGAACCGTCCCGGCGTACGCGTAGAGTTTGACATCGGTCTTATGCCGCAGCCGCAGGACGAACCCGTACATGCCCAGCAGCCACGCCCACAAGAGCAGCGAACCCTCCTGGCCGCTCCACAGCGCTGCAAACTTGTAAGCTCCAGGTAGGGCGCGGTTGGAGTGTTCCAGAATGTAGGTGATGGAGAAATCGTTGGTGAACACCGACCAAATCAGCGCAAACGCCGCGGTGGAAACCGCGATGAATCCCGCGATCCCGGCCCGTCGCGCCGTATCCGCCAGCCGCTCAGGGGAAATACGCGCCGGCTGTCCGGTAGCGATGAGCCGCAGCGCCAACGCTCCCGCCAGCAGATTGTAGGCCGCGAACGCCAGAGCAATAAGAAGGGCAAAACTGCCAAGAGCTGCCATGATGACTCCACGATGATTCTCGCACGCGGGCAGGGCGCCGCATGAAGCGTCCCAACAGAAGTAATTCTCTATCTATAGTAGACTTCGCGGTGTGATTTAAATCACTCGATCCGCACTCGCACACCGCTTCCCGCGTCCCGAAGACCGCTGCAAATCCCTTATTTTTGCTGGATTTAGACGAGCACGAGACTGGCCGTCTCGAGCATATCTTCGGGCGTTACGGGCTTGGGCAAATAGTAGACGCGGTCGCCCTGGTAAGCGCTCGGATCGTCGTCAGCCTCGCCGAGCACGAGCACCGGCAGCGACGGCCTGCGAGTATGCAGTTCGGAGACGAACTCAGGCGCGCCGATCCCCGGCATTTGATGGCCGGAAACCACTACACCCAAATTGGCCATGGCGGGATGTTCCTCGACAAGGCAGAGGGCTTCCGCGGCGTCGGCAACGCGCCGCACGTCAGGGAACCTTTTTTCCAGGATCGATTTCCGCACGGATGCCTGGAGAGGGTCGTCGTCGACCAGCAGGATGGTTGTCATTCGGTCCCAAATAGTGTGTGCGGAAGTCCCGGGCCCCGCATATAACTATTCACTTGTATGATGATCCAGTGCACCCAATCAGTTGCCTGCAAGTCAGGAAAATCCTGACAAGCGTTAAAACGCAATGGCAAGACCTCATCCAAAAAGGAACTCCTTGTCGCGTAGCTCCTTGATCGAGTCGCGCAGCCGCGCCGCCTTCTCGAACTCGAATTTCTTCGCGGACTCGCGCATCTCGGTTTCGAGCTTGGCAATGTAGGCGTCCACCTCTTCCGCCGACTTGAACTCCGGCACGCCCGCCACTTCCTCCTCCGCCACTTCGCCGTACTCGGCCTTGAGAATTGCCGCCAATCCCATGTCCACGTGGCTCATGATCGATTGCGGTGTGATCCCGTTCTCCTCGTTGAACGCCCGCTGAATGGCGCGGCGCCGGTCGGTTTCGTCCATCGCCCGCCGCATCGAATCCGTCATCGTGTCGGCATATAAAATCGCCCTCCCTTCGATGTGCCGCGCCGCCCGGCCCATGGTCTGGATCAGCGACCCTGCGGAGCGCAGAAAGCCCTCCTTGTCCGCGTCCAGAATCGCCACCAGCGAAACCTCAGGCAAATCCAGCCCTTCGCGCAGCAAATTGATCCCGATCAACACGTCGAACTCGCCGCGGCGCAGCCCGGCGAGCAGCTTCACCCGCTCCAGCGTCTCGATCTCCGAATGCATGTACCGGCAGCGCACGCCCACCTCGGTGTAGTAGCCGGCCAGATCCTCGGCCATGCGCTTGGTCAGCGTGGTCACCAGCACCCGCTCATTGCGTTTGGCGCGGTCGCGGATCTCGGCCAATAAGTCGTCGATCTGCCCTTTTACCGGCCGCACCTCGACCTCCGGATCCACCAGCCCCGTCGGCCGGATCACCTGCTCCACCACCACCCCGCTCGACCGCGTCAGTTCGTAGGGTCCCGGCGTCGCCGACAGGTAAATCACCTGGTGCACCCGGTTCTCGAATTCGTCGAACTTGAGCGGCCGGTTGTCCATGGCCGAAGGCAGCCGGAAGCCGTAGTCAACGAGAGTTTGTTTGCGGCTGCGGTCGCCATGCCACATGCCGTGCACCTGGGGGATGGTCGCATGGCTCTCGTCGACAAACAGCAGGTAATCGCGGGGAAAATAATCCAGCAGCGTGGGCGGGGGTTCGCCCGGCAGCCGCCCGCTGAAGTGCCGCGAGTAATTCTCGATGCCGTGGCAGTAGCCCATCGACTTGATCATCTCCAGGTCGAACCGCGTGCGCTGATTCACGCGCTGCGCTTCCACCATCCGCCCCTCGGCCTCGAGATGCGGAACCCATTCGTTCAGCTCCTTCAGAATCGAGTCGATGGCCTCGGACTTGCGTTCCGGCTGGACTACGTAGTGGCTCTTGGGATAAATGGGCAGCCGGGCGTACTTCTGCCGCACCGTGCCGAACAGCGGATCGATCTGCGCCAGGGTTTCGATCTCGTCGCCGAAAAGCTCAATGCGGTAGGCCGATTCGTCGTAGGTGGGAAAAATCTCGATCACGTCGCCGCGCACCCGGAACGTGCCGCGCCGGAAGTCCCCGTCGCTGCGCTCGTAAAGAATTTCGACCAGCCGCCGGGTAATGTCCTTGCGGCTGATCTGCTGGCCTTTCTCGAGCAGCAGCAACATGCCGTAGTACGCCTCCGGCGAGCCGAGGCCGTAGATGCAGCTCACCGAGCTGACAATGATGGAGTCGCGCCGCTCGAAGAGCGACCGCGTGGCTGAGAGCCGCAGCTTGTCCAGCTCCTCGTTGATCGTGGCTTCTTTTTCGATATAGAGATCGCCCGCCGGGATGTACGCCTCCGGCTGGTAGTAGTCGTAGTAGCTGACGAAGTACTCGACCGCGTTGTTGGGAAAAAACTGTTTGAACTCGTGGTAAAGCTGCGCCGCCAGCGTTTTGTTGTGGGCCAGGATCAGCGCCGGCCGGTTCGACTGCTCGATGACCTTGGCCATGGTGAAGGTCTTGCCCGAGCCTGTCACCCCGAGCAGCACCTGGTGCTTTTCCCCCGCAGCCAATCCACGCACCAACTCGTCGATGGCGCGGGGCTGGTCACCCCGCGGCTTATAGCTGGTCACCAACTGAAAGTCCATGGCTGCATTATATTGCCAGGGCGAATATAAGACGAATACAATTGGGGAGCTCATCCTTCGGACCGCCCCCTTCGGCTCTTTCAAGCGCTTTCAGCCAGTGAAGTGTTTCATTCTAGATGGCTTATCGGATGTGTTACGGCGGTTCTCCAATTCCCGTGGAGTTTTGAGGGGCGTGCCAGGTGGCGTTTTCTTGGGAAAAACGCCACTCAACGTTCGAGGTTCTGCTCTACACCAATTGGAGAACCGCTATAGCCGCAAGTGTTTGAAAACAAAGACCAATTCTCATAGGTGTCAGAATACAAATGGGTTAAGACGCGTTGACCGCGATTGAGCACCGGAAAGAGGGCTTTTCTCGAACCGGAGGCGCCCCCTCTTGATTTTTTCTGCGTTTTCACCAAGTGTTTCATTCTAGATGGCTTATCGATTTGATCGCCACAAGTGTTTGAAAATAAAAGCCATTTTCCGCATGTGTCAGAAAACGAATGGGTTAAGGCACGTTGACCGCGATTGGGCGTCGGAAAGCGGACTTTTCTCCTTCCGGAGGCGCCCCTTCTTGGTTTTCTTCTTTGTTTTCAGCAAGTATTTCATTCTACATGGCTTATTGGAAGTGCTCGCCGCAAGTGTTTGAAAACAAAGGCCAACTCTCGCATCTGTCACAAAACAAAGGGATTGCTCAATCTGCTCGGCGTTTACACCGGAACGCATGCATAATGCCCTCTCTAGCAGAGCTCCTGATTTCCGATGAATTGGCCTACGGCTGTGCGCGAGAAGGCCGGATTTCCGGGCTGCGGGCGAAGAAAAGGCGGGCGCGTCCCGGTGTGGGGCCTTTCCCATCCTCAAGATCAGGATAGCAGGTTGGGAAAAATTTCCGGCAAGTTGCTGTTGCTGAGAAACGCTTTGGAATCAGAGACTTGGAAAGACCAACGTGAAGAAGCGCTTGACAGCGCAGGATGCGTGGGCGGGTCGAGGTTTGCGGCTCCCACCCTAAACGCAAGAGACGCGTTTAGGATGGGGTACCCGGCGAATCGCGATCTGAAGCATTCCGTCTTCCGCTCGTGCATTATCGCGCACAATCGCCTCCGCTCCGCAAGATTACTTAACCGGAACGCTAAGACGGAGGGCGGGAATTGGCCCCGCTTTTCCACTTGGGAGCGGCGTAGCATTTATAGCTAAGGCAGAGGTTTCAGGGGCGTCCAAATGACGATAGTGCCTACCGCAGCGTTAACAACTGTCCAACTTGTCAGCGGTCTCGCAGCGTCAGCCAAGAATGCACTCGATTTGGCCAAGGCGTCATCTAACAATGGATTGAAATCGGCTCTGAGCGAACTCTACGACTCCATGCTCGACGTAAAGGGGCGCGTGCTCGAGCTTGATGAGGAGGTTCGCAATCTAAAGGTCCAACTGGCACGAAGGGAAGAAATCGAAGGGCCGGATGCACGGTTTGGCTATTTTGATTTCAAGAGCAAGCCCGATGAGCCGCTGTTTCCGAGATGCTACCAGTCGGCTCCGTCGAACATTGCGAATATGGGACCGCGTCAAGAGCAAGGAAGTTACATACTGCGAAGGCGCCCTGTCTGCGGTTTCTCTCAGCGGGAGGACGACGTTTCGAGCTCACTCCGAGGGAACCCCTGTGTCGGCGTTTGGTCCTAAAAACCCTGGGCAACCGGATAATCGCACGATCACTCACGCCGTATCGAGATAAGACCCGTTGCCCAACGCCCGGAGCGCGGCGTCAATGCGGTCGATTCTGGTGGCGTGCTTCAGGTTCGTCAGGCGATTTACTTCTTGGCGCGTGGCGCCGATGCGCCGCGCCAGTTTGCTCCCATAGGACGCAAAAGTAGCCCAGGAAATCGCGGGCGGGACTTATCAAATTTGATAAACTACTCTTTGTGAGCGACAAACCAGCGGAGGAATGGAGAGTCGATTTCTACCGGGAAGAGAACGGAACTTTTCCCGTTAGAGCTTGGCTGGAAGGTTTCCCGAGGACGTTCGAGGTAAGGTCATTGCCCGTGTCGACCTGCTGAAGGAGTGCGGACCGGCTCTCGATTATCCCTACACCTCGCAAATTGAAGGACGCCTTCGCGAACTCCGGTTGCGCATGGGAAAGACGCGTTACCGGGTTCTCTATTTTTTCGACGAACGTCGGACGGCGATCCTACTGCATGGATTTACAAAAAACTCGGCCACCGTTGAGGACGCCGACAAACGCGTCGGCAACAGAAGGATGCTCAGGCACGAAGCTCGTTTGAGGGACAACGCTGCGCGGCAAAAGGAAGGGAGACCATAAATGGCAACTGCGTGGGACCGTTATGTGAAGAAGGAACTCCGAAAACCTGCGGTGAGGCGGGCCTACCAGGAGGAAACCAGAGTGCTGAAGATCGGTCTGGAGCTCGCCGATCAGCGCAAGCGCAAAGGGCTGGCGCAAGCCGAGGTTGCCAAGCGGATCGGAACGAGCGCCCCGCAGTTAAGCCGGACCGAACACAGGCCAGAGAGCGCAAACATGCGCACTCTGATGCGCTACGCCGCCGCGGTCGGCATGGACCTCGATGTTCGTCTCGTCACCCGCACCTAGCCGGAGATCAAATCCGCCAAAGCCGCCGCTCACGCCGCGTCGAGGTAGAGCCGCTTGCCTAACGCCCGGAGCGCGGCGTCGATGCGGTCGATCTTGGTGGCGTGCTTGAGGTTCGTGAGGCGGTTCACTTCCTGGCGCGTGGCGCCGATGCGCCGCGCCAGCTCGACATTTCGCGCCGACCCTACGGGGCGGCAGGCTGACCTGGGTTCCTTACCCAGGATTGCATCCTGGGCTATTTTCGATTTCTCTCTACGGGAGAGTCGGCGGCCCGGGATGAAATCCTGGGTAGTCGCGCCAACAACGTCACCGCCGTCCCGTAGGGCCGGCGGTGACCCTCGCAATCGCATCAATCCCATTCAATTCGAAACCGCCCCAATTGCCGCTTCGACGCCGGCGCGAACCGCTCAACCCCACACATATCTTGGATCGTATTCAATCCGGTGCTTCTTCAAAAATGCAACATACTCCGCCTGAAAATCCCGCTTGCGATGATGCTCCTGCTGACCCGCAATGTACGCCACGGTTGCATCCACCTGGTTCAGCCCGATCGAAAACGCCCCCTTACCCCTCCTGCCACGCAAACTCCGGCACACCGCACGTCTCGTGCATCCATCGCGACGACCCTTGCTTGATCTCCCGCATCGCCTGCGCAACCGTCTTCGTCGCGGGCAGACTGAGCAGAATATGCACATGGTCCTCCGCTCCGCCCACCGCGAGGGCCTTCATCCCATGCTCCCGCGCGATGCCTCCGATATAAGCCCATAATCTTTCTCTCAGGCCCTCCACGATGAATTTGCGGCGTTCCTTTGTCGAAAAGACACAATGGATCGACAACGAACAGTAGGTGTGGGACATAGCAGGCAAATCCTACATCGAGCCAACGACACGAACCAAATCTATGGCGGCGCGCGGGGTCATTTGATGGCTCGCCGTCTGTTTTTCGCGCCGGCCCTACGGGACGGCGGCCTCGCTTGGGGCTCCGACCCAGGATTTTATCCTGGGCTATTTACGATTCCTCCCTACGGGAGGATGACCGCCGCGCCGTATTCCTCCCATGGCAGAAGCGAAAACGCTCTGGGATGGATTTCTCGACGTTCGTCTTGTCACGCGCGCCTGATCAAATCCCCCGAAACCGCCCCTCACGTCGCATTCAGATAAGGCCGCTTGCCCAACGCCCGGAGCGCGGCGTCGATGCGGTCGATCTTGGTGGCGTGCTTCAGGTTCGTCAGGCGATTTACTTCGTGGCGCGTGGCGCCGATGCGCCGCGCCAGCTTTCCTCCTGCCGGGAGGATCAAGCAAATTGAGAACAGGAGAAAGCGAGGGTGGAAGACCGCGTAAGAATGCCACAGGCTGTGAAATCTTGATGGCCCGAATCCAGCCTGTGGCATTTTGCCTCGGCCCGAAAGCGGCCGGAGGGGGCCCATTGGTTCAGATGACGGAAGGCGACCTAGGGTTTTCCTTAGGTGGGCTCGATTGGCGGGCGGCCCACCCATCCCCGATCACCGCGCATCTCCGCCGAAACCGCCGCTCACGCCGCGTCGAGATGCAACCGATTGCCCGACGCCCGGAGCGCCGCGCCGACGCGGTCGATTTTGGCAGCGTGCTTGAGATTTGTCAGACGGTTCACCCCCTGCCGCGTGGCGCCGATGCGCCGCGTCAGCCCGGCAGGGCGGAACTGCCCGGCGCCTTATCATTGCTTACCGAACCCTGCTGCCAGCGTCGTTCCAGTATCATGTTTCCCGTGAGCAAGCTTCCCGTTCGACCCGCTTTTCCGCTTGCCTTGGCGGCCGCTCTGGCGGCAGCCGCCGTGCCCGCGCACGGTCGAGCAGGCCCGGCGCAGCAGATTCAAAAGCCGATGGCCGGGCCCCGCGCCACGGCTTTGCAAATCACCCCCCTCTACGTCGAGCCGGACCCCAATTCCCAGCGGGTCGACAAGGTCCAGATCGGCCGCGAGTTGGTGGTTGCGGAGAAAAGCGGTCCCTGGCTGCGCGTCTACGCCAACACCGATATCGAGGAGATGCAGGACCAGGAAGATCAGCCCATGGTGGGCGGCAATGAAACGCCCCCGCCCATCTCCGGATGGCTGCAGGCCAAGGGCGTCGTGGAAGAGACCACCCCCAACGGCGATCAGATCATTATGGGCGCGGCCGCCAACGAAGAAGACCTGGCCTCGAATCCGCGCGGCCCCACCGACGCCGCTCAGGCCGCCCAACTGCTCTACCGCCGCGTGGCCGAGATGTTCCCCAACTCGCCGCTGGCGGGTGAGGCCGCGTGGCGGGCCGCCGACATCCGCTGGCAACTCCAGAAGGCGGACGTCTCCACTCTGCCGTCGGCCAAGGAACAGCAGGCCTACATGCGCCCGCGCATGAACGAGGATCCGCTGCACAACGTCGTCAAGCACTACCCCCGCACCCGCTGGGCGGCGCTGGCCGCCTTCGACCTCATCGACGACAAGCTCTGCGGAAACTGGGAGGGCTCGACCAAGTGCCCAGAAAAGGAAGCCGACCTTTACGAAAAGTATGCCGACGAGTTTCCTGACGGCCCCCGCACCGCCCAAGCCCTCTACGAGGCTGTCTATCGTATGGCCGTCCTCGCCAATATGTATTCGGCCAGCGGCGATAAAGGCAAAGGCGCCGCCGCCGCCAACCATGCCCGCGCGTTAACCAAGCAGATGCAGGCGCACTTCGCCGACTCCGGTTACACCTGGCGCGCCAGCGCGTTGGTGTACAAATTGGATGAAGACATTCCTGTTTACGGCATCGACCTGAACTGAGTGAGCACCGGCCAGGCGCGTTTCACCGCTCTTTACGCGATCACTCTGCCTGGGAGGCTTGTTGAGTCCGTACTTACAATCCATTCTGCTCGGCATCGTCGAAGGCCTCACCGAGTTCCTGCCCGTCAGCTCCACGGCCCACCTGCGCATTGCTGAAGCGTTGATGAAAATCCCCCTCACCGACGCCTATTGGATCATGTACACCATCGTGATCCAGGTCGGCGCCATTCTGGCCCTGTGCCTGCTTTTTCTGGTCCGCATCGTCGGTTTCTTCCGCACCTTTCCTAAAGGCCAAAACGGCGACCGCGCCTGGTTCAACCACCCCATCACGCTGACCTTTGTGGCTTTTGCCTGCACGTCGGTCCCGGCGCTGGCGCTGCGCAAGTGGAGCGAAAGAAATCTGAGCAGCCTCAACGCGATGGCCCTCGCGCTCCTGATTGGCGGCGTCGCGATGTGGGTGGTGGACGCCTGGTCGGATCGCCGCGACCCCGAAACGCGCGAAGTGGAACAAATGAACCTTCTCCAAGCGATCTGGATTGGCCTCTGCCAGACCCTCTCGGCCATCTTTCCCGGAACTTCCCGCTCCATGTCCACCATCGCCGCCGGCCAGATGGCCGATTTGAACCGCCCCGCGGCCCTCGAATTCAGCTTCTTATTGTGCATTCCCACCATGATCGCCGCGACTGGCTGGGACCTCGTCAAGGAAATTCACCAGAGCAAGGCCGCCGGAGCCGCCGGTGTGGCTGCTGCCCAAGTCGTCATGAATCAAGAACGCTGGACCGTGCTTCTGATTGGCACGGTGGTTTCCTTCATCGTCGCCCTCGGCGTTGTGGAGTGGTTTCTCATGTGGGTCCGCAAGCACGGCTTTGTGCCGTTCGCGGTTTACCGGATCCTCCTCGGAGGCTGGCTGCTGTTCTGGGGCGCGAAATTCATTGGCGGCTGATTGGCGATCGAGAGGGGCTGCGGTTCACACCGGGGGACCTGATCCCGCTCGCTGGAAACGACGCCACAGGGTGGGGCCGCGCGAGTTTGGGAAGAGCGCCCGACGAACGTCAGTATTTATCCGAGCGGCCTACGTTAGAGCCAAAAACTGTTCACACATCGAAATGTGTGAAATACTACACAGAGCCGCGGAGGTGTGTTGATGGCGACAAATCTGGCGATCGACGACCGATTGATTGATGAGGCGCGGCGCATCGGCCACCACAAAACGAAAAAAGAAGCGGTGAACGCGGCGCTTGACGAGTATATTCGCTGGCGCAAGCAAGTGCAGATCTTAGACCACTTCGGGACCATCGACTTCGATCCAAATTACGATTACAAGAAAATGCGGAGTCTTGATCGAATCGCAGCGGATAGAAAATGAAGCTGCTGGTCGATGCCTGCGTGTGGTCGCTTTCGTTAAGGCGGCGCGCGACGGCCCACATCACCCCGGCGGAACAAAAAGTCATCTTCGCGCTCAAAGAAGCCATCGGGGACCGGCGCGTGGCGATCATTGGTCCCATTCGCCAAGAAATCCTATCCGGCATCCGCGATCGCGCCCGGTTGGCAAAAGTACGGGAGCTGCTCGACCCCTTTCGCGATGAGGAGATCGCCTCCGCGGATTACATCCAAGCGGCGCGGATGTTCAATACTTGTCAGGACCACGGAGTCGGCTGCGGGCCAATCGATATGCTCCTTTGTGCGGTTGCGGCGCGGCTGCAATGCGACATCCTCACCTGTGATCAGGGTTTAAGGCGCTGCGCCGATGTCTTGAAGACAGCCGGCCTATAGCGGTTCTCCAATTGGTGTAGAGCAGAACCTCGAACGTTGAGTGGCGTTTTTCCCAAGAAAACGCCACCTGGCACGCCCCTCAAAACTCCACGGGAATTGGAGAACCGCCGTAATCACGTAGGGCCGTTGCCGCAATGCGCGGGGGTGGTCACGATGGTTCCCCCCTGCCGGGTTTTGCGCAAAATCCGCTTCCCTGCCCCGGATAATAGGAATGGCTCTAGGACTTTGCCTGCGCCCGCGGACGCGGCCCGGTCAGAGCTGGAGTTGTGTCGAGGAGCGCGCGGAGACGCCCCATCATGAAGCCCATTCGCATTGTTCTCTCGCCGACCCGCAGCCGTCCCGTGAACATTTTTTTGGGCATGGTGGTGCTGCTGGCCTCGGTTCTCCTGCTCCTCGCCCTGGCCAGTTATCACGTCTCCGATCCCTCTTTGAACACCGCTACCGATCCCCTTACGCCCCACGCAGTACGCAACTGGACCGGCCTTTTCGGCGCCTATGTAAGCGACCTGTTCCTCCAGTCCCTCGGCATTGCGGCCTTCCTCGTTCCCCTGTGGCTCGCCGCCATCGGCTGGACGTGGATGCACTCCCGCTCCAGCGGTCCCGCCGCCCTGCGCTGGGTCGGCATGGTACTCGCCATCGTTTTCGTCCCCGCCGTCTTCGGGCTCTTTCCGTGGCATTGGCGCTGGCTCCATGTCATTCCCGTCCAAGGCGTCCTGGGCCGACTCATGTCTGGATTGCTGGTGGGCTACTTGAACACGGAGGGCGCCTGGTTGGTCGCCGCGGCCTTGGCGGGAACGGGAATCTATTTTGCCTGGGCCATCAATTTTCACAGCATCGGGGAAGGTCTGGGGAACTTCTGGCAGCGCTTGGCCGCCGGGCATGCGCGCTGGCGCAACTGGCGCGAAGACCGCGCCGAGTTGCGTGCCGAACGCGAAGCCGTCCGTGCCGAACGCGCGCAGACCGGAACCGGCCAGCCTTTCATTCCGGGCGTCGATCCCGAAGCAGCTCCGCAAGCTGCGCCCGAAGCCTCCGGCCGCTTCGCCAGCTTCTTCCGCCGGCGTCAACGGCCGCCGGAAGAAGACCCCGTCGACACGATACCGGCTTTCCAACGCGCCACGCCAGCGCCCGCCGAGCCGCAAATCCCCATCGCTCCGCCGGTGCGCCGCGCCAGCATCTGGGAGCGCACCGCACCCGATTGCGCGTCCGCCGCACCCGCGCCCGGCAACGCCGCATCGCCGCACGCCGCTCAACCTGCCACGGCGCAAAATCCAGCACGGCCGGTATCCCAACCTCCTGCGCCGCCAGTTCCTCAGCGTGCGCCGGCAGCTCCAGTTCCCGCGTTCCAGTTCGAGCCCGCGCCCGCGCCGGCCCCTATGCAGGGAATCGCCATCCACAGTCGCGCTGACGCTCAGCCCCACGCCGCACCCGTCGCGCTCAAGAATGTCAGCGGCTTTAAGCTGCCTTCAAGCACCCTTCTCAACCCCGGGGAAGGCCCGCAAACCGTGCGCGAAGAGGCCCTGCGCGAAGAAGCCAAGGTGCTGGTCGAAAAATGCGCCGAGTTCGACGTGCGCGGCCAGGTAGTGCAAATCAACCCCGGCCCCATGGTCACCACGTACGAGTTCAAGCCCGAGGCCGGCGTCAAATATTCGCGCGTCACCAGCCTCGCCGACGATCTTTGCCTGGCCATGCGCGCCGAAAGCATCCTTATCGAGCGCATGCCCGGCAAGAGCACCGTGGGCATCCAGGTGCCGAACCACGAGCGCGAAATCATTCACTTGCGCGACGTAATCGAAAGCGAAACCTTCGCCCGCGCCAAGTCGCGCCTCACTCTCGCCATGGGCAAAGACATCAACGGCCGTATCGTCACCGCCGATCTCGCCTCCATGCCCCACATCCTTATCGCCGGTTCGACCGGCTCGGGCAAATCCGTGGCCATTAACGCCATGATCATGAGCCTGCTTTACCGCACCACGCCCAACCAGGTGCGCCTCATCCTTGTCGATCCCAAGCGCGTCGAGCTGGGCATGTACGAGGGCATTCCCCATCTCTTCACGCCCATCATCACCGACTCCAAGCTGGCCGCCAACGCCCTACGCAACGCCGTCCGCGAAATGGAACGCCGCCTGAAGTTGCTGGCCAGCCGCAGCGTCCGCAATCTGGACCAATACAACAAGCTTTTCGAGAGCTCCGCTCCTTCACTATTTGGACCGGAGGATGGCCAGGAAGAAGAGCCGCTGCCTTACATCGTCATCATCATCGACGAGCTCGCCGACCTGATGATGCTCGACCGCGCCAATGTCGAAGAGTCCATCACCCGGCTCGCGCAGATGGCCCGCGCAGTCGGCATCCATCTCATCCTCGCCACCCAGCGGCCCAGTGTCGACGTCATCACCGGCCTCATCAAGGCCAATGTGCCCACACGCATCAGCTTCCGTCTGGCCACCAAGGTCGACTCGCGCACCATTCTCGACACCAACGGCGCCGAAGCGCTCCTGGGCCGCGGCGACATGCTCTTTCTTCCTCCCGGGACCAGCCGCCTCTTGCGTCTCCACGCCCCCTACGTCAGCGAGAAAGAGACCTCGGCCGTGGTCGCGTTCTGGAAAGACCAGGGCTCAGCCGAATACGTGGAGGGCTTCCTCGAGTCACCCAAAGACGAGCAGACCGCTCTCGAAGGCGCCAACGACGATCCCGACGAAAACGATCCCATGTTCGACGACGCGGTTCGCCTGGTGTTCGAGTTCGGCAAGGCCTCCACGTCGCTGTTGCAACGCCGTCTGCGCATCGGCTACGGTCGAGCCGCGCATTTGATCGACTTAATGGAGCGCGACGGTCTCGTCGGTCCCGCCGACGGCCCGCGCCCCCGCGAGCTGCTCAAAGCCCCCGGCTGGCTGCACGAAATCACCGCCATGAACGAATGACCCCGCTAGGGCGCGGGAACGAAGAGCAGCGAAGACGGCGACCCAACCTCGACAACCTGCCTGGTCGGAGCGATCTCGCCATTACGGGCAACCGTAAACACAGCGATATTGTTTGAAGCTTCATTCCCCGCCAGCAGGTACTTCCCGCTCGGATCGAGGACAAAATTCCGCAGAACCCTTCCCCCCGACGGCGCAAACTGCAACGGCTTCAGCAATCCGGTTTTTCCATCGATTTGAAACACCGTAATTCTGCCATCGGCCTGCTCAACCGGCCCACCCTCAGGGCCCTGGTTCGACGTATAAAGATACCGCCCGGTGCGATCGATCTGGATCTCTGACCCCTGATCGATCCCCGTGAAGTCAGGGGGCAGAATCGAGATCGTCTGGATCGGCGTAAGGCCGCCGTTCGTGGCGTCATAAGAAAACGCCACGACGCTCGTTCCCATCTCGCACAGCGCATAGGCAAACCGCGCGCCTGCGCCAAAGGCGAAATGCCGCGGCCCCAGCCCCGGTTTGACCGCCGCATAAGCCGGATCGTTGGCGATGATTTTGCGGTTCGCCAAATCGATCTTGTAGATAAAAATCTTGTCGAGTCCCAGGTCGGGCACGAACAGAAAGCGGTTGTCCGGTGAGACCACCGCCTCGTGCGCGTGAGGCCCCTGCTGCCGCGCCGGATTGACGCTCGACCCCTGGTGCTGGTCCATCGCCGTCATGGCGCCAATGCTCCCGTTGTCCTCGATGGCAAAGGACGCCACGCTCCCGCTCCCATAATTGGCCACAAAGAGAATTTTGCCCGTGTTATCCAGGATCAAATGGGCCGGACCACTGCCCCCCGAAGGCATGCTATTCAGAAACGTCAGCGCCCCGGTCTTGGGATCGATCGAGAAGCTGCTGACCGATCCACCGCGCAGGTTGGGCGGGCCTTGCCTGTTGCCCGATTCCGTCACCGCATAGAGATGGTGGTGCGCGGGACCGGTGACGAGAAACGACGGGTTCGCAATCTCGGCCGCCAGCCCCACCGCCGTCAAGGTCCCGGTTTTCTCGTCGAAGCGGAACTGATAGATTCCCTTGCTGTCATGCCCCGTGTACGTTCCCACATAGACAAAGTAGCGTTCATGTTGTGCGCTGTCCGCCGCCAGCGCTTTCTGCGGCGCCATTCCCGCCATTGCGGCCATAGCCACTCCCATGATTCCCGGCGCAACCCGCAGGCACGCCTTCCCAATCATCCAGCCTGCAATCCGCATCTCTCCTCCAATCGAACATCTGCTTGATCGCCAAAGCAGCCGCGGTCAAAAGCCGACAGGAAGGCGCTCCTTCCACGACCTGCGCGCTCGAAGCGAACAAGCAACAAGCTCTCCCACTGAATACCACACGGAATCGGCCAGGATATAAACAGGTTCTGAGAACCTACCGAAAAGCTGTTTTCATCGTCTGCCGACATCCTCGAATTTTACTCAAACGCCCTACTAACTTGATCCCTTGTTCCCTCAGTCCCTTGGTCCCTTTTCCGATTCCGGCTGTGCCGCGTTCGGTAGACTCAAAAACAGATGGGTGCAATGGACGAAAAGGCGCGGGGACGGCAGTTCTGGCTCAGATTTCTGCTGGTTCTCGGCATGCTTTGGGGAACCGTCCCCTTCATCACCACGCCCTTCATCACGCGCGGAGCGAACTTCACCGTCTTCGACATCGTCGCTTCTGTCTTCAACTCCCTCACCATCCTACCCGCCTGTGTTCTGGCCTTCTGGCATCGCCGCACGGCCTGTCTGTGGCTCACGGTCGATGGAGTCCTGCTGGTGATCGCTCTCGGCACGTTTATCCGGCGCACCGGGCAATTCCGTTCCGATACCATTGTCGGCGTCGCCGCGCCCATTGCCCTGGCGCTTTTCCTCGATTATGTCGAGGCGCGCCGGTGGCCGTCGGCGGTGAACCCGCGCAAGGCCAAAGCCCAGGCCAAATCCCAGGTTCGATAAGCGGCAAAAGGCGTGGGAGCGCCGCGCCGGCTGCCTTCCGCAAATCGCGCCAGCCAAAGGGGTTTCGGGCGGGTCTTGGATGCCCCGGAAGCGGTATCTCGTTCGCCACGGCCGGTGATATACTCACAGGTCGGGCGCGTGCCTGCGCCGCTATTCTTCATCACCGTCGAGGTTTTTATGTCCGGCCATTCGAAATGGGCCACCATCAAGCACAAAAAAGGCGCGTTGGACGCCAAGCGGGGCAAGATTTTCACGCGGCTCATTAAGGAAATCACCATTGCCGCCAAGGGGGGCGGCGACCCGGACGGCAATCCGCGGCTGCGCACCGCGATTCTGGCCGCCAAAGCCGAGAATATGCCCGCCGAAAACATCAAGCGCGCCATTCAGCGGGGAACGGGCGAGCTCGAAGGCGTCAGTTACGAGGAGGTTTCCTTCGAAGGCTACGGCCCCGGGGGCGTGGCTATCCTCATCGAGGTGCTCACCGACAACCGCAATCGCGCCGTGAGCGAGATCCGACATTGCTTCGCCAAAAATGGCGGGAACCTTGGCGAGAGCGGCTCAGTGCGCTTCATGTTTTCCAAGAAGGGCCTGATTGCCGTCGAAAAATCCGCCGCCAGCGAAGAGCAGTTGATGGACATCGTGCTCGAACACGGAGGCGAGGATTTGAACGACGAGGGCGATACTTGGGAGATCATTACCGATCCCGGCGCCTATGAAGCGGTTTACGCCGCGGTCAAGGCAGCGGGCATTCCGACCGTGATCAATGAGGTGACGATGGTAGCCGCCACTTACACCAAGCTGGAGGGCAACGCCGCCGGCCAGATGGTGCGGCTCCTCGAGGCGCTGGAGGATCTCGACGACGTGCAGAATGTCTACTCGAATTTCGATATGGACGCCGAGCAGATGGAGCACGCGGCGAGCTAAAGCCCCCTAGCAGGCGTCTAACAACGGCCGCCCGGTTGTGGCGGTCTTTTTTTGAGATGGAAATCCGGAGCTAGGGCCTGCTAACACTCTTGGGATGGCGGCGACGGGAGCTGATTTTTTCGAGTTCTAGGAGCGAGGAGCGACGCCTACCGGGTGTCTGTTAGCGACGAGCGACAACGGAATCGGGAAAATCGGCCCCGTCCCTTCGACTTCCACCCCATCCCGCAAAATGCACGGGATGGGGGCCCCAGGGTTGCGGCCAAAATCCCGGGGTCCCCAGCGACGGCCTTTGGTCGCTGGGGTGGAAAATCGGGCCATACTTCGTTCTCGCCCTCGACCTTGGAGCCGCCAAAGCCTTTGGGCTCGGCCTCATCTCCACCCCACGGACCAAGACCCGTCCGTGGGGGCCCCGGTTCTGGCCCGATTTTGGCTCCGAACGCCGTTCACCCCAGTAGTGTTAACAGGCCCCAAATAGAGGAAAGATTTTGAGACGAGCCCAGCGGTTGGCATTGGCGGTTTTCGCGGCGGGGATAGCGGGAGCCATGGCGGTTACAGCACAAACAGCAAAGGGCGCGGCGCCAGGAGACGAAGGGGCCGACAATCCCGTCGCCTGGGTGCGCCAAAATCAGCGCTGGGAAATGGGGCCGTTCTTGAACTGGGGCTCAGGCGTGGGCTCGCGATCAAACTACAAGTTCTTTTGGGGCGGGTTCCAACTGGCCAAAGTGATGACGCCCGTCATTCACGCCCGCGCCCTCAGCGGCCAATTCGAATTCGGCGGCAACATCATTCCCCTTTGGCAGGCGTACACCCCGCCGCCCCATGTGCAAACCTACACTTGCATCGATCCGCAAGGGCAGACCTACGGCTGCGTCTTGCCTACGGGCGGAGGCACATTCCGCGGCGTAAGCCTCACGCCCGTGATCCTGCGCTGGAACTTTCTCACCCATGCGCGCCGCATCCAACCCTGGTTCCAGGCTGCGGGCGGGCTCATCTACACCACGCACAAGTTTCCCCCCAACGTCCTGAGCAATCCGGCCGAGGGAATCGACGGGGGGACATGCGTCTGGAATTTTTCGCCGCAGGGAGGCGCCGGGATTCATTACTTCATTAGGGCCAGGCGTTCGATCGACCTGGGCGTGAGCGGGGTCCACATCTCATCGGCGTCGCTCGGGGATCGCAACCCCGGCGTCAACTCGAGCATTCAGGTTCAGGTGGGCTACACATTCTGGCGCTGAAAGACGCCATTCGGCGCGCCCCAAGCAGGGTGTCGCCGGCAGGAGCAAGCATGAACGGGCCGGTCGTCGAATGCGTTCCCAATTTTTCCGAGGGCGCGGATGCGCGGCGCGTGGAAGCGATCGTCGGCGCCATGCGCATGGAGGGAGTGCACCTGCTCGACCTCTCCATGGACGCCGACCACAACCGCTCCGTGGTGACAGTCGCGGGCAGTCCTACGGCGGTGGTGGAAGCGGCCGTGCGCGGCGTGGGCAGAGCCGTCGAGCTGATCGACCTCACCCGCCAAAAAGGCGAGCATCCCCGCATCGGCGCCGCCGACGTGATCCCTTTTGTGCCCATCTCCGGCATCCGGCTGGAGCAGTGCGCGCTGTTGGCCCGCCAAGCGGGACTGGAAATTTGGCGGCGCTTCGGCGTGCCCGTGTTTTTTTATGAGGCGGCGGCCGCGCGACCCGACCGCGCCAACCTCGAGGCAGTGCGCCAAGGCCAGTTCGAGGGTTTGCGGGAGATGGTGCACAAGGATCCCTCCCGCCAACCGGATCTGGGCGGTCCGGACCTGCATCCCACCGCCGGCGCCTGCGCCGTGGGCGCGCGCAAGTTCCTGGTCACGTACAACATCTATTTCGATTCCACCGACGTGGCCATGGTGCGCGCCATCGCCCGCGAAGTCCGCGCCGCCTCGGGCGGCCTCAAGGGCGTCAAAGCCATGGGCCTCCTCGCGCACGGGCGCACCCAACTCTCCATGAACATCACCGATTTTGAGGTCACCCCGGTTTCCACGGTTCATCACAAGGTGGCGAGCCTGGCCACGCGCCACCGGGCCGCGATCGCCGCAACCGAGATCGTGGGCCTCATCCCGGAAGCCGCGTGTGAGCGGGAAAGCGATTGGATGCGTCAATTAAGTGGTTTCGATCCCGAAACCAAGATCCTGGAGCGCCGCCTGAGCGCACCGTTGCCTTGGCCCAAAGAAGCGGGATCGAAAGGACCCTGATGGCGTCCGGTTTCCGGAGGATGGAATTGTTGAAAGCAGTCTTAAAATACTCGATCGCGCCGGCGCTGATGGCGGCGGCCACTTTGGCGCAGGCGGCGCAGTTGGATACGGACGCGCGCGGGGCGATTCCGCACGACGTGCAGCAACTGGTGGTCATCGACTATCCGGCCATGCAAAACTCTTCCTCGGCAATGAGCTTGCGCGACCGCGTGATGCCGCCCGAGCTGAAGCAGTTTGACGACGCCCTGCGCAAGTCAGCGCTCAACAACAAGGAGAGCATGGACCAGTACGTTGATACGCTGGCCTTCGCGCTCTTCCGCACCTCAGCCGGCGGCGACAATCTCGACACCGTAGGCATTGCCCAGGGGCAGTTCCCGGTGCAGGATATTCTGGCTTCGTTCAAGGCGCAGAAATTCAAGCCCACCCCGGTGCGCTCCAACAGCATTTATCCCATGGGCCGCTCCGGGATGGTGCTGTGCTTTGTCGATCCATCCACCATGGTCTTTGGCGACCAGGACGCCGTCAAGAAGGCGCTGGACGCGCGCGACGGCCTGGCCCCGAGCATGCTCACCAACGGGCCCATGATGGGCGCCATGCAAAGCGTGGACTCCAATCCGCTCTGGAGCATCCTCGACGACCGGGGCACGCAAACCATGATGCGGCAGTTGCTGGGCGAGGCGGGTTCGGTCACGGACTTTGACAGTGTCAAGAAGCGACTGCAAGGCTCCTGGTACTCGATGGACTTTACTCATGGAGTGCACTTCGACCTGACCATCGCCACCGGCGACGCATTCACGGCGGCCACGGTTTCTTCGCTGCTGAGCGCGGCCGTGATGGTGCGCAAGATGAGCAGCTCCGATTCGGAAAAGCAGGCGCTGGACGCAACCTCCATCGCCTCCAACGCCGGACAACTCAGCATCCACTTCGCCAGCAGCGATGCGCAGTTTGTGAGCCTCTTGCAGTCGCCGTTATTCCAGGGCATGGTGCGCTGAGGGCTGACCTTCGGACGATTTCGTTCGCCGCCGGGACCGGCTTGCCGCCGCAGCAGCCCGTCCTGCTATCGTGGTCCGCGGGGGACTTTTCCATGCAAACTGGAATGCGGGCCATCCTCGCCCTGATCGCCATGAATATCGTTGTCGGAATTTCCGCTCCGGCTCGCGCCGATTCTCTCACCGTGAAAACCGAGCAGGGCAAAGTTCACGGCAAGCTGATCCATGACGGCGCCGTGCGCGCATTTCTGGGCCTGCCCTACGCCGCTCCGCCGGTGGGCGCACTGCGCTGGAAGGCCCCCGAACCACCCGCCAAATGGCGGGAGATGCGCGAAGCCACGCAGTACGGCCCGCGCTGCATGCAGGGCAACGAATTCGATGACATGGTGTTTCAGGATAGCGGCCCCAGCGAAGACTGCCTCTACCTGAACGTCTTTACGCCTGCCAACGCCACCCCGGACAGCAAGCTGCCCGTCATGTTCTGGATTCACGGCGGCGGATACCGGGGTGGGTCGGCCTCCGAGCCACGCCACAATGGCGATTTTCTGCCCGGCAAAGGCGTGGTGCTGGTGACCATCAACTACCGGCTCGGCGTCTTCGGCTTTATGACGCTGCCCGGCCTGGCCAGCGAAGCGGGTGGTTCCACAGGCAACTACGGACTGATGGACATGGTGGCCGCGCTCCAATGGGTCAAGGCCAATATTGCGAACTTCGGAGGCGATCCCGGCAATGTGACCATCTTCGGCGAGAGCGCAGGCTCCATGGCGGTGAGCACGCTGATGGCTGTGTCCGCGGCACAGGGGCTCTTCCAGCGAGCGATCGGCGAAAGCGGCGGCGCGATGAGCCTCGGCGCGCCCGACACGCCCTCGCTGCTCCAACGCCAACAGCGCGACCAGGCCTGGGCCACTCGCGCGCTCGGCGCCTCCACGCTAGCCGAACTGCGCGCGCTACCCGCGGAGAAAATCCTCGCCGCCGCCGACGCCCAAGGCGCGCCCCGATTCCAGCCTGTCATCGATGGCAAGCTGCTCACCGAGCCGGTCGCTGTCACCTACGCTGCGGGACGCCAGGCCCACGCGCCCTTGCTCGCCGGCTGGAATCGTGACGAACAGTTTGCCCTCGCCGACGGCATGACCGCGGCCAAGTGGAAGGAGTTCGCAGAACAAACATTCGGCGAGCGCGCCGAGGCGTTTCTCGCGGTCTATCCCGGCGACACCGACGAGCAGGCTGCCCGCTCAGCTATCGACTACGACAGCGATTCGTTCATCGCCTTCGCCACCTGGAAGTGGGTCGAGGCGCAAGCCAAAACCAGCAACAGGCCGGTCTATCGCTATCATTTCGACCTTGCCGCGCCACCCAGCAAGTTTCATCCCGGCTCGTACGCCTTCCACTCCGACGACATCGAATACGTCTTTGGAACCCTTGACACCCGGCCCGGCGCCGACTGGCGGCCCGAAGACCGCAAGTTAAGCGATGAGATCATGGACTACTGGACGAACTTCGCGAAAACCGGCTACCCGAATGGAGCCGGACTGCCGGATTGGCCCGACTTCGCTCAGACCGGCCTGGTGCTGCAGCTCGACAGCGCCATCACCTTCACTCCCGACACGGCCAAACCGCGCTACGAGTTTCTGCTCAAAGGCATGCCGCCCCGCCACCGCGAGTGAGCTTGCGCTCCGCCAACGCGCCCGACAGAGCTGCGCCGCGCGCTCAGGACGCTTGAACAGGCAGCAACGGCATTGTTGAAACACACAGAAGGTCGATGAGCGCAAAACCGCCCGGTATCGAACTGACGCGCAGCCGCCCTGCCCGCGTTGTCGGGATGCGTGCTTTGTTCAGAGCGCGTCAATGCCAGCACGCTGGCCTGTTGATCCAGGCTTTTCAAGGGCAGGCGGTCTATTCCTCCCTCATCAACGCCGACGGATTTGCTCCCAATGCCCGTCGAGCGGGAACCCATGTGCCGATCCCGCCAAGCAGCACCATCGCCGCTACGACGCCGGCCAGCACGAGCGGATCGCTCGGATTGGCATCGTACACCACGCGGCTCAAGAGCCTCGTGGCCAGCATGCCGCAGGCAAGGCCAAGAGCGGAGCCTGTTAACAGCAACACGAGTGGCCGACTTATCGCGGTCTGCATTAAATGCATCCGGCGAGCGCCGAGCGCCACACGAATCCCCAGTTCCTTCATTCTCTTGCTCACGCTGTAAGCCGCCATTCCGAAGATGCCCGTGACCGCCAGCATCGCCGCCAGCAACCCCATAACGCCTAGAGCCCCCGTTGCCGCGCGCGCCGGGAACAGGGCCAGATCGAGCGCATCGGGCCAAGCGCGCACAGTCAGCGGGATATCGGGATCAATGCTATTCATCATCCGATTGAGCCGAGCGGCTATATTCGCGGGCGGCAAGGCTGACCGTACCACCAGCGCCGTATCGTTGCTGTTCATTCCCTGAGCCAAGGGAAAGAACATGGCTGGCTGCGGGGCTTCTGTGAGTGTTTGGTATTTCCCATCTTCCACCACGCCGACAATTTCATAGAGGGCTCCGCCGCCGTATAACTCGAAGTGCCGGCCAATGGCAGGGGTATTGCCGAACAGCAAATGCGCAAAAGTGACGTTCACTACTGCAACCGGCGGAGAGTTGGGTTCATCACGCCAACTGATGTCACGGCCAGCGAGCAAACGAGTCCCGGCAGCGGCAAAGTATCCCGCAGAAACGGAAAAATTGTGAGCGACGAAGACCTCCTGTGACGAGCGAAAATCCGTCGCGCCTTGGCGAAAAACTGACTCGCCCCCGCAGCAATCGTTGTCCAGCATCACGCGGTCAATGAGACCTACCGATGAAACTCCTGGGATCCGGGCCGCTTCCTCGGCCATGCGCGTCTGGACCGGCCACGACTGAACTTCCGTGTAGCCGCCCATGTTCAGTTGTGTCTCCGCAATGGTCACTCCCTGGGGCCTGAAGCCGAGCGGCATGCGCAGCGACCGCTCCATGCCGCGGAAGGCGACCAAGGACGCTGTGACCAGCAGTGTGCAAAGCGCAATCTGCACGCACAGCAGTCCGTCGCGCATCGAAAAACGGCCCCATACCGGACCCGCGCTCGTCCCGGCTTTCATTGCCTGCGCTGCATCCGCCTGCCAGATTTGTCGCGCGGGGAGGAACCCAAACAAAAGACCGCTGCCCACGGATAACAGCAGCGCGAATGCGTAGATTCTTCCATCTGGAAGGGCTACCACATGAATGGGAAAATCCACGAAAGGCTGCCAGCGGCTCAAGAGCTGGAGCAGGAATGATGCGAACGACATCCCGGTCAAACCGCCCAGCAGAGACACCACGACCGCCTCAGTGAGGAGCGTGCGTAAAATTCTGGCCCGGCTCGCTCCGATTGCAAGGCGAAGCGCCAGTTCGCGAGCACGATCCGCAGCTCGCACGGCAAAGATGCTTCCCAGATTGGCGCAGGCGGCAAGCAACACCAGCGCCGCCAGCATCATGATTGCCGCAAGAAAGGCGCGGATGGAATCGCCCCACACGTCGCCCATCAACCCAGGCCGAACCAGGCGAGCGTCGAGATCGTCATCCTCCCTGGGATACTGCTGGGCAAGACGGCGGGAAATTGAGTTCAAATCATCGCTGGCCTGCTGCGGCGTGACGCCGGGTTTCAGCCGTCCCAATATCCAGAGATTGTGGGTCGCGCGATTGGCGAGAAAGTGTGGACTGAATCCGATCTCTTGGGCATCGATGAGCGGAATCCAGTAGTCCGGCCAGAAGAACATCTCCGTTCCGTGGAAGTCCCTTGGGGCAACGCCAATCACTGTGAACGGATGGGTATTGAGACTCACGGTCGTCCCGATCACGTTCAGGTTGCGGTTGAATTTCGACCGCCAGAAATCATAACTAAGGACGATATACGGCGCTGAGTTCATTCCGCGCTCGTCGCTCCCGTGAAAGAAGCGCCCCTCCGCTGGCCGCACGCCCAGCGTGTCGAAATAGTTCCCCGATGCCAGATAACCATAGCTCTTGACTGCGGAAGTTCCGATCACGACAGCAACGTCGGTGGTATCGTATCCTGCCATCCCGCTGAAGGCGCTGTTGTCGTCCCGATAATCGATGTAATCGGGATAAGACTGCATGTACGAGGCGTGCTGCCGGTGCTCGACAACAAAGAGACGCCCTGGTTGGTCGGCGTTGAGCGGGCGTAATACCAGCGCATTCAGAACGCTGAAAACGACCGCATTTGCGCCGATTCCCAGGGCGAGCGTGGCGATCGCAACAGCAGAGAAGCCGGGAGATTTTGCGAGTTTGCGGAAGCAATATCTCACGTCCTCAAAAGCATCGCTCCAGTGTTCTCTGAGCCGCTTACGGCGTCCGATTATGTCGCCAATCCGTTCGCCTTCGCGTTGCAGAGCGCTTAAGCTCCCGAATTGGCGTTCCGCCTCTTTGCGGGCTTCATCTTCGGTCCATCCCTGTCCTACCAGATCGCTCACTTTCGCTTCGATGTGGAAGCGGAGCTCTTCACGGACATCGGACGCGACATCGGGACCGAGCAGGCGATCGTAACGGCGCCACATGCGATTCAAGCTCATCCCATCTCCTCCGTAAGCCGCCTTGGCTGGGATGCGGCAAGCACTTTGGAGACCGCCGACGCGTACGCCTGCCACGTTGCCGTTTCCTGCTGGAGCTGGCGACGCCCCCTGGGCGTCAGCCGGTAAAACTTGGCCTTGCGGTTGTTTTCCGACAGGCCCCATTCAGATTGCACGAGTCCTTTGCTTTCGAGGCGCCATAGCGCCGGATACAACGTGCCTTCTTCAAGGAGCAATGCGTCGTCGCTCTGCTCGCGGATGAAGCTGGTAATGGCGTAGCCATGACGAGCTTCCCAAGTGAGAGCTTTCAGGATGAGCACATCGAGCGTTCCGCGAAGGAACTCAAGTTTGGCAGCGTCCATCGAAGTCCCCCCTTGTGTTCTCAGGGGTATACTCTCACATCTTCCCTTGGAGTGCAAGGGGAAGAAAACTCATTGTGCGCATCGTCGCCGGGCATCCAATGGAGAGTCGCGCCTCCGCGACCGGGCTCGATCGGTGCGTTCGATACACGTTTACGCTCCGAAAGCGCAGCTATAGCGGTTCTCCAATTGGTGTAGAGCAGAACCTCGAACGTTGAGTGGCGTTTTTCCCAAGAAAACGCCGCCTGGCACGCCCCTCAAAACTCCACGGGAATTGGAGAACCGCCGTGGAACTGAATACTGTTGCTCCTGGTCCGCCTCAAGACCCTCAGCCAGATGCGGGAGCAAGAGCCCTACGTCAGCTGCGAAGACGCCCTGCGCGAAGTCGCCTACGACGACGATGGCCTCGCCCTGTTAGCGACTGAGTTTCGTGCGATACGGATAGATCGCGCGGAAAGAACTGGCCCGCGACAGCCCGCTCGGCCATTTGTGGTGGGCAACTTCCATGCTGGTAAAATGGAAACTGTCGCTGCGCGCGGCAAAGCGCCGAATTTTGCTCTTCTGGCCGACTCCAAGGCCCGACTGAGGCCAACTCCGAAAAGGAAGTACGTGAGCCGGACGATACGCAATATCGCCATCATTGCCCATGTGGACCACGGCAAGACCACGCTCGTCGACGCCATGCTGAGGCAGGCGGGAACTTTTCGCGCCAACGAACAGGTGGCCGACCGGGTGATGGACTCCAATGAGCTGGAGCGCGAGCGCGGCATCACCATCCTGGCCAAGAACACAGCCATCAACTACGGCGGCGGCAAGATCAATATCGTCGACACCCCGGGCCACGCCGACTTCGGCGGCGAGGTGGAGCGCGCACTGAAGATGGTGGACGGGGTGATGTTGCTCGTTGACGCCGCGGAAGGCCCGCTGCCACAGACGCGCTACGTGCTGGCCAAGGCTCTGGAAGCCAAGCTGTCGCCCATCGTGGTGATCAACAAGATCGACCGGCCCGACGCGCGACCGCAGGAAGTGCTGAACGAGATATACGATCTGTTCATCGATCTCGACGCCGAAGAGTCACAACTTGAATTCCCGGTGCTGTACGCGGTAGCCAAGGAGGGAACGGCGACAACCGATCCGGCGACGCCGGGCACGGACCTGCAGCCGTTGTTCGAAACCATCGTGAAGACCATCCCCGCGGCTCAAGGCGATCCTGAAGGCGCGCTGCAGATTCTGGTGACGAATCTCGATTACTCGGATTATTTCGGCCGCATCGCCATTTGCCGTGTCTTTCAGGGCACGCTCCACGCCGGCGACGAAGTGTACATTTCCAAGCGCGATGGCGCGCTTACGAAGACGCGCATCACCAAGCTGTTCACCTTCTCCGGGCTCAAGCGCACTGAGATTGCGGTGACCACGATGGGCGATATAGTGGCCGTAGCCGGTGTGGAAGGTATTACCATCGGCGAGACCATCACCGGAATCGAGAACCCCGCGCCGCTGCCGCTGATCGTGATCGACGAACCGACTATTGCCATTCAGTTCAGCGTCAACAACTCGCCGTTTGCGGGGCGCGAAGGGCAGTACGTCACCATCCGCAATTTACGCGAACGTCTTGAAAAGGAGCTGCTCACCAACGTCTCGATTCGCGTGGAGGAAACCGGATCGCCGGACAGTTTCAAAGTGCTCGGGCGCGGCGAACTGCAGCTCGCAATTCTGATCGAGATGATGCGGCGCGAAGGCTACGAGCTCATGGCCGGACGGCCGGAGATCGTGACCAAGGTTGTGGACGGAGTGCGCATGGAACCGGTGGAGCATCTGACCATCGACGTGCCCGAGATGTACACGGGAGTGGTGATTGAGAAGCTGGGGCCGCGCAAGGGTGAGATGACCAAGATGCACAATCACGGCTCGGGGCGGGTGCGCCTGGAATTTCGCGTGCCCAGCCGTGGCCTGATAGGGCTGCGCAGCGAAATGCTGACCGAAACCCGCGGCACCATTGTGATGAACTCGCTGTTCGACGGCTATATTCCCTATCAGGGCGAGATTCCGCAGCGGCCGACCGGAGCGCTGGTGGCCGACCGGCAGGGATTGACGACCACCTACGCGCTGAACGGCTTGCAGGAGCGCGGGATTCTTTTCCTGGGGCCGGGCATAGACGTGTACGAGGGCATGATCGTGGGCGAACACTCACGCGACAACGATCTGGATGTGAACGTGGTGCGCGAAAAGAAGATGACCAATATGCGCGCTTCGACGGCCGATGAGGCCATTCGCCTGGCGCCCCACACCACCCTGAATTTGGAGCAGGCCATCGAGTTCATCGCCGATGACGAATTCGTGGAAGTTACGCCCAAATCGTTGCGCCTGCGCAAGAAGATTTTGCAGGCCAAGCTGCGGCCGAAGCGGTGGGAAAAGGCAGAGATCGCGGGCTAGTTGTGTGGCGTCACAGCCGCCGCTTAGCTTCGAGGACGCGTTCGAGGGCTTCGTCGACCGTCGAGCCGGAAGCGGATAAGTGCCCCATCTTGCGGCCCGGTCGTGGAGTGTGTTTTTCATAAAGGTGCAGGCGAACGCTTGGCACTTCAAGCGCGTTGGGGAATTTTGGCTGGCCGTGGCTCCACAAGTCTCCGAGCAGATTCGCGATGGCTGCTGGCGCGATCAGATCCGACGATCCCAAGGGGAGATTGCACGCCGCGCGTAGGACTTGTTCAAACTGGCTGGTTAGGCAGGCCCGTTCGCTTTGGTGGTAGCTGTTGTGGGGCCGGGGCGCCAGTTCGTTCACAAGCAGCTCGCCTTGCCGCGTCACAAAGATTTCTACACAAAGAAGCCCCTGGATACCGAGCTGCGCGATGATGCCTGCGGCGAGCGCTTCCGCGCGCAATTCCAGTTCCGTCGATATCCCCGCCGGCAGTACGCTCCACGCCAAAATCTGGTTCTCGTGGTGATTTCGCGCCGCGGGATAAGTGCGCACCTCGCCCGCAGGATTCCGAGCCGCCATGACACTGATCTCGCACTCGAGATCGAGGGCCTGCTCGGCAACCGCGGGACGCGCGCCAATGGACAACCACGCCTGTCCAAAATCAGTCTCGTTTGCGGGACCGACGCGCACCTGGCCGCGCCCGTCGTAGCCGCCGCGGCCGATCTTGAGAAACATGTTGCCGCCGAGGGCCGGCCCGGCTACCCGCACATCCTCTTCGCTCCGCACCACCCGAAATGGACCCACCGGGAATCCGTGCTCCGCAAGCCAGGGTTTCTGGAGGGTCTTGTCCTGGATGATGCGCACCGGTTCGACGCCCGGACGCAAGGGGGCGAGGCGCGCCACTTCTTCGAGGGCATCCACGCCGATCTGCTCGATCTCCAAGGTCACCACATCGGCGCCGGAGGCGAGGCGGCGCGCCGCGTCTACATCATCCCAGCGGCCAACGATGGTCTCGTCGGCGATAAAGCTGGCCGGGCAGGCGGGTTCGGGATCCATGACGCGCACGTGGTAACCCATGGTGCGGGCGGCCATGGCCATCATGCGGCCTAACTGACCGCCGCCGAGGATGGCGATCAGTCCGCCGGGAGCGATGATTTCCGGTTTTGGTTGAAAATGGCGGCTCAACCGTGGAGCTCCTGATCAAGCTTCCGGTCAAGCTCCTGATCGAGCTTCTGGTTGAGAACTTCCTGGGTGCGCGCGGCGCGCCAGGAGGCTAAGCGCTCGTAGAGAGCGGAGTCCGTGGCGGCGAGAATTTCAGCGGCGAGAATGGCGGCGTTGGCGGCGCCGGGTTTGCCGATGGCGAGCGTGCCCACCGGCACCCCTTTCGGCATCTGCACGATGGAGAGCAGCGAATCGAGGCCGTTCAACTGCGTGGCGGCGACGGGGACGCCGAGCACGGGGACGAGGGTTTTGGCGGCCAGCATTCCGGGCAAATGGGCGGCTCCGCCGGCGCCGGCAATGATGGCGCGAAGGCCGCGCTGATGGGCGGCTTCAGCGTATTGAAACAGCCAATCGGGCGTGCGATGGGCGCTGACGATGCGCGCTTCGAAGGGAATCTCGAACATGCGAAGAATTTCGACGGCTGCGGAGAGCGTTTCATAGTCGCTCTTGCTGCCCATTACCACGCCCACCAGCGGTTGGCCGCTCATGGGGTGATTATACGGACAGGGATCAGGGGTTAGTGGTCAGTGGTCAGTTCTCAGTTCACAGTTCGCGGTTCGCAGGGGTCAGTGTCAGTGGTCCCGGCAAAGTAGCCAAAAAAGGGAAACAGGGAACGAGAGTCTCGTCTGCTGATGCAGGGCAGCCGAATCGACTCCTCACTATTCTCGGACTGCCAACGGTGATCGGACCGGGTGATTTGGGTTGGCTGGCCATCGAATTGGCGGCGGAATGGTGGTGAATGTGAGCGGGATGCGGGTGATTTTCCGGTAAAACGCGCGGTTGTCGCCACAAATGCGGAGATATTTACGCGGTCCTGGCAATTCTGGTTTGGCGATTCGCCTTTCATTCCCAATTCACGCCTTGCCGTTGCTGGAGTCATGTCGCGAGACCCAAAGTTGAAATTCCGGGAGATTTCAAAGGCCCGCCTAGCCCACAAGCAACTCGGAATGCCGTCAATGAGCGCTAAGGCATCGACAGTTGAGGCGGGGTCGGTAAACACAAGCCGACTTATCAGGGCTGAGAAGAGGCCGAACGGGTAAGGCACAGCGTGGTCTGATATTATGCAGCCAACCAACTCGAAGGTCAGGGGGACAACCTGTGAGGCGGATGCGTTCTGTGCTCGCAAGTGTCGGACTTTCCTTCAGCGCCGATTTCGTCATGAACGCGCAAAGTCCAAGCCCTGGCGATGTCTTGCAAATTGCAGAACGAGCGTATGTCTATGCGTATCCTATGGCGCTGCTACAGGAAACCATGCGGGGACTGCCGCCGAACCACCTGATACACGTTTCTGCGTTCCCCGACGCCAGCTTCCGTTTGATCGTTCGGCCAAATGCTGACACGCTCTATACGAATGCCTGGATTGACGTCTCGAAGGAGCCAATGCTGTTGCATGCGCCGGACTCCGATGGTCGCTTTTATTTGCTGCAATTCATGGACGCATGGACCGAAACCTTCGCTGATCCCGGGAAGCGTACGACAGGGACCAGCGAAGCATGGTTTGCACTCGTCGGACCGGGATGGCATGGGCAACTTCCGTCTCACGTCACGCGACTCGATGCGCCGACCAACCAGGTCTGGCTACTGGGCCGTAGCCAAACGAACGGCATCAGCGACTATGACAATGTTCACACCTTTCAGCACGGCATGCGGCTAGTGCCGTTGAGTCAGTT
>JASHOC010000241.1 GCA_030041305.1 Acidobacteriaceae bacterium
CTCCGCGAAAGGTTCCCCTCAGCGCACCGGAAATCCGGCATTTGCTCGCTTTCGCGCTGCGCGGCGGTTGGCGGAGCCTGGAGCATCTTCTGCACTGGTCTGACTGGCGGCGGCAACATCAATTCCTCGCCCAGTTCTTCCACTACCGAAAACAGGCGCTGCTGCTTCTCGCCACTTAATTACAACTGTAGTACTAGTGTGCGGCGGCGATCCCGAATCTCGGTGGACGCCTTGTGGCGCTCGGGCAGGAAGTTGCAGCGCAGGCAGTCGGCAATCTTGCCGGCGTCGATGCGGTCGTTCTTCCGCTTGGCTGTCGCGATGGCCCTGAACATCAGCGAATGCGCCACCTTCACCTTCTCTGCATGAGGTAGCAGATGGTCGTAAATCCACCCGGTAAAGATCGTCGCCTCCATTGCGATCGTTCGTGGTTGTGACATCATCCGGATCCAGGCATCCAGCTCGCGCCGCGTGGACCTAATCTTGTCTTCCTGAAACACACGGCCAGCCGGTCCTTTACGCAATAGCTGATCGTCTCCAAAAGAAGATCGCGAGGAGTGCAAAGAGCGCGGACAACCACCTCAGACAGAAGCTTTACCAAGCGCAGCATGACTAGTCTATATCCTAGAAAACACGACTGATCGGAACGGATGCAGTTCTGACGAGGGACAGCTCTTGACAGTCTTGAGCAGCGAGGTATATAGCTTTTCTCGATGCAGCATAGCTTAACGCATGACCCAGGCTGCATGGCTAGCTCGAAAACCGACCCAGCACTCAAGAGATGGAGTGTTGACCCCGTCCTGTTAGAGAGTTTGGCTTGACCCCAACTTCAAATATCAACTCGATAACCGACGTGGATTTACTTTGCGGTACCTGCCCGTAAGGTCTAGCTGTAGGACTAAAGTTCGGCTGGATCGCTAACTCACGATCTAAGCCGGTTTTGAGATCTTCCACAAGCCGCTCAAGCTAGACTGCATAGCCTTCGTTCGAAGAAGGGCGTACTCCATTTCGAAAGACCAAACGATTAAACCAACGAACAGCATATGCAATCGATGCCATTGAATACGGCATAGCAAACTTAGTATGGCATAGGGTTCATCAAATTGCGGCCGGTTTCCCATCGTTCGTTTAGCACAAAGGAGGACACGCAATGAAAATGAAATTCGATGAGGCTGCAGCGATGGCAAGGTCACTCAACTATCTGCCCGGCAGATTAATTCGGTCGATGTTGATGTGCTGCCTTGGAATCAGCCTGGCGCTGCTTGCCGATATTTCGGCCCCAGCGCAAGTTTTGTTTGGCTCCGTGGTGGGCACGGTGACAGACCAAAGCGGCGCAGCGGTTCCCGGTGCGGCGGTGCTGATCACCAATATAGAGACGAACGTCAAGCGCAACGCCCAGACCGACACCGGCGGTGTTTACACCATCTCCACGGTGCCCGCGGGTCACTTTAGGGTTGAGGTCACCAAGCACGGATTTACCAGCTTTGTGGCTGCCAGCGTTGAGGTCACCGCTAATAACGTGGTGCGCGTCGACGCCAAGCTTCAGGTAGGGTCTGTCACCCAAACCGTCCAGGTGCAAGGCGTAGCTACCGCCGAGCTGCAAACCGATACTGCGGACGTACACTCGGAGATCCCCTCCCAGACTATGGAAACCGCGCCCCAGGCGACGCGAACGTACGAGGGAGTTTTCAACGAGGTTCCCGGAATGCTACCCCCCAACGGCCAACTCTCCGGGGGCACAAACAATCCTTCGAAATCGATGGAATTCGGAGCTAATGGATCAGGAACGAGCGGCCCTAACGTTCGCATCGAAGGGGTCAGCGCGATAAGCCCAAGACAGCAGTACCAAACGAACTATGTACCTTCGGTCGAAGCCATCCAAAACGTCAACATAGTGACCAACAGTCCCGATGCCGAGCAGGGGCTCGCCGGCGGCCCTTCCGTAACTGTTCAGCTCAAGAGTGGAACCAATAGTGTGCATGGAGCGTTTTATGAGTACAACATGACCAGCGCGACGGAAGCACGCAACTTTTTCCAGCCCGCTGGCCAAGCGCCACCTCACCTTGTCGATAACGATACTGGCGGGAATATAGGCGGCCCTATTATCCGGGACAAACTATTCTACTGGGCTGGTTACGAGGGAGACTTTACCAATCAGGGCTATGCCGGAATCCTTTCCGTGCCTACGCCGCAGATGTTGTCCGGGAATTTATCTCAGTCGAGCACACCCATCTACGATCCCGCCACTGGCGATCCAGCAACAGGCGCAGGGAAGACGCCATTTCCGGGCAACATCATTCCCGCCAATCGAATCAGCCCGGTTGCATTGTTACTCGATTCCTACGTTCCCGCGCCGAACCTTTCCGGGACCGTAAACAATCTTTCCACCGTGCAGGCGACCGTGTACCACTTGCACAAAATCGACACCAAAATCGACTACCAGGCTACTTCCAAGTTGCGAGTCTCGGGGCGCTTTGGTTACCAACCATATTACAACCTACAGACGCCTCTCTTCGGCCAGTTTCTTCAAGGATCGAGCGGCGGCTGGAGCGCGTTCACTGCAAACGGAGCAGGAAACTATCTGCAGTACGGCGCCACCCTCATCGTTTCCGGTTCGGCGACATACGTGTTCAGCCCATCACTGGTTGGGGACTTCACCTTTGGAGTCACGCAAGCGCACCAGTTGCTCTTCCCGACTATGACCGACACAAGGGTTGGCCTGGACACGCTGGGGATTCCGGGCACCAACCAAGGCACGCTTCCTTGGGCAGGAGGGTTGCCCGATTTTGATATCAACGGCTATCCCTCTTCGACATCCGCCACCTTCGGTTACGCATATACTCCGCTCAGCTATAAAGATCCGGTTTTCGAATATACAGGCAATATCACCAAGGTCAAGGGGTCACACAATATTCGAGCCGGCGCGGACATGATGAACGTGCACATGAATCACATTGAAACCGTGCCAACCGAATTCGAATTTACCGGCGGCATGACCAGCATACCCGGAGGAGCTTCGCCAAACAACTTCAACGGTGTGGCCGACTATCTGTTGGGCTTGCCGGCGAGCACCGAGAACGCGATTCAAAACGTGCCCATGGTCAAACAGTATTATTGGGACTTCGCCTTCTATGTGAGAGATCAATGGCAAATGAGCCATAAGTTGACCCTCAACTACGGAATTCGCTACGAATACTATCCCGTGCCAACCGCCGCACCCGGGTTTCCGTACGACAATCTACAATCTAACCTAAGCAACCCCACGGTTGAGCTCTGCGGAGTAGGTGGAACCCCGGGCAATTGCGGTATTTCCGTTTCAAAGAAGCTGTTTGCTCCCGCCGCCGGAATCGCGTATCGAGTCACGAATAATATGGTGGCCCACGCGGGCTATTCATTGTCTCCCGAACAGGCCCAAATGGCGAATATCGCGTTGTATTCCTACCCGCTCGACACCGAACAGGTTTATAATGGCGCGAATTCGTATGTGCCGGCCAGCACCACGGTAGCGACGGGCTTTCCGACTTTTGTCACTCCCGACTTTTCCCTCGGCACCGTGCCATATCCCAGTGGTACGGGCAATCTAGCTACGGCTGCCAAACATTTTGTACGCGGTTATTATCAAAGCTACAACTTAACGGTGCAAGACGATTTTGGCCACGGGTATATTGGCTCTGTTGGTTATGTTGGGACGCACGGCGTTCATTTAGACGAGAGTGTCAACTTCAACTACGGCCAGCTAGGCGGCGGCAGCGCAAGCCAGCCTCTGTATCCCTACGGGATCACCGGCTCAGCCACGGCCTTCACACCTGGTATTAGCGACTCCTATAACTCTCTTCAGGCCACTCTTGAGAAGCGGCTCTCCTATGGACTCTCGTTCAATACAGAGTACACTTGGTCGAAAGACATGTCGGCGGGAATATACGGCGCCGCGGGAGAAATTGCAATTCCGCAGTACTCGTATCTGAATACACAGGAAACCACCGTGGACCGGACGAACAACATTGTTTTCCATGCGTCGTATCAACTTCCATTCGGCGCCGGACGGCAGCATTTAACCCACGGCCCCGCCGCCTGGGTACTTGGCGGGTGGTCTCTCAACGGAGTCTTCTATCATTACTCCGGACTGCCGTTCAGCGTTAGCGCTTCCGGCGCATCGTGCAACTGTCCGGGAAGCACACAGCGCGCGAACCAAGTGAAAGCCACTGTGGCCAAAGTCGGCCGCGGCGTGAACGGGCAAGCGTATTTCGACCCAACTGCATTCGCCCCAGTGACGACCGCCAGTTTTGGAACCGCTAGCTACGATTCGCTGCGTGGACCCGGCGCAACGAACCTCGATGCGAACGTGTTCCGCGATTTTCACATCTGGGAACGCCTCAATATGCAATTCAGAGCTGAGAGCTACAACCTCGCCAATCACGCGAATTTCGCGAATCCCGGCGCGAACGTCTCGAACGCCTCGTTCAATCCAGATGGCACGGTTGCCTCATTAAATGGCTTCAGCCAGATCACGGCTCTCAACCCGCTCGGTCGACTCATCGGCCCGAGGTACTTCCGCTTCGGGGCTCGCTTCTCATTCTGATCTTTGCGGTCCAGTAAACGGAGAGCCTAAGAACCTGTTTAAAAACTACGCATATCGTCGCAGCAGCAGATGAGCGAAGGCTATGAGGATCATGGTTTCTGCCGTGGTATGGAGCAGTTCGTAATCCTTGGAAAGGCGTGACCAATTCAACCACGCCAAGGTCCGTTCCACGACCCAGCGTTTGGGCAGCACGCGAAACATGTGCTGCTCGTTTCGCTTCACGCCTTCGACATCGAGCCGAACATCTGCTTGGCCCATTCGATCAGCGTGCCTGCGCACCCGCCGTCCGCGAACACCTTGACGATGGTGTCGAAACGGCAAAACAGCCGCATCAGCACCGCCCGTGCTCCTACCCGATCTTGCACTCCCGCCGAATGCACGACCGCCGTCAACACATTGCCTTGCGTGTCGACGGCGATGTGCCGCTTGCGCCCTTGGATCTTTTTGCCTGCATCGTAACCCCGCCGCGCCCTTTTAAGGCCGTCTTGGCCGTCTGCGAATCGATGATCGCCACCCTAGGTGTGGGGCTGCGTCCGCCTGCCTTGCGACCCTGTTCTCGCAAGCACCTCGTCACCCGCTTCCAGGTTCCGCGCAAACGCCAAGCCCGAAACTGCTGATACATCGTCCGCCAGGGCGGAAAATCAACTGGCATCTGCCGCCACTGACAACCCCTCTTCACCTCATACAGCACCGCGTCGGTCACTCGCCGCAACGGGTATTTGCGCGGTCTGCCGCCTGCATGGCGGCCCTCCCGCAACTCCCGCAGCAATGGTTCCAGCTTGGCCCACTGAGAATCCGTCAAATTGTCCGGATACATGCGCCCAACTTAACCGCTTTATCTTTCCGCGCATTTTCCTTCCTCGATTCCTGCGTGAGTTTTTAGACAGATTCTAATACTACAGTTGTAATTAAGTACCAAGGCTCCAAACCGTTTCTTTCCGGTAGTGGAAGAACTGGGCGAGGAATTGATGCTGTCGCCGCCAATCAGACCAGTGCAGCAGATGGTCCAGGCTTTGCCAGCTGCGGTGTGTTAACGCTCATCGGAAGACGTATTTTTTTGGACTTCTGCCGACGGCGTGGTGATCGCTTGGCGGAGCTTGAGGCGGAGGTAGTCGATATAGCCTT
>JASHOC010000242.1 GCA_030041305.1 Acidobacteriaceae bacterium
ACCAAAACCTGGCATTTTCCCGAAAGTTGGAGCCTTTGAAAAAATGCCGAAATCCCGCATGAATACTGACCGAAACGTACATCGCCAGAAATATTCTGCGCAAAATGTGCAGGATTCAAATGGATAGGTACTAATCGGTGGGGGGCTGAAGAGGCTGCGTACAACTCCGGCTCCGCTTTCCGATGGCAAGAGCGTGGTGTGTTTCCGTCGCCCCTTCGGGCTATGGGGCGTTGTTTGCGCAGTTCCCCAGGATTTACGGCGAAACCAGAGATCCTGTAACCCACCAAGCTCCGTGGTGGGTCGCCGCTCCTTGCCACCCCAACGACGAATACCTGTCGTTGGGGACCCCGGCTCCTTGCCACCCCAACGACGAATACCTGTCGTTGGGGACCCCGGCTCCTTGGGGTCGCGTCGACTTGATTGCGTGGCTCCGAGGTACACCTTCTCTGGTTCCGCTCATCGTCCGCCGTTGGCGGACTTGATCCTGGGCTATTTTCGCGGCATCCCTCCGAAATGTTTTTTCCTCGCGCTTAACCAGTTTTCACACGCATTCTGAAGCCCGTACCCTGCACTCTTACCCGCCACCGGCGGACACCCCCGATTGTGCACGGCCGGTGAGGCGTCCGCAGGCAATTACTTGCCGGCAAGCTGCTGCACGACCGCTAACGACTTCTGGACATGAGCATCGGGGGATAGATGGTCTGCCTGGGAAGAGAAGGTGGCGACGATCTTGTGATCTTTATCAACGACGAAGGTTTCGCGCTCAAAAAAGCCGTGGCCGATTTCGACCCCGCGCACGTCTTTCGCGCCGGGCTTACCGGGGGAAGCGGTCACGCCGTAGGAAGCCGCGATTTTGCCGCTGGGATCGGAGGCGACGGGGAAGCGGCCAGCACAGTAGTCGGGATCGGCGGAAAACTGATTGAGGCGCTCGATGCTATCTTCCGAAACGCCAATGATGGTGGCGCCGGCGGCGGTGAACTGGTCCTTTTCCTGGGCAAAGGTGTGGGCCTCAAGATCGCAGCCGCGGGTGAAGGCGGACGGGTAGAAATAGACGACCACGGGGCCCTTTTTCAAGGCGTCCCGCAGCGAGAAATGGAAGTCCTTGCCCGCCAGGGAGGCGGGAGCGGAAAAATCGGGTGCGTGGTCTCCGGTGTTGAGGGCGGCGAAGGCGGGGATGCAGAGTGCGGCCGTGATGACCAAGCCTAAGGACGAACCTTTCTTCATGAGAGTCCTCCGTTCCAGCTAGAAATTCGATGGCGCGCGGCGGTCGGGCAGAAACGCGGGCAGGACTACGAGGATAGCAGAGCGGTGGGGCATGTGGCTTGCGCAGGGGGCAGGCCCTGGGCGCCCATTGTCGTGGTTCGATTGGCTTCTGGCGCCCGGGCCACCCGCCCGACTTGCGGGGTCAAGTTTGTGAATCGGACGTACCATGGGCTGAGGAGCACGATTTTGAACGATGCAGGAACCTCCAGCTTACGGATCTTCGCGTTCGGCAGCGTCCCAGGTGTTTGCGGCAAGCGAGCGCATGAACCAAATGCTCATTGAGCAGCTTGACCCGGCCGTGTGGGTGGCGTATCCGCCGGGCAAAGTGCGCACGATTGCGGCAATTTTCACGCATATGCACAACGTGCGTTGCAAGTGGATCAGGCTCACGGCGCCGCACTTGACGGTTCCCGCGCAACTGCACCGGACCCACTGTTCGCCCGAACAAGCCAGCGCCAGCCTCGCGGAAAGCGCATTGGGCTGCACGGAGATGCTGGAGGAGGCGATCGGGATCCGCAGCGGGCGAATTGAGGTCTTCCGCAGGGATGGCTGGGCGCCGGCTTGGCCTGCCGGCTTGGAGATGCTCACCTACATGACGTCGCACGAAGCCCACCATCGAGGGCAAGTCTGCATGCTGGCTCACCAACTCGGATTTCGCTTGTCCTCTGAAACAATTTCCCGGCTGTGGAATTGGGAAGGGCTCTGGAAGGAGCTCGGCTTCTCAAGCGGTCCCGGTCGGTAGAGGACTTTCCCGCGGTCAGGGAGCGGGGGTAATGAGCAGGATGTCGATGGCCGGAGGCGGTGTGACCTCGGGCAGCTTTCCCAGCAGCCGGGCACCATTGGCCACTTCAACCAAGACTCTGTTGACGGTGTCTTCAGTGCGTGTCGAGTTTACGTGCAACTTCCTGGTTGCCTGCATCATTGTTGCAGCCAGAAGAAAGCGGTTCTCGATTTTGAGTCCGGCCTCGTAGACCAGTTCCGATCGCATGATTTGCCTCAATTCCCGGCGGTGGAGCGTTTCCCTGTGGTGGAGCGTTTTGAGCAGCAGCCAGAGCCGCGTCCCGAGAGCTGCGGCGCGATCCAGATTCACGGAGCTCCATGGAGGACGGGTGCGGAGCAAGTCGAGGAGGGCCGTAGACGGTAAGAAACTCGCGTATGGATCGCCTCTTCGGCCAGCATACACGGCTGCAGCCGCTTCTCCTAATTCCCATCAAAGGGCCGGGGACGCGCGCGTTCTGCAAAGCACATGCGACTATCGGTAAATAAAGTTTTCGAGGTCGGAGTGTGCAGGCGCCGAAGGTGTATACTAAGAAAGATCGAAGGATCCAATCTGGTTTTCTTTGCTTGTTCCGCTTCACCGCTTGACTCGCAACCAATTCCAATTTGTGTTCGGCGGTACATCATTCGAAGGAACAAGTTCAATGGAACAAGGAACAGTGAAGTGGTTTAACGACGCGAAGGGCTTCGGCTTTTTGAGCCGCGCCAACGGCGAGGATGTTTTTGTGCATTTCTCGGCAATTCAGAGCGAGGGCTTCAAGAGCCTGCAGGAAGGCCAGGCCGTGATCTTCAACGTCGTGAGAGGTCCCAAGGGCTTTCAGGCCGAGAGCGTGCGGATCGCCTAAGAGAGTCAACAGCATATCGAGCGGGGCGGTCATTCCGACCGCCCTTGTTCGTTTTCGGAAGGACGTTCTATGAAACAGTCTGCTCCCCGGCGCGATAAGTACTTCCTGCGAGACCTTCATCAGGAGATCGATCTCTACGATCGCAAGTTGGCTTACCTCGAAAAATGCGTGCAGTTCGCCTCAACTGAAGACCGCGACGAGGCGACAAAGAGTTTGCTGGCGAGGAGGGGTCCACTGGAGAAGACGGCCCTGGAACTCGCAGCATCGGGCGTTGAATACGAAGAGAAAGACCTTCCACGGTCCTTTCGTGGGATGGGTCTTGAGGTTGAAAGCCCGCGCAAGAAGCTCGCCCTTGTCAAGCGACCCTAGGGTGCGTCTATCCAAATAGCTCCCAGATTCCCGGCTCACTGAACCGGCTGCTCGGTGACGAAGAGTCTCGCCCATGATGTCCAGTCAACTATTCTCTCCTTTATGCGACGTGCATCACGTCTTCATGCAGCGAGTGATGCTGGAGGAAGACGCGGAAGAAGTCCGGTCCTTCCATGCATGTGAGCGACGCGATTGCGCGCGAGTTTTCCGCGAGTGCGGCGGCTATTCGGATTGGATCGAGGGCGAATTCGACGAGTCACGGAGTTACAGCCGGACATGCCCCCAATGCGGAGCCGTTCTCTATCTCGCCGAAGTGGATCACTGGCAGAAGGTGGAGACTTGGGAATGTGCGCGAAACGAATGCAATTTTTCGGAAGAGTACCCTTCCCCGTCCGCGCGGTAAATGGGATCATTTCGCACCCGGATGGTTTCCCCGAAAGGGCGGCCGGCTAGGATCGGCCAATTTCATCGATCTGGCGCTGGAGGGCGATGTCCTCGAGGGTGGCGAGAGGAAGCGAGAGGAACAGCCCGATTCTGCGGTCAAGGACGGTGAAGGCGTCGCGGAAGGCGCGGGCGATTTCCTCGGGGGCGCCCTGGATGGCGGCCGGATCGGGAACACCCCAGTGCGCGGTCATCGGCTGGCCGGGCCAGTAAGGGCACTGTTCCCTGGCGGCGCGGTCGCACACCGTGAAGACGAAGTCGAGCTGGGGCGCTCGGGGCGCGGAAAACTCGTCCCACGATTTACTGCGCAGGCCTGAGGTCGGCAGGCCTGCCGATGCGAGCTGCTGCAGGGCCTCAGGGCGTGGCTCGCCGGTGGGATGACTGCCGGCGCTATAGGCGGTGAACCGGCCCTTGCCTTTGTGATTCAGGATGGCCTCGGCCATGAGAGAGCGCGCCGAGTTGCCGGTGCAGAGAAACAGGACGTTGTAGGGGTGAGCCATTCGTTTATTCCTGCGCGCCGATGGGCGCCGGAGCGCAGCAAGCCGGTCCGCAGCAGGCCGGTATGGGCTTCGTGGCGCGAATGAAAGCGCTCGCAAATTTCTGGTGGACGAGCGGAGCCATAGCGTCCACATCCACGCCCGACGCGGCGAGAAACTGGCGCGCATCCTCGACGTTGTAGACGCGCGTGGGCTCGATGGAGACGTCCTCGAATCCGGCGGCTCGCAGCTTCTGAAGGTACTCGCTTTCCTGGAGCGCGCCGGCGATGCAGCCGACCCAGAGGAGCATGCTCTGGCGCACAGCGTCGGGGACGGTTCCGCGCACGACCACGTCGGAGACGGCGAACCGGCCGCCGGGCTTCAACACGCGGAAGACTTCAGCGAGAACGCGATCCTTGTCGGCGGAAAGATTGATGACGCAATTGGAGATGATGACGTCGACCGAGCAATCGGGCAACGGAATGTTTTCGATTTCGCCTTTGAGGAACTCGACGTTGGAGAGGCCGGCCTGCCGCTGGTTTTCACGCGCGAGGGAGAGCATGTCGTCGGTCATGTCGAGGCCGTAGGCTTTGCCAGTGGGGCCGACGCGCCGTGCCGAGAGCAAGACGTCGATGCCGCCGCCGGAGCCGAGATCGAGAACGATTTCTCCCGGGCGCAGATCGACGAGCGCGGTGGGATTGCCGCAGCCCAGCGAAGCCTGAACCGCTTTTTCAGGAAGGGCGCCGGTTTGGCTGGCGGAATAAAGATGGGTGGTGATGGGATCGCAGCAACGAAGGCCGGGGTCGCAACATGCCTGCACGCTGCCGGATTGGGCCACAGCACGCGCGGCGCGGGCATACTTTTCTTTCACCTGTTCCTGAATGCTGGTCGCCGATGGCATCGGTTGGCGCCTCCTCACATACGCAAAAACGAATATATTCCCGCAGCCAAGCATCTGTCAAGGCGTATATGATGGAGAGGCGATGGTTTCTGCAAAGAACTATGACCTGGCTCGGCTGTTTGCCGCGCTCGCGGACCGCACCCGGCTGAGGCTGTTGAACCTGATGGACGGCAAGGAGGTGTGCGTGTGCTACTTCGTGGAGATCCTTGGCCAGAGCCAACCCAAGGTGTCGCGGCATCTCGCCTACCTGCGGCGCGCTGGGGTGGTGGCGGCGCGGCGGGAGGGCAAATGGATGCACTACAGGATGGTTGCGCCCCAACACGACGGCGCGCGACGCATCCTCAAGGAGGTTCTTGCGGCGCTCAGCGAAGACGGGGCGATGCAGGCGGACCGGAGAAAATTCAACAAGGCTTGTTGCGCTCCGCAGAAGCAAGCGGCGCTGGAGGGGGCCCCGCTGCCTGCGGCTGTGGAAGGCGGGAGTTCCTGCGCCTGTTGATCTGACGAAGACGGGCCAATCCTCTGCTTATAGCGGTTCTCCAATTGGTGTAGAGCAGAACCTCGAACGTTGAGTGGCGTTTTTCCCAAGAAAACGCCACCTGGCACGCCCCTCAAAACTCCACGGGAATTGGAGAACCGCCGTAGATCACTTCTCCTTCGCAAGAAGCCCTTGCAATTTCAATCGAACGCAGCGATTTTTTGGGGAATCGCCCCTTGAGCTCCGGGCCTCGGTGTACAGCCGAAGGAGAAGTGCTATAGGGAGCGCCGGTTACGCGCGATGAGCGCCCGACGAGGCCGGCCAGAGGTCGAGGAATCCCGATTGCGGCGCTCCGCGCAGCAGCGCAAAGGCGACCACGGTTTCTGGCGGCGCGGCAGGGCCGGCAGCGGTCTCGGCGGCGAGTGGGCCGCCCGTCTGGCCGGCGATTTCGGCAAGGAGCGCGGCCTCGAGCTCCTCGGGGACGGGCATTTCGCAGGCGGCGATCTGGGCGCGAGTGGCGCCGGCGAAACAGAGCTCGCAGTGGCCCACGGCTTCTTCTCCGCCGGGACCGGCGGCGCGGACGGGCGGACCGAAGATGCGGCAGGTCATGGGCCGCCAGGCATAGACGTCGCAACGGCCAGTGACGGGGTCGAGGGCCGGACAGGGAGCGTGGTTGGCGAAGTTGTCGAAGCGGGCGCAGTCGGCGGCGGAGGCCCCGAGGCGACCGGTGGCGAGATCGCCGGGGAAAGCGGCTCCATGCTCGTCGAGCCAGGAGCGAGCGCGGTCTTCGAGGGCTTGCGCCGTGGAGGGAGCGGACGCGCGCAGGGCGTTCATGCCGGCGTGGAGGCGGGCAGAGTCGAGCGCGTTGATGGCGAAGGCGCCGTAACAGCACTGGGTGCAGCCGGGGCGGCAAACGAGCCAGGGGCCGGCCCGGTGCGCCGCGTCGGCCAGAGCGGCGTCGACGATTTGGACGAGTTCGGAGTCGCCCGCCGGAAGATGCACAAAGGCAAGGATAGCGGATGAGACGGGGATGAGGGCGAGGCGATTGCTTTTCCTCAAGCAACCGCGCTACTCTGCCCGCGGAGGTCCCCATGGCGGAATCGCGCAGCACGATCATCCCGGCACTACGCTACCGGAACGCGCCGGCGGCGATCGAGTGGCTGTGCCGCGTGTTCGGGTTTGCGCGGCACGCGGTGTATGAGAATCCCGATGGAACGATTGCGCACGCGGAGCTAACGCTGAACGGCGGCATGATCATGCTGGGCTCGACGAAGGACGATGCGTACGGGCGCAGGTTCCGGTCCCCAAGTGAGGCGGGTGAGATCGAAACGCGGAGCGCGTACATCGTGGTGGCGGATGCGGACGTGGTGTATGCGCGGGCGCAGGCGGCGGGGGCGGCGTTTCTGCGGCCGATTCAGGATATGGACTACGGCAGCCGCGAATTCACCGTGATGGATCCGGAGGGGCATTCGTGGAGCGTCGGGACGTACGACCCGTGGAAGGGGCAAGAATAGGTGCGGGATGGCAGGGAGAAAGGATAGCCGGGGCTTTGGGGGTAGGGGTCCGGGTTGGCGGGACGGCGATTGCCTAGGGTTGCGTGGGCGCGGTATAGTCATTGCGCAACGCACGAAGTAACTTCTTCCCTTAAGCGAGGTCCCCTATGATAGCGCTTCATGTGATTAGCCCCTTGTTGCTCATGTCGATGATGGTGCCCGCGGCGCTGGCGCAACGCGCCGAGTTGCTGGTGGCGCAAAAAGGCGACCGCAGCCTGGGAATCGTCGATCCGGCGACCGGAAAAGTGGTCGCCAATATCGCGGAAAATGGCGTGACGGCGCATGAGGTAGCGGTGTCGCCGGATGGACGGCTGGCTGTGGCGCCCATCTACGGCGATTCCGGAGTGGGCATGGCGGGATCGGACGGGCGGAACATTATTTTTATCGACCTGGCGACGCGCAAAATTGTGGGCAATGTGGAATTCACGCATGGGGTGCGGCCGCATTGCCCGATATTCAACCCTGCGGACGGGCTGCTGTACGTGACCACGGAGCTCGACCACACGGTGACGATCATCAATCCCAAGACATTCAAGATTGTGGGGACGATTCCTACGGGCCAACCGGAAAGCCACATGCTGGTGCTTTCGCATGATGGTCTGCGCGGCTACACGGCCAACGTGGGGCCGGGCACGGTTTCGGTGCTCGATATCAAGGCGCGGAAGCTGATCAAGGTCATCCCGATTTCGGGGCAGACGCAGCGGATTGCGATTTC
>JASHOC010000243.1 GCA_030041305.1 Acidobacteriaceae bacterium
CCGCAATAGAAACCGGCCTGCTAAGCAGGTGGGTGGTCAACGCTGGTTGAACCTACATTCATTGAACAGGAGCTCGACTCGACCATCGGTTCTGTGTGCCGTGTCCGCCAGTCCGGAATGCCTAATGAACCGCGGGGAGCTCCACCGTCTTAGGACGGGTTCACCGGCGCATTGCTCACGGCCCCGTGGGCCGGATTCTACTTCTTCTCGAATTTTCCCTCCGCCACGCCCTCGCTGACTCGCCGACCTGCCGACCTGCCGACTCGCCGACTCGCTGACTCGCTGACTCGCTGTATTCTGGCATCAGTGCATCCCGTCCTCTTTCGCATCGGCTCTCTTCTCATTCCTTCGTACGGCGCATTGGCTGCACTGGGCGTGCTGCTCGGTCTTTCTCTGGTGCTGCATACGGCCCGCACGGCGGGTGTGCACCCTGGCCAGGTGTGGAATCTCTGCGTGATTTCGCTGTTTGCCGCCGTGGTCGGCGAGCGGCTTCTGCTCGTCGTCATGAATTGGGGCGTGTTGCAGAGGCATCCGTCCTGGCTGATGGTTCTGGCCATGGTTCACCATCCGCTTCTGGCCGGCGCAGGCGTCGTGGCCGGCGGCGGGTGCGCGTTGTGGTATGCGCGCCGCTGCAAGCTCCCCTTGCGGCGGACCGCCGACGCGTTAGCCGCCCCTCTGGCTCTCGGCCTCGCTTTTGAACAACTGGGCGCTTTGCTGGCCGGCTCGGGGTATGGAATCGAAGCCGGCCCCGCCGTGCACTGGGCTGTCACCTATACCAGCCCGCTGGCCGCGCTCTGGAGCGGCGCGCCCCTGGGCGTTCCTCTCCACCCCGTGCAGGCCTATGCAGCGTTCGCGTTTTTCGCTCTGGCGCCGCTTTTGCTCTTTTCTCCGCCCCAGCTGCGCCGGCCCGGCGACTTGGCCGGAATCGCCCTCATGGGGATGGGCGCGGCCATTTTCATCACCGAAACCTGGCGTGATCCCGAAGGCCGCGGCTGGGTGCTGCACGGAGCCATGGATGGCCCGCAAATTGCATCGCTCGTAATGGTGCTCATGGCAGCGCTGATGCTGATAGAACGCAAAGGCTCAACAGAGGGGAAACAGAAAACTGTGCCGGCTGGCGAGGTTCGAAGCAGCCCATGAACGGCGAACGCGTATTCGAAACGCCCGCTGATGCGCGAGGCCAGCGCCTTGACCGGTTTCTCGTCTCCCGGCTCGAGGGCGTGAGCCGCTCGCGGGTGCAACTGCTGCTCGATCAAGGCAAAGTGCAGGTCGACGGTGGCCCGGCCAAGCCGGCGTTCAAGCTCCGCGGCGGCGAACGCATCGCCGTCTCTGGCGAACCCCGTCCCGCGCCCCTCAAAGCCGAACCCGAAAACATCCCCCTCGAAGTCGTGTACGAAGACGATCATCTGGCGGTCGTGAACAAGCCGGCGGGCATGGTGGTTCACACCGGAGCCGGCCATAGCGCCGACGCGCGCAGCCGCGGAACCCTGGTCAACGCTTTGCTCTATCGCTTCCGGAATCTTTCTTCGGCTGGCGGCGAACTCCGGCCCGGTATTGTTCACCGGCTCGACAAAGACACCAGCGGGCTCATCGTGGTGGCCAAAGGCGACCCCGCCCACGCAGCTTTCGGGGCGATGTTCGCAAATCGCGAGATCGAAAAGACTTACATCGCGCTGGTTCACGGCGCATTGAAGCCCGGGGAAGGCACAATCCGCGCTCCGGTGAGCCGCGACCCCGTGCGCCGCACCCGCATGAGCACGCGGGCTCACCAAAACGCGCGATCGGCTGTCTCACATTACGAGGTTCTCCGGCGAGTGGCCAGTCGGTTTGGCGTGTTTACACTCCTGAGGGTGCGCATTGAAACCGGCCGCACCCATCAGATTCGCGTCCACATGGCGTCGATCGGGCATCCGGTAGTGGGCGACACCCTCTACGGCGCCCCGGGTCAGCTTGCGCGCCAAGCCGAACGTCCAATGAACCGGATGTCCGGGGCGCAGCAAAGCAGAGCGCGAAAAGTTGCGCCGGAGAAACTCAAGTTGGGCCGGAATTTCCTGCACGCGGCCAAGCTCGCATTCACGCATCCAGTCACGGGCAAGCCGCTCGAGCTGGAGGCGCCGCTGCCCGGGGAACTTGTCGAGTTTCTGAGGCGGCTGGAATCCGCCGCAAGCGAATGATTGCGCATCGAATGCATCGGGCCGGCCGAATGGCGTGTAAGAAAAACGCCATGTTGGTAAAATGAGGAAGTCATGATCAAGAACATCTCGGTCCCACGGGCAACCCATCCTCGATGGCTGCTCCGGATCCTCTGCCTTGCCCTGGTGGCCGCAGTTCCGGCCGCCGGGGCGGCGCAGCAACCCGCTCCTCCCGCAATGGCGCAGTCCGCGCGATCCGCCCCCGCTCCTGCCCCTGCGGCGGTTCCACGGGACGCGCCTGCTCCCGCTCCATCCAACGCGCCGAACACCGACGTCAACACGCCCAGCATCACGCTGAACGCCAACGAAGTCGATCTCATCTTCACCGTGACCGATGGTCACGGCCACTATGTTCCGAATTTGAAGCTGAACGACTTCGCTCTTCTCGACGATCAGCGCGCGCCTGAGAAGGTGGACTCCTTCCACCAGCAAATCAATCTCCCCTTGCGCGTGGGCATCCTCGTTGACACCAGCACCTCCATTCGCTCCCGCTTCCAGTTCGAGCAGCAGGCGGCCATCGAGTTTCTCCTCCAGGTGCTCAAGTCCTCTCAGGACCGCGCTTTCGTCATGGGATTCGATGTCACTCCCGATCTGACCGCCGACTGGACCAACAACATGGATGCGCTGGAGAACGGCATCAACCGCCTGAGCCCCGGCGGCGGCACGGCTCTGTTTGACGCTGTCTACACGGCCTGCCGCAACAAGCTCCTGGATGAGTCCCGCGGCCAGGAGCCGGTCCGCAAGGCCATCATTCTCATCTCCGACGGCGACGACAACCAGAGCCGCGTTTACGAGACCGAGGCCATTAAGGAATGTGAACGCGCCGAGACCATCATCTACGCGATCAGCACCAATTGGACGCCCAGCCGCGGCCGCGGCGACAAAGTGCTCAGCGAGTTGTCCGAAGAGACTGGCGGCGAACCCTTTTTCCCGCCTTCGGTCGACGAGATGTCCTCCAGCTTCCAAAACATCGCCGCCGAGTTGCGTAGCCAATACGCGCTCACCTATACGCCGGCCGAATTCAAGTACGACGGTGCGTTCCGAACCATCTATCTCTACTGTTACGACCGTCGTTATCACGTGCGAGCCAAGAAAGGATACTTTGCCCCGCGGCAACAATGAGCGTTGCGCGCACACCGGTTCGTCATCCTCTTTGAGAGCACGCGGCCACATCAATAGCCGCGTGTTTCATTTTGGCGCCGCGCAACCTCCTCCTGATCCTCTTTTGAAACTGGCCGTTTTTCCTTTTTCTCCCGCCTCATCCATGGGCTCCATTTCGCGATGAACTAGAAGAAGGCGATTCCCGAATTCCTTCACCGGACGGCGGCGTCCGCCTTGCCGGAAGCCGAGATCGGAAGGGAAGCCTGGAAGGGCCCATGCGGGGAACGACTGCGCTGCAGCGTTTTCGATTCTGCTCTTGACAGAATCCGGGATGCTGAGTGGCGTTTTCCTTGAGGAAACGCCATCTCGCACGACGCGACTATGGCAACATTTGAATCGAAAACGCTCTAAGTGGGAGAAATGTGGTGATCCGGCAGGCAATCTCGTGCGATATCTGCGGGGCGGAGAAGAAGCAGACAAACCATTGGTTCGTGGCTTACGAAGTAGGCGGAGAACTGCGCATCAGCGGCTGGAACGCGCGCAACCGCTCGCGCGCGGGTTCGAAACACCTGTGCGGGCAAACCTGCCTGCATAAGTTGGCCGACGATTTTATGGCCCGCGCCATCGCGGTCAAGGCCCAACAGTCCCCTGCGGCGGACGAGGTCGAAACCGGCCCGTCAGCGACGGACGCCAGCTTCACCTCGAATGCCGCCGGCGCGGAATTCGAATCCTCGGCGCGCCTGCTCACACTTGCTGAATCGTCTACGCTGCGCCCTGCATTGCGGCTACAGAACGGACTGGCAGCCACACCAATCGGAAAGCCTGGCGATGAACTGGCGCCGCCCGATGAGCCACCCCATTTCGCCTCGCGCGCCTGGCGAGCTAAAGCCTGGGAACGTGAACGGGAACGCGAAATGCGCGCCGACTGCCGGCCCGACAACACCGCACGCCGCCGCCGGCCGCTTTCCTGCTAAATCGCTGAAACGCTGCCTGTGCTTCGCGCACCATCGAAAGGAGTACGTCCTATGTGGATAGATCTGTTGTTGTTTTCCGCAGCTCTTTTGCCGTTGTGGCTGAACGGCCGGGCTCACTCCCCCAACTCCGCGCGCCTGCGCTCTCCTGCGCGCCCAGCAGCTATTTTGCCGGAGCCCGCCCTGCAACCAGCGCCAGCAGCCCGTCCTCGTCGATCACGCGAACTTTAAGCTCGCGCGCCTTATCAAGTTTTGAACCGGCTTCCTCGCCTGCCACCACATAGCTGGTCTTCTTGCTCACCGAACCCACCACTTTGCCCCCGGCGGCCTCGATCTTCTCTTTGGCTTGCTCGCGCGTGAGTGTGGGCAGCGTGCCCGTTAGCACAAAGGTGAGTCCGGCCAGTTGCGCGGTGCGCTGTTTCTTCTCCGCCGTCGTCTCCACGCCCGCATCCTTCAGACGCTGCACCAGCTCCTGGTTCGCCGGGCGTGAAAAGAAATCCAAAATCGCTTCGGAAATCCGCGGACCCACCTCCTCCACGCGTTCCAGTTCTTCGGCGTCCGCCGCCATGATCGCGTCGATCGAACCAAACTCCTCGGCCAGCAGTTCCGCCGTCCGCTCGCCCACAAACCGGATGCCCAGACCCATGAGCACGCGCGCCAGCCCGGCCTTCTTCGAGCGCGCGATCTCGGCCAGTAGCGTGCGCGCCGACTTCTCCGCGAAGCGCTCCAGATCCACAAGCTGCTCCTCGGTCAACGAATACAAATCGGCAACGCTCTTCACCAGTCCGCGGTCGAGCAGTTGTTGCACCGCGGCCTCGCCCAGCCCCTCGATGTTCATCACCCCGCGGGCGCCAAAGTGCAGCAGGCTTTCGCGCAGCTTGGCGGGGCAATCGGCGTTCACGCACCGCCAGTCCGCTTCGCCCTCTTCACGAACTACGGCGTTGCCGCACTCCGGGCAAACCGAAGGGAAAGAGAACCTGCGGTTCCCGCGCGGGTGGTCGGCGTCTTCGACCACCTCGACCACCTTGGGAATCACATCGCCGCCGCGCTCCACTCTCACCCAATCGCCGATCAGCAGCCCCTTGCGCTCGATGAAATCGGCATTGTGCAGCGTGGCGCGGCTCACCGTCACTCCGCCCACAAAGATGGGTGTCAGCATCGCCGTCGGCGTAAGCTTGCCGCTGCGGCCCACGGTGATCATGATGTCTTCGAGCTTGGTGACGGCCGACTCCGCGGTGAACTTGTAGGCGATCGCCCAGCGCGGCGCGCGCCCCGTGTAGCCTAGTCGCTGCTGCGTCGCGTGCGCGTCCACCTTCAGCACCACGCCGTCAATCTCGTACCCCAGCGTGGCGCGTTGCTTCTCCGCCTCGGCCACAAACTTCATCATGTCGGCCACTGTATCCACGCGCCCGCGATGCGGATTCACACGGAAGCCGAGCGCGGTCAGCGCGTCGAGCGTGGCCGTCTGCCCCTGCGGCCAGTAATCGCCGCCCACGAGTAGGAAATACGCATAAAAAACCAGCCGTCGGTTGGCGACAATCGAAGGCTCCAGCGTGCGCAGCGTGCCCGCGGCGGCGTTACGCGGGTTGACAGCCGGCGCCAAACCTTCGCGCTCCCGTTCTTCGTTCAGCCGCTCGAAAGCGGTCTCCGGCATCACGCATTCGCCGCGCACCTCGAATCCCTGCGGGAGGCGGAGTTTCCGAAGCTTCTCCGCCGGCGTACCCAAAGGCACGCTGCGGATGGTCCGAATGTTCGTGGTGATGTCTTCGCCCACCTGCCCGTCGCCGCGCGTCAGCCCCGTCGCTAAGCGCGCGCCCCCATCGGGCGCTGACTCGTAATGCAGCGCCACGCTCAATCCGTCGAGCTTGAGTTCGGCCGTGTATTCGACAGGCAGATTGCCCGCCAGCTCGTGTACGCGCCGGTTCCAGTCGGCCAGTTCTTCTTCTGAGTACGCATTATCGAGCGAAAGCATGGGCCGCGAATGGCGCACTTTCCTGAAGCCCTCGGCCGGCTTGCCGCCCACGCGCTGCGTCGGTGAATCGGCCGTGACCAGTGCCGGGTGCGCCGCCTCCAGCCGCTTCAGCTCGTTCATCAGCGCGTCAAATTCCGCGTCGCTGATCGCAGGCTTGTCCAGAACGTAGTAGAGATGCTCGTGGTGGCGGATTTCATCCCGCAAATTTTCGATCCTGTGCGCAACGTCCGGCTCAGTCATAAGGGGGATTATAAGGAGCAAGTTGCCGCGTCAGCGAGCCGGCGCACGCTCACTCGCCAACTTGCAAACTCGCTAACCTGCTGACTCGCTGGCTTGCTGACCTGCCGGCTCGCCGACTCGCTATTTCGTCCCTTCGCCCGCCAACCCCCGGAACTTCAGCATCGGCGCGATCGTCGGCTTGCCGCCCAGCCACGCCTCATACATCTTCTCCAGTTCCTCGGTGTTGCCGCGCGCAAGCACCATTCTCCGGAAGCGGTCGCCGTTGGCGCGCGTCAACCCGCCGTGATTCTCAAACCACTGAAACGCATTGTCGTCGAGCATCTCGGTCCACAGATAGGCATAGTACCCGGCCTGGTAGCCCAAGGCCCAGATGTGCAGAAAATACGACGACCGGTAGCGCGGCGGCACGTAGCTGATAAAAAGATGCGTGCGCCTGAGCGCTTCCGGCCCGAACACATCGGGATTTTCGAGCGGCGCCGTCGCCGGCAGCGTGTGCCACTGCATGTCGAGCTCGGCGGCGGCCAATAGCTCCGTCAGCATATAGCCCTGGTTGAATGTCGCAGCTTTTTTAATTTTGGCCACGAGTTCGGCGGGCATGGGCGCGCCGCTTTTGTAATTCCGCGCGTAATGCTCAAACACCTGCGGGAAGCTTGCCCAATGCTCGTTGAACTGCGAGGGAAACTCCACAAAGTCGCGCGGCGTTTGCGTGCCCGAGAGACTCGGGTAATCCGTGTTGGCGAACATCCCGTTGAGCGCGTGCCCGAATTCATGGAACATCGCCGTCACGTCATCGAAGCTGAGCAGCGCGGGCTGGCCCGGCGCGGGCTTTTGGAAATTGGCGACGTTATACACCACCGGCATTCGGTCCAGCAGCTTCGATTGCGTCACCAGGTTGTCCATCCACGCGCCGCCATTCTTGTTGTCGCGCTTGAAATAGTCGCAATAGAACAACGCCAGCGGTTTGCCGTCGGCGTCGTAGACCTCGAACACGCGCACGTCCGGCTGATACACCGGAAGATCGTGCCGCTCCTTGAACGTGATTCCATAGAGCTCGTGCGCCGCGTAAAAAACCCCGTTCTCCAGCACGTTGTTCAGCTCAAAGTACGGCTTGATTTGGTTTTCATCCAGGTCGTACTTGGCTTTGCGCACCTGTTCGGAATAGAACTCCCAGTCCCACGGCTCCAGCTTGAACCCGCCATGCTGCCGGTCCCCCTGCTCTTTATTGATGAGCGCCTGGATCTCCCTGGCCTCGTCACCGGCCTTCGCCGTCGCCGCAGGCACGAGCGCATCCAAAAAGTGCTCCGCCGCCGCAGGCGTCTTCGCCATCTGGTCCGTCAAATCCCACGCCGCATAATTCGGGTATCCCAGCAGCGCAGCCTTTTGCGCGCGAAGCTGCGCCAGCCGCGTGACAGTCCCGCGCGTGTCGTCCGCGCCGCCGCGCTCGGCGCGATTCCATGAATCTTCAAAAAGCGCCTGCCGCGTGGCTCGATCGCTGAGGAACGTCAGGTCAGGCTGCTGGGTCGTATTCTGGAGCGGCAGCACCCATCCCTGCTCTTTGCGCTCGCGCGCCGCCAGCCCCGCTTCGGCCATTTGCGCTGGGCTCAACCCCGCCAATGCCGCCTGGTTCGTCGTCGCGTACGCTCCCGCCTTGGTCGCGGCCAGCAACTTGGTCGTAAAGGCGTTTTCCAGCGTCGACTCTTCTTGGTTCATCTTTTTCAGCTTGGCCTTGTCCGCATCGGAAAGATTGGCGCCGGCATGCACAAACTCCTTGTAGTCGTATTCCACCAACCGCAGCGACTCGGGATCGAGGCCCAAGGACGCGCGCTTCTCGTACACAGCCTTCATGCGCGCGAAGAGTTTTGCGTTGAGATAGATTTCATCCTGCGCCGCCGCCAGCCGCGGAGCCTCGTAGTCCTGCACCTTCTGCAGGGCCGGGTCGGTGTTGGCGCTCGTCACGCAGTTGAACACTTCCATCACCCGGTTCAACATCTGGCCGGTTTTTTCCAGCGCCACCACGGTGTTTTCGAAACTGGGCGGCGCGGCATTGTTGGCGATCGCATTCACTTCCATAGTCTGCTGTGCGATGCCGGCATCGATGGCCGGCTGGTAATCGCTGTCGTGAATTCTGTTGAACGGCGGCGCGTGGAAGGGCAGGGTGCTGGGCGCATTAAAGGGATTGCTCGGACCAAAGGCCGGGCTTGCCGCCTGCCCCTGCGCCAGGCAGGAAGCAAATGCACAGGAGCCCAGCAAAACCCACCAGCTCCGATGCCCGAAGATGCTCATCCTTGTCGCTGATTGCCAACTCTCCATTGCAGCGCCCTTCTTTCAACCGTCTTTCATCTCATCCACGATTGTAGGCGAGCCGCGATCCCTGCGGACCGCCCCCGCCGCCGTATGTCATGCTCGAAGAGGACCGTCCGCTTTCATGGAACCTCTCACTCATTTCCTCGCCGGCGCCTGCATCGGCCGCGCCGGCTTCAATCGCAAAACGGCATACGCCACCTTGGCCGCGGTGCTGGCCGCAGAAGCCGCGGACCTCGACATCCTCTGGTCATTCGCCGGCCCGGTCGAAGAGCTGAAGCATCATCGCGGCATCACCCACACCTTCCTCGGCGCTCCCTTCGTCGCCGCAGCCGCAGTGGGAGCCGTCTGGCTGTTCCACCGTTGGCGCCCCGCGCGACAGCCAGGCAAGGACCACCTTCCATCGCGAGCCCAGGCCCCCGGTCCCATCACCAAATCCCTCGCACCGCCGCTCCACTGGGGCTGGCTCTATGCCGCCGCTCTCGTCGCCGCGCTGAGCCATATCCTGCTCGACTGGACCAACAACTACGGCGTCCGTCCCTTCTTCCCCTTCAATGCTCGCTGGTACGCCGGCAGCATCGTCTTTATCGCCGAGCCGGTGCTTTGGGGACTGTTTTTTCTCGCCCTCGTGGTGCCGTGGCTTTTTGGCCTTGCCGATCGCGAAATCGGGGCGCGCCGCAACCCCTTTCGCGGCCGGGGCTGGGCCATCTTCGCGCTTACCGGCATGGTGTTGGTCTGGTGCTGGCGTTGGACCGAGCACGAAAAGGGGCTAGCCATGATCGCTCATACCCAGGTGGCTTCAGAGCCAGTGCTGCGCGTCGCGCTCGAGCCGTATCCCATCAACCCCTACCGCTGGCACGCGGTCCTGGAAACGAAAGATTTTTACCAGACAGCCGAACTCAACACCGGGAACCCCGGATCCCCGGGCGCCATCTCCAGCGACCCCGGAACCGACATCCTCTACAAGCCGGCCGATGATCCCGCCGTCCAAGCCGCCAAGCAGACTCTGCTTGGCCGTGTTTACCTCGACTGGGGTACGTGGGCCGTCGTACGCGACTTGGGTCAGGAACCCGTGCACGCCATGGCCCCACCCGCGTTGCCCCGCAACCGCCGCTGGACCACCGTCCAATTCACCGATCTCCGCTTCGATTATTCCTTCCTGGCCGAGCGGCGAACGCCCGATCGCGCGCCCCTTAGCGGCTGGGTCTACATTGTGGATGGTCGCGACGAAGCCAGCGAAGCCATGGGTGACCGTGAGCAGAAGCTTCCCGGCCAGGGATTCTCCGACTAAGCCCTCGCGGAAGCGATTGCTTCAGCGATACGCTTGCCTGGAATTTCTGTTGACGCTGTGAAACTGTTTTTGTTGACGCCAACACACGCCAGCCGCACAATGGAAATTGGTTCGCCGTAAACCTTGCCGATTGCCACCCGTACCGCATTGCGCTCCGAAACCCGCCCCGGCAATCATGAGGACGCCATGTTCGCTTATCTGCTTTTGCTCGTCGCCGTGCTTACCCGCGTTCTGCCCCACGCTGGCTGGATGAACTTTACCGCTGTAGGCGGCGCTCTGCTGTATTTCGGCGCCCGCCGTCCCTGGCGCGAGATGCTGGCCCCCGTGATCGTGCTCATGGCCGTCGATTATTACCTGACCGTCTACGCCTATCGCTACGCCTTCCGTTGGGAGGCGTACATCACCACCTGGGCGTGGTACGCCGCAGCCATTGTCTTGGGTTGGATTCTGCTCCACGCGCGGACCAGCGTGGTCCGCGTCGCCGCCGGCGCCGTGCTCGGGCCGACTTCTTTCTTTGTGCTGTCAAATTACGCTGTCTGGGCTGGCGGCGGGAACATGTATCCCCACACCCTCGGCGGCCTCGAAGCCTGCTACGTGGCGGCCATCCCGTTTTATCGCAACGACCTGCTCTCCACCACCCTCGTTCTGGCCGTTGCCTTTGGCCTTCCCGCGCTGGCGCGCCGGATGCACCTCATTGCGCCCAAGCCGGCGCTGGAAGGGAAGTAAGCGGACTTCGCCCGGCGCCGGAAATCGGCGTCCAATCGGATGTCGGCTGCTTCTCACGCCTGGCTGGCGTTTCGGCGCGGGAAGTCCGCAGGAGAGGAGGATCGGTGGCAGCAACGACTGAGATCACGCAAGTTCCTCTCGACGTCTACCTCAACACTTCCTACGAGCCCGATGCGGAGTACGTCGACGGCGTGATCGAGGAACGACCCATGGGCGAATACGACCATTCAACGTGGCAGCATGCAATCGAGCTTTGGTTTGAAAAGCACGCCAAGGAATGGAACATCAGGGTTCGCCCTGAATTGCGGGTCAAGGTTGCGGCGGGGAGATTCCGCGTCCCCGATGTCGCCATTCTCGATCGCAGCCTTCCCATTGAGCAGATCATCACTCGCCCACCCATTGCGGTGTTCGAGATCCTTTCGCCCGAAGACAAACTCACCCGGATGATGGCCAAGCTCGCCGATTACGAGCGCATGGGTGTTAAAACCATCCTGGTTCTCAATCCCCAGGGAAGCCATTTTCAATACCGCAACGGCGCACTGGAGCCGATGCCGCCGCAGCCCTTCGATCTTCCCGGCAGCCAGTGCCGCTTCGAACTCGTCGAAGTGGAGAAGCTGCTGGACTGACTCGGCGCTGGCGGCCTGGGCCACAAACCCCGTGGCCTGCGCTAGAAACCCAACCCCTTGCCCTTGCGCCGCATTCTGAACCACCACCAAAGAAATCCACCCACCGCTAGCCCGCCCACCACCGCGATCGTCGCCGCTGCGTGGTGCGCCACCAGGTCCACCGCTCCGGGACCTAGTTTGATCACCAGAATCCCCAACACCAGCCAACGCACCGTCCGTCCGCAAAAAATCGCGAGCAGAAACGGAGCCACCCGCATTTCGAAGACGCCGGCGGCAAACACAAACAGCTTCCACGGGGTCGGCGGCGGCAGCAACGACGGGATTAGGACGGCCAGAAACTCCTGGCGCTCAAACCGCGCCCGAATCTGGTCCAATCGTTCCCGGCTGATGCGCTTCAGCAGAAAAAGCTCGCCGCCGGCCCGGCCCAGCCAATAGGGAACCAACCCTCCGACCGCCGAGCCCGCCGCGGCCATCATGGCGAATACCCAGAACCGGCGCCGGTCGTTCCACATCGCCAGCGCCAGAAATGCGTCGATCGGCACCGGAACCGAAGACGAATCGACCGCTCCGATCGCCAAAACGCCCCAAATTCCCATGCCGGCCAGCGCGGGCAGGATCACGTGTTCCCACCAGGACACAACTGGGGCAAAAAAAGACTTCACGCGATCAATTCCTTCCGCCTGGAAAAACGTCCTATGCTTTAGATACCATTGTACGAAGCGGAGTTCGCGTTCGGGGCCGCAGTTCGCGGGCAGCGAAAAGGGTGATTGCCCCTGAATTCAAACCGGATGAGAGAATAGAATAACGAGAAGGGACTCGGAGCAGCGCCGGAAAACGGGTGCGTCCCGGATATGCTCCTTTTTGAGCAGATGCCCACCAGTGAAGCGCAAGCCAATGCCTATGAGTCCACCGGAACTTCCGGAGTGAGCGACGACGCGGGCCGTCCTCAGCAGGGGATTCTCGGCTTGGTTGAGCCTCCAGCCGCCGCACCAGAAGGCAACGGCTCCCGAATCGTCAGCACCTCGCGCTGGATCGACTACGACACCCACGAACTGCTCGAAATGATCGGCGAGCTCGAGGATGAGCGCCGCTGGGCGCGTCTCCGCGAGGGAGTCCTGTGGGCCATCCTCATCCACATCCTGCTGGTCTTCGGCATTTTCCTGCTTCCCAAATACGTTAATTTGGCGCCGGTCATCGACACTAACAATATCCAGGACCACAAGGATTTTACCTATCTCGACACCCCGTATTTGCCCAAACCGAAGCCGGTCAAGCCTCTGACCCATCCGCCAGTGATCGATAACAAAACGCTGGAGGAGCTGAAGCGCGAGACCCAAGCGCCGCCGGCGCCGGCTCCGCCGCCCGCAGCCGAGCAGCCGAAAGTGCAACCCGAGCAAAAGCCTCAACCCGCGCCGCCCATTCCGCCCAGCCCGCAGTCGCAGTCGCCGGTTGAAGCTCCCCGGCCGCAGGCCGTGCCCGCGCGTCCCAACTTCGCGCTGTCCCAGAATCCCAACGACCAGCTTCAAGAGGCCATGCGCAACGCCATGCGCAACCGCGGCTCGGGGAGTGACATCCAGGCCCCCAGCGGCGGCTTGTCCATGCACCCCGGCGCGGGCACGGGCGGCATCCAAATCCTTTCTGACACCCAGGGCGTCGACTTCAGCGCCTGGCTGGCAGCCTGGCATTACGACACGGAGCGCACCTGGGACCCGCTGATTCCCGACGAAGTCAATCCGCCGATTCTCAAGTCCGGCATGGTGGCCATCGAGTTCAAAGTTCTTCCCAACGGACGGCTCATGCCCGGCAGCGTGCAGCTCGTCGGCCGCTCCGGCGACGTGGCTCTCGACCGCGCCGCCTGGGGCGCGCTGACCGGCTCCAGCTATCCGCCTCTGCCCAGGGACTTCCACGGCCCCTACATCGAGCTGCGCGCTTATTTCCTCTACAACATGCAACCGCCGCAGTAGCTTGGCCGCGATCCCCCGCCGCTGACCACATTCAACCCGCATCCAATCAGCCAGATGGCGTACTCGCGCCGATTTTGCGTACGGTGGCGCCATTTATCATCGATCAAGGGGCTCGATGAGCGCGAGCTCCAGGAGAAAGAATGGCCACTGAGCCCAGGCGGCTCACAATTTCGCCTTACTGGAAACGGGAACCGGTGACCTTAGCCTTCCTGACGCTGCTGGTGGTGGTGTTTTTCTCGGCCGTCAGCGGTCTTTCCCGTATGTATCACGCCCAGCAGAGCTCACTCGCCGACCGATGGGCTTCCCGGGGCGTGGACGACCTCAACGCGCATCGCTTTACCGCTGCCGGCGTCGACTTTCATACCGCTCTCCTCTATGACCGCGACAACGCAGCCTACCAGCTCAGCCTCGCCGAGGCGCTCTTGGGCCTGAAGCGCTTCGACGAAGCCCACGCCTACCTCATCAATCTGTGGGAACGCGAACCCGATAACGGGCTCGTCAGCCTGGAGTTGGCGCGGATCGCCGTTCACGACACGCAAACCAATCAGGCGCTTCGCTTTTACCACAACGCCATCTACGCCACTTGGCCCAACCATCCCGACGAAGCCCGGCGCCAGGCCCGCCTGGAGTTGATCCGCTATCTTCTGAGTATCGGCGCTAACACCCAGGCCGAAGCGGAACTGATCGATCTCGTCGCTATGGTAGGCGACAACGCCGCTCGCCAGACCGAGCTCGGTCAAATGTTCCTCCAGGTGGGCGATGACCAACGCGCACTCACTGCCTTCCGCCTTGGCCTGAGCCTCAACCGTCACAATCAGCCGGCCATGGCCGGCGCCGGTCAGGCGGCCTTCGCTATGGGCATGTACCCGCTGGCGCAGCGCTATCTTCAACAGGCGGTCGCCGCCTCTCCCTCCGACGCGGCCAACGCCGAGCGCCTCAAGCTCACGGATTTTGTCCTCGCTTGGGACCCTTTCCGGCAAACCATTCCCGTGCTCGATCGCAACCGCATCGTGACGCAGGCCTTCAACACGGCCGGCGCCCGGCTGAAGACCTGCACCTCCCCCTCGACGGCCCTTCAGACTCTCGAGCAGTCGTGGTCCAGCTTGAATCCCCATGTCAATTTGCGCGAGTTGCAGCGCAATCCCGACCTCGTCAATACAGCCATGAACCTGGTTTTTCAAATCGAGCGGCAAACTCAGAACACCTGTGCCGCGCCGTCCGACGCCGACCGGGCGCTGCTTTTAATCGCAAATCTGCACGAGGAGAGTTGAGCTGAACCCCGTTTCTCCATCGCAACCCACCGTGGAAGAGGACCAAACCGGCCCTCTCCCAGCGGGAGTCGCATTCAAACCCGTTTCGGTCCTGCGCTCCGTCTTCCGCGAAGACCGCTTTTTTCTCATCCTTTCCGTTTTTATCGGCATCTTTTCCGGTCTTTCCGTCGTCTGCTTTCGCTTCGCGATCGACTGGTGCAGCATCTTCCTCTTGGGCTCGGGCGCGGAGCCTTCCAGGCTCCGGCTGTTTCTCGCGCCCACTCTTACCGGCCTGCTCATTGCCGTCCTCGTCATCCACTTCTTTCCCTTAACGCGCGGCAGCGGCGTCAACCAGACCAAGGCTGCGCTCTATATCTATAACGGCTATATTCCTCTCAAAACCGCCATCGGCAAATTCATCACTTCTGCGTTGGCCATCGGTTCCGGTCAATCGCTTGGTCCCGAGGACCCCTCTCTGCAAATTGGGGCCAGCCTGGCTTCGGTGATCGGTCGCCGCCTCCACCTTTCCCGCGACCGCATGCGCCTCATTGCGCCCGTCGGAGCCGCCGCCGGCCTCGCCGCCGCCTTCAATGCACCCATCTCCGCCGTCCTCTTCGTCATTGAGGAGGTCATCGGCCGCTGGACCGCCGGCATTCTCGGCTCCGTCGTCCTTTCCGCCGTGTCCAGCGTCGTGATCGTCCGCTGGTTCCTCGGTTCCGAGTCGCTCTTCCGCATTCCGCCCGTGGAGCTCGAGCGTCCTTCCGAACTCATCGCGTACGTCATTCTCGGCATCATCGGTGGTTTCGCCTCGGTCGCCTTCGCTGTCGGCGTCTCCTTCTTTCGCCCGCGGCTCCGCGCCTTGCGCCCCTGGACGCATTATGTTCAGCCCGCTGCCGCCGGCCTTCTCATCGGCATCATCGCCATGCTCGGCGCGCCTCAGGTGATGGGCGCGGGCTACGTCTACATGGACGAAGCCATGCATGGCCAGTTCACGTGGCAATTTCTCGCCATCCTCGCCCTGCTCAAAATCGTCGCCACGCTCCTGTCGTTCGTGAGCGGCACGCCCGGCGGCATGTTCGCGCCTACCTTGTTTATCGGCGCCATGCTGGGCGCCGCCGTCGGCGGAGCCGGACACGCGCTTTTCCCCCACCTGACCTGGTCGCCCGGGACCTACGCCTTGGTCGGCATGGGCGTGCTCTTCGCCGGCTTCCTCCGCGCCCCCATGACCAGCGTCTTCATGGTTCTCGAAGTCAGCGGCAACTACTCCATCATCCTGCCGGTTATCGTCGCCAACACCTTCGCCTACGTCATCTCCCGCGCCTTTCTGCCCACCCCCATCTTCGACCTCCTCAGCCGTCAGGATGGTCTCGAGCTGCCTTCGATGGAAGAGCAACGCGAAGAAAGCATCCTCCGCGTGGAAGACGCCATGCAACCGCCCTCCGACCCCGTGCTCAATGGCGACGACACCATCGAAAAGGCTAACCGTATCTCCAACCAGGCCATGCAGGACATGCTGCTGGTGCGCCTTCGCCCCTCCGGCTGGGCGAGCGTCACCAAGTCCGATCTAATCGCTCTCCTGCAAAACGCCAAGGGCGGCCAGACTCTTGAATCCCTCCTCAACGCCGACCCCGTTCCCTCCTTGCATCCCGACCAACCTCTCGACATGGCTCTCCGCTACGTGGACCGCTGGCCCCTGGTGCCAGTCGTCAACCGCGCCGACTTGAGCGAACTCGAAGGCGTCATCACCGAACGCGATGTGCTCGAAAGATACCGCGATTTCGGCGGGGAATGATGCGCAGCGCAATCGCCCGCAAGGATTCGCGCTAAAATAGTTTCCGGACTCCATGCGCGGACCGGCCTCCATGCCCGCATCTCCTTTGCTCAAGCGCTTCCGCCGCGGCCGCCACGATCGTGGACGCGATCGCAAAACCAGAGTCAATGTGTCTCGAAGCCACTGCTCTCAAGTCGACGCGACCACCAGGGAGCGGCGACCTTGCACGCAGGTCAAACAGGCCACAGTCACTCTGGTTTTGCTATGACCCGCCTGCTGAGTAATCTATTCCCGACAAGATCTTGGCCTGCGCAATCGCTTTGCGCCGCCAACAGAACTCCGTGAGCCCTGCTAGCCCCGCTGGCGCCGCTGACTCCGCTAGCTCCGCTCGTCTTCAGACTCCGCGAGCCCCGCTGACCCAGCCAGCGCCGCTCGCCACCATATCCATCCGCCACCTGCGCGGATAGAAAGGTCATTCCCCATGAGCAGCAATTCGAACAGCTTCTCCAGCCGCGCCATTCTCACTTCCGGCCATCGCAAGTACACCATCTATCGCCTGCCCAATCTCGCCGCCCGCGGCTTCAATCTCGCTCGCCTGCCCTTCAGCCTGAAAATTCTTCTCGAAAACCTGCTCCGCCGCGAAGACGGCGTCAACGTCACCGCCGCCGATATCGAGTTCCTCGCCAACTGGAACCCTAAGGCCGAGCCCAGCCGCGAAATCGCCTACATGCCCGCCCGCGTGCTCATGCAAGACTTCACCGGCGTCCCCGCTATCGTCGATCTGGCCGCCATGCGCGACGCCATCAAGACCCTCGGCGGCGATCCCGAGCGCGTCAATCCCCTCGTCCCCGCCGAGCTCGTCATCGACCACTCCGTGCAGGTCGACGAGTACGGCACGCCCAGCTCCTACAGCGCCAACTCGCTGCTCGAATTCCAGCGCAACCGCGAGCGCTACGCCTTTCTCAAATGGGGCCAATCGGCTTTCCGCAACTTTTCCGTCGTTCCGCCGGGCATGGGCATCTGCCATCAAGTCAATCTCGAGTACCTGGCCCGCGTCGTCTTCACCACAGATGCGAACGGCGAAACAGCAACCGCGGCCCCCGGCGACAGGTCTTCGTCGCCGGGGTGGCTCGCCTATCCCGATACTCTCGTCGGCACCGATTCCCACACCACCATGATCAATGGCCTCGGCGTGCTCGGCTGGGGAGTCGGCGGCATTGAGGCTGAAGCCGCCATGCTCGGCCAGCCGGTCTCCATGCTCGTGCCGCAAGTGGTCGGATACAAACTCACCGGCAAGCTCCGCGAAGGCGCCACCGCCACCGACCTCGTTCTCACCGTTACCCAGACCCTCCGCAAACTGGGCGTTGTCGGCAAGTTCGTTGAATTTTACGGCGACGGCCTGGCGCAGTTACCGCTCGCCGACCGCGCCACCATCGGCAACATGGCTCCCGAGTACGGCGCCACCTGCGGCATCTTCCCCATCGACGCCGAAACTCTGCGCTATCTCAAGCTCACCGGCCGCAGCCCTGAGCAGATCGCGCTCGTCGAGGCCTATTACAAAGACCAAGGGCTCTTCCATACGTCCAGCTCCCCCGAAGCCGAGTACTCCCAGACCCTCGAGCTCGATCTCGCCACCGTCGAGCCCAGCGTCGCCGGCCCCAAACGTCCCCAGGATCGCGTGCCGCTCAAAGATGCCGCCTCCAGCTTTGCGCAGCAGTTGCCCTCATTGCTCGCGCCTACGGCCAAGCCCTTAGGCGCGCGCACCGCGGCGGCCTGGCAGCGCACCACGATCACCGACGCGGCAGTCGCCACCGAAGAGAACGAAGGCCCGGCAATTTCCTCCGCCCCAGACGGAACTCCCCTTCACGTCACAACGACCGTCAAAGAGCGCTTCCACGTCGATCCCGATCAATACCTCGATCACGGCTCGGTGGTCATCGCCGCCATCACCAGTTGCACCAACACCTCTAACCCCTCGGTCATGGTCGCCGCCGGCCTGCTCGCCAAAAAAGCCGTTGAAAAAGGCCTCACCGTTCCGCCCTGGGTCAAGACCTCGCTCGCGCCCGGCTCGCGCGTGGTCACCGACTACTACCAGAAATCCGGCCTTTTGCCCTATCTCGAGAAACTGCGCTTCAACGTAGTGGGCTACGGCTGCACCACCTGCATCGGCAACTCCGGCCCGCTGCCCGCCGACGTTGCCAAAAGCATCGACAAGCACGGCCTCGTCGCCGTCAGCGTCCTTAGCGGTAATCGCAACTTCGAGGGCCGCGTCAACGTCGACGTCCGCGCCAACTACCTCATGAGCCCCCCGCTCGTCGTTGCCTACGCTCTGGCGGGCACCATCAACCACAACTTCGACGCCGACCCGCTGGGTGCGGACCAGAACGGCAAGCCTGTTTACCTCCGCGACATCTGGCCCTCCCAGCAGGAAGTCGCCGAATCCATCGAGAAAAGCGTCAGCAGCGAAGGCTTCCGCCACGAATACGCCACGGTGACCCAAGGTGACTCGAATTGGCAGGGCCTCTGCTTCCCCACCGGCGATGTCTACCAGTGGGAGACCGCCTCCACTTACATCCGCCAGGCCCCGTACTTCGACGGCATGTCCAAAGCCCCGCCTCCCGTCGAAAACATTCGCGGCGCGCGCGTCCTCGCCGTACTCGGCGATTCCGTCACCACCGACCACATCTCCCCCGCCGGCTCCATCAAAGCGTCTGGCCCGGCCGGCAAATATCTCTCCGAACACGGCGTCAAGCCGCCTGACTTCAACAGCTACGGTTCGCGCCGCGGCAACCATGAAGTCATGGTGCGCGGAACCTTCGCCAATGTCCGCCTGCGCAACAAGCTCGCCCCCGGAACTGAGGGCGGCGTCACCCGCCTGCTCCCCAAAGGCGAGGTCATGAGCATCTTTGACGCCAGCGTCAAATACGCCGACCGCAAGGTTCCGCTTATCGTGATCGCCGGCAAAGAGTACGGCTCCGGCTCCTCACGCGACTGGGCCGCCAAAGGCCCTTACCTGCTCGGCGTCCGCGCCGTCATCGCTGAAAGCTACGAGCGCATTCACCGCTCCAATCTCGTCGGCATGGGCATTTTGCCTTTGCAATTCGAAGCCGGCCAAAACGCCGACTCGCTCGGCCTCACCGGCGAAGAAACTTACGACATCCTCGGCTTCCGCGAGCGCCTCGAAAAGAAATTCGCCAACGGTCGCACGCTCGAAGTCACTGCTACGAGCCCGAGGGGCGAGAAAAAGCTGCTCCATGCCATGGTCCGCATCGACACTCCGCAGGAAATCGAGTACTTCGAGCACGGCGGCATCCTGCAATACGTCCTGCGCCAACTAGCTTCGAAATAAAGATCGGCGCCCCAGGTTCCAGGGGTCCCCGGCGGGCGATATCCGCTCGCTGGGGTGGAGATCCGGATTTTCGGACCTGGGAAAGCCCACAACCGGGCGCCCACCCTCGCTGCCTTTCTCTTTTTTTCGGCTAGGGTAGCCTCACCGCTTCATCGAACCGGCCGATTGCTTGCTCTGCGTCACAGGCGCCAATCCGCCCGTCATGTTCAAGGCCGCTGCGCCGCGTCTACCGGAGCCCCGCATCGGACCCGCTTCCGCCTCTTCCGCGATCGCGCGCGCCGCCTCCCGCGCCGCCGTCTGCTCGTGCCGGTCCCAGTAAAGCGCCCCGTTTAGTTCCGCGCCCAGCAGCACGATAAATGCCGTCAGATACAGCCACACCAGCGTCGCAATGCCGGCGGCGAATGAGCCGTAGAACCGCGAATAATTCTCGTCGCGCGTTACATACCATCCATACGCCAGCGTGGCCGGAAACCACATCAGCGTGCCGGCCATGGCGCCGGCGATCACCCTTGTCCAATGCTCCTTCCGTCGGGTGCCAAAGTGGTAGAGCGCGGTCAGCACCGTGACGCTGGTGGCGATCGCAATCGACCATCGCGCCATCCGCCAGAAAAACAGCACAATGTGCCGCAAGTCGTGCCCAGCCGCCTCGATCATCCATATCTCGATTTGCCGCCCGAAAACAATCACCATGGTGGCCACGGCCAGCGGGAGAAGCACCATGGGCACCAGCAGCAAAGCCCGCACCCGCTGAGCCCAGAAGCCCCACGCCTCCGACGGCAGCCGGTAAGCGCGCCGGAATCCCTCCATCAGCGTCAACATCACTCCCAGCGCGGCAAAAATGCTGAGGGCCGAAGCCGACAAGATCACCGGCGCCGAGTGCAACCGCCGGCTCATGAGGTAGGACTGCAAGAGATCCAGCGTATCCGGAGGCAGGAACTGCTCGAAGGTCGACCGCAGCTCACCCAGCGCCGTCCCGCTGGGCTGCACCTGCGCCATCAGCGTCGTCACCACCAGCAGGGCAGGGAACAGCATCAACATGCTCGAGTAAGCCGCCGCCTTGGCCGTGTTGATAATGTCGTGAGCCAGAGCGTGGATCACCGCCGACCGAAGCTTGAGAAAGAGGCGTTGCATTGCGTCTCTGCAAGGGTAGACGATTGCGGCGTCATTCGGGGATAAGACTTTCGAAAGGCGCCCGATCGTTCAACAGGGAAGCGACCCCGACCGTCGCCGCGCGCTGAAGTGGCTACTGTGCTTCGGGCTCGACGCCCGTTTCCCGCGTTCCCAACGGATCGTTGTCCCGATCCGTCACCTCAGCCAAGGCCGCCAGCCGCGCCGCCAGTTCAGCCGTCCAGCTCCCCTCCGGTGCGCGCCAGCTCCAGTTGCCCGCCGGCACGGCCGGCGTATTCATCCGCGCCTCCGAGCCCAGCTCCAGCAGATCCTGCGCCGGAACCACAGCCACCTGCGCCACGCTGCCTTGGGCGGCGCGGATCAGCGGCCACACCGGGCTCGCCCCATCCACCGTCCTCAACGGCCCCAGCAAGGTCTCCAAAGCGCTTCGTTCCGTCGCCCCGGTCGTCTCCCACCATCCTTTGGTCGTGTCGTTGTCGTGCGTGCCCGTATAGGCCACGGTCGCCGGCGCGTAATGCTGCGGCAGGTGAATGTGCGCCCCCTTATCACTGAATCCAAACTGCAGCACCTTCATGCCCGGCATCCCCAGCTCCAGCCGCAGCGCGTCCACCTCCGCGGTGATCATCCCCAGGTCCTCGGCCACCAGCGGCAGCGGACCCAGCGTCGCTTCCAGGGCGCGAAACAGCTCGATCCCCGGCCCTTTCACCCACTCCCCGTTCACCGCCGTCTCGTCTTCGACCGGAATCGACCAGTAGGCCTCGAAGCCGCGAAAATGATCCAGGCGCACGATGTCGTAGACGCTCACCGCCCGCCGCATGCGCTCGATCCACCACCCGTATCCGCTCTCGGCCAATGCATCCCAGCGGTACAGCGGATTGCCCCACCGCTGCCCCGTTTCCGAAAAATAATCCGGCGGCACACCCGCGATCCGCACCGGCCTCCGCTCCTCATCCAGCTCGAACAACTCCGGGTGAACCCAAACGTCCGCCGAATCCATATTCACAAAAATCGCCATGTCGCCGAGCATGCGGATCGAGTTCTCCGCCGCGGCCTCGCGCAGCCGCCGCCACTGCTCGTAAAACGCGAACTGCAGCGCCCGCTCGCGCGCCACTTCGCGCTCCTCTTCGGCGATCGCCTCCGCCAGCGCTTCCGGCTCGCGCTTGCGCAACGGCTCCGGCCATTCCAACCATGCCCCCGTGCCGAAGCGGCTTCGCAGCACGGCGTACAGCGCGTAATCGTCGAGCCACGTCGCGTTCGTCCGGCAATACTCCTCGAACCCCGCCCATCCCTCGGCCAGCGCCGGCTCGCTCGGGCCGCGATCCAGAAAATTCTCCGCGGCCTCGTAGAGCAGCGGCAACTTGCGCTCCACCACTCGATCGAAATTCACGTGCCCGCCCGCGCCGCCCGCCTCTCCATCCGGCTCCCCGTCGAGCTCCAAGATCCGCTCCTCCTCGATCCAGCCCCAGTCGCGCAAAAATTCCAGGCTCACCAGCAGCGGGTTGCCGGCAAAGGCCGACGAGCCCGCATACGGCGAGTTTCCGTAGCCGGTCGGATTCAGCGGCAGCACCTGCCACACATGCTGCCCCGCCGCGGCCAAAAAGGCGAGAAACTCGTGCGCGGCCGGTCCCAGGTCGCCGATGCCGCCACGCGAGGGCAGAGAACTGATGTGCAGCAACACACCCGAACTGCGCTTGAACTCCATGCTGCCATTATCGATGCAGAAGCAGCCCCGCCGGTTCGCCCTGCCTCGGGTTCACGCCCGTCGCTCCCGCCAGAGCCTCGCGCCCCAAGCGCCGAATGACCGAAACCATCAAAACCTATACGTAAGACCAATATTGACGAACCCAATATCTTTCGACGGAGGGGATTGCCGCAGGAAGGTCCCCGTCACGAAACCGGCGAGATTCAAAGCTGCCAGGAAGTGCTCGCTGATCGCCCAGCGAATCTCCAGATTGGGTTGGCTGCCGGCAAAGCGCGCGTCCCTGGGATTCGCCGGCCGTAGGGGCACGTTTTCGAAGCTATAGAGCGCATCGTTTGTGCTCTCGCGCCAGAACCAGATCCAACACAGATCTCCGGTCACATTCTCCAAGGGGTGGAACCAAAAATGTGGCTGAACATCCAGTAGATTTGCCGGCCCAATCAGCGCGAACTTCGGCCCGAAATAAGCGCCTCGCGGAAACAGCGCGTTAAATGTCCCTAGCCGGTTCGGCGTGCCATTGTCCCCGCTGAGGGCGTCGGCCTGCAAACCGAAACGCGCCCGCCACACCTCGCCGGGAGGCGTCCACCCGATATTGGCTTCAGCCCCCCATGCACGGATCGAGCGAGTCCCGAATGAGCCCCACTGGAAAACAGTCTCAACGTTATAATCAAAACCCGCCCTCGGCGGCTCGCCCGGCAGACGATTGAAATAGCGCCCTGCAATCATGCGCCGCTGCTCGCGCCCGGATTGGTCGCCGTACATCGACGACTTCGCATCGTAATCGAGAAAGTAGGCATCGGACAGGAACCGCGGGCTCCAGCGCAGATTCGACGCGTACACGCCCCACAAAGTAACCCCCGGGTCAGGCGCGTCGTCCCAGGCGCCTGTGTTGATCTCTACCGGCTTGACGGCGATCACATCGATGCGCCCCCTCGGCTTGTCGTAGCCTGCACGCACGCCATCGAACGCGCTTCGTACATTCACTCCCTCGTTGTCATCCACAAGGCGTCCCGTTCCCAGCACGACCTCCTGGCGCCCGACCGCTACATCCCAACCGGGGTGTGGATTGTGCAGATTGCTCCCGAACTCGACAAAACCCTCATGTCCATCGGCAATGTCCTTATCGATTCCCGGTAGCGGATATTTGCCCGTGAACTCATCGAACGCCAAAGTCAGAAACACGCGCGCATGATTTCCCAGGCGCAGGTCGATATCGGGCATCAGTCGTTCCACAACATCGCCAGTCACATTCTGCGGCCCGGCGCCCCAGTCATTGTTGTTGAGATACTGAAACTCCGTGCGATCCTCAAGCCCCAGGGTCAGGTAGTTTGTTCCGGAATCGTTCAGCGGAATGAATTTCAATCGGTCGTACGCCTCGACTCGTAAGGACGGATCGCGTAGAAAGCTCCAGTCTTCAAACCTCGGAAAAGGACTCAGTGGAGGCCGAACTCCCGGTTGTGGGGCATGGAGCGGCGTTGGGTCCGGCGTCTGCGCCTTCAGCGCGCCCGCAACCAACAGGCACAGCGCCAGAGCACACCAACAGCACGCCTGTCTCATCGATGCGTTCTTCAAAATCATCCTTTGGCTTCTGGTTGTCACGAGGGGAGCGCAATTATCCATCTTGCTTACTCAGGTTAGTTTCGCACTATGGACCAGAGTCGATTTCCAATCCCGCCATGGAGAAGCCGTGCCGCAAGCCAAACTGAGCTCTGTATCAGGGCACGGCTTTCAGCCGTGCCGCAAGCGCAAGAAAAAAAGTCCGGGCTTTATTGAAGGCCGTAAAAGGAATGTCCTGTCATCCTGACCCTGAGCGCAGAGAAGGGGAAGGATCTGCGGCTGCCTTTCTCTATCGCAAGAGGACATTTGTTCTGCAGAAATCATAGCCCCTGAAGGATGTTCTCCGGTCGCCATGAAGGCATTGACGCAACCAGATCAAGGTCTCCGGCCCCTTGTTTTGGCGCCAATGCGGATGCCCCATCTGGGAGCCCTCTGGGCACGGCGTCTTTGCTTTTGCCGCAAGGGTGGGAGGCGCAAATTCACGCGGCCACAGATATCTAGCCGTGTCGCTGGCTCTCGCCCATGCAATTACAAAAGCGCGTTCTGCACAACTCGAGCCTCGGAGGGATGCCCCTTCTTCTCGACTGCGGGTGTCTACAGAAACCGGCTCATCAGTGAACGCTGTTCGGTGGCCCAAATCTCGGCCTTACAGCTCAGTCTTGTAATCGACAACGACATCCAGGAAGTGCAAGTCATAAACCTCCCTATGCCCCTGTCCTCTGACATCCTCGCCCTTTAGATAATCCTCAAGATCACTGGCATACTGTCGCTCCGTGTTGCGCTTGCTGAAATGAACACTCCCATAAATCCCGAACAATTCCCCGCACCCGCACTTGACCTCGCCCCAAGGCTCATAAGCCCCCGGCCGAATATGAGCTGAAACTTCTTCAAGAGCCGCCATTTTGATTGCGATTGCATTGTTGATTGCCTTTGGAATTTTCATGCGCGGGAGTATACCACCTGCGCCCCCGGCGACGTCGCAAAGTTCTTGCGATATCCGAACCCAAAATGGATCTTCGTTTGATCTTGAGAGTGCTAAACTGACGGCGAACTCCTGGGGATCTCCAAGATGGTCTGCACTGCTTGCGGCAAGGAAAGCGGGATCGATTTTAATTTCTGCCCCCAATGCGGAAGGCCGACGAATGCGATGCGCTCACTGGCCCACTTCAGCGAGGCGGCTCCGACGACCCAGTCGGCTGAGACGACCCAAGGGGAGCGTGCGGTTTCCGGGACCGCTGGAGCGACTATCTCCGCCGTCAAAGCCGGAACCGTCGTCTTCGCGGCATTTTCTGCAATTTGCCTGACGGTTTCGATCACTGAGGGCGTGGTTCCAATCCTCCTGATTGAGTCCGCCGGCTGGGCTGGGCTCGCTTGGTTCTGGCAGAGCAGGAAAGCTTACGGCGAGCTTGCGAAGGGCATCGTGACCACTCTCGCTATTGTCGTCGCGGTCGGCGAGGTTATTTATACCGCCATGCAGGCAAGCCCAAGCTCCCGACATGGCTCGCCGACGAGCCACGCACCTGTTTACCCCAGCGCCAGTACAGAGACAAACCTAAATGGGGATTTCGCTAACCCGCCCACACGGTCAACGGTCGCAGACGTAAAGCCGTCCACGAAGCCTAAGCACGGGGAGAGTTCCAAGATTTCGACCCCCAAACTGAGTGCCGATGCGACCAGACGACAGGCGCTTAATCTCTACACCGACGGCAAATACCTGGAGGCGGCGCCCCTCCTGGACCGATCTTGCAAAAACGGTTACGGCTATACTTGTGAAGTACTTGGATTTATGTATGACATCGCGCTGGGCGTACCGGGCGACAGTTCTCGCGCCAAGGCCCTGTACCAACGCACCGTAAATCTCTACTCTGACTCCTGCGACAGCGGCTCTGCCGACGGTTGCTCACATCTCGAGGATCTGTATGACGGCCAGGAGCAAATTGGAAGTCCCCACATCGACGAGAAATACCTGCCAAGGAAGATCACGCTTTTCACCAATGCGTGCGATGCGCGAAGTGCGGAAGGTTGCCGATATTTAGGCGATCTATATTGGAAGGGCGAGGGCACCGTGCAGGATCACGCGAAGGCGGCCGGATTCTATGCGAGGTCATGTGATGCAAATAACGGCGACGGCTGCACCGAACTCGCAAACAGCTACAAACTCGGTCTCGGCGTTGAGAAGAATGCAGCGCAAGCAAGAGAGCTCTTCGTTAAGGGTTGCAATCTGGGAACCCAATGGGCATGCGATGAGGTCAAGGAAACTCAATGACGGTGGCGTGGAATTGGGTTTTCACGCTATACACCCCGGAATAGTGGAGACTCTAAGTTTGGTCTGGGCCTGGGCGAGCCCCTCTGCTGATGGAACGTTAGCTGTCAGGGCTGGGTTACGCGTTGAATCAAAACGAGGTCCAGAGCCAATAGAGAGTAAAGGCTGACGCCAGAATCAGAACGACCACCTTGAACCAGCGTATGAGTTGGAGGCAGTTAATCTCCTTGGGGACAAAATCCTGAAGCGGAATCACCGCGGCAAAAGTAGTGAACGTCAAAGCCACCTTTATCGGCAAATCGTGCTGCCAGTCTCCATTGTTCGATCTTCCACTGAGGACAAAGAGAAAACTCAAGGCAACAAGCAGGTAATAAGACTTTTGGTTTAGCTCTGCCAGTCGATCTTTGATTTCGCGTAGTGGATCGTCCTGCTTCCCCGTCTCTTCCATCTCTCGCAATTTCCTCCGAAACAGAGCTGGGGCATCCAGCTCGGAACTGGATTTTGAGGTCCCAAAAGCTGAAGAGCCTCAACCCCACGAATATTACTCTTCGGGAGCCGGCTCCGCTTTCCGAGCCCGCCCCCACCGCGCATCCCGGCCCGCCGCCCTCACACGAACCTTGCCCAGTGCGCATGGTAACTTGGGGGGCATGAACGTCCTCCATTGGCTTCTGGATGCCGATCCCGCGATTCGCTGGCAGGTTCTGCGCGATTTCGTCCATGCGCCGCCCGAGGCCGTCGCCGCCGAACGCGCCCGCACGGCCACGGAGGGCTGGGGAGCCAGGTTGCTCGCTCTGCAGGGCGGCGATCGCCAATGGGCCGGAGGCGCATGTTTCCCCGCCAATACCCTCAACGGTCCCACCACGGCGGTCGATCCCACCGCCTGTCAAGCCCCACTTCTTGCTCGCCTCCCGTAAACATCACCGATTCAATGGCTTAAAAGAATCGCAAATGTGCCGGTAATTTCCCGTGTTCGGCTAAACTTGCTCTTGAGAATCCACCCCAAGGGGGCCGATCTCCGGCCCGGCGTAGCTGCCGGGCCATAACTCTCTCGCTTTCAGGATCTTTGAAGCAAGTTTTCTGGAATCAGCGAGTTGCGGCAGATTCCCTTCCGTAACCCACGAATTATGAGGAACTTACAGAAAACACCCCGGGGGGTGGGGGATAGGGGGTGTTGCGCTATAGCGGTTCTCCAATTGGTGTAGAGCAGAACCTCGAACGTTGAGTGGCGTTTTTCCCAAGAAAACGCCACCTGGCACGCCCCTCAAAACTCCACGGGAATTGGAGAACCGCCGTAAATTAGCTGTTTTTCCACGCGCCGAAGCCGGGTCTCACATCCCCGGCGCCTGCTGTCCCGGCTGGCCCTGCGGCTTGGCGTTCATGCGGATCAGCCCGTGCTGCCGGTAGTTGTCCCACACGTTGCTGAGGAACACGCTGAACGCCTGCTCCCGCCGCTGCGACAGAATTTGGTCGCGTGTCTGGTCGAAGTTCTGGTCCACCTCGGCCGCCGTGGGCTCCTGCTTATCCACCAGCTTCGCCACCACGCCGTTCTGCTGCGTGTCGATGGGCCCGCTGATCGCGCCCACGCTCATGTCGAAGAGCTGCGGCGCCACATCGCCCACCGACCCCAGGTCCGGAACCTGCCCGGTCTGGCCCACCAAGTCGCTGGTTTTCACCGTCGCGCCTTCCGCCTTGGCCGCCTTCGCCAGATCGCTCATGGCTTTTGCCTTGTCGGCAAGCTCCTGGGTCTTCTGGTTGAGCAGCGCCGGCAGGTGCTCCTGGCGATAATCGTCCACTACGTGCGATTTCCACTCCGCGAAGGTCGGCGCATGCGCTGGCACAATGCCCGTCACCTGAAAAACGGCGTATCCTTCGCCGTCCTGCGCATATTCCGGCGGCGCGCCCGGTTGCATCGTGAACGCCTTCGACAGGATCTGGGTGCTGTCGGGCAGCGCCGCAATCACGCCCTGCTGCGCCACCGGCGGCGTCGTCGCCACCTGCAATTGATGCGCCGCCGCTGTCTTCGCCAGCCCGTCCTTGATCGCCTCGGAAGTCAGCGTCTGCGCGTAGTTCTGCTGCGCCTGCTGGGACTGGTCGCGGATCAGCGTCGCCTGTATCGTAGGCAGCACCTGGTTCAGCGACTGGGTGGCGGCCGGTTTGCGCTCCTCCACCTGCACCACGTGGTAGCCGAATTGGCTCTTCACAATCGCAATTTGGCCTATTTTCTGCGTAAAGATGGCGTTGTCGAACTCCGGCACCATCCGGCCGCGTTGGACAAAGCCCAGTTCGCCGCCGTTGTCTTTGCTGCCCGGATCATCGGAGTATTTCTTCGCCAGCTCCTTCCAGTTTCCCCCGGCCTGCAGTTGCTTGAGCACCATCTCCGCCTTGGCCTTGGCTGCGGCGTCAATCTTGGCGTCGGCCCCCGCCGCCACGCTGATCAGAATATGTCGCGACTGCACCTCTTCCGGAGTTTGATAATCGGCCAGGTGCGCATTGTAATAATCTTCGATCTGCTGCTGCGTCGGCTGGGTGACGCCTCCCGGAACCTGGTTCGCCGCAAATGAGAAATAGGTGATCGTGCGCTCTTCCGGCACGGCCTTCGCGTACCGCGCGGCGTTCAGCTTAAAGAACGCCTCCAGTTGCGCGTCGGTGGGGTTGATCGTCTTGCTCAGGTCGTTGCCTGAAACCACCGCATAGTCGAACTTGATCTTGATGTTTTTCTTGCGATAGCTGTCGCGCACTTCCTGCGGGCTCACCGTCACTCCGGCGGTGATCAGCGCCTGCAGACGCCGCAAGATGATGTCGTCCTTGATCCCCTTTTCAAAGTCCGGAACCGACATGTTCAGCCGATCGTTCACCAGCTCGGCGTACTGCTGCTCGCCGATAAATTTCCCGTCCGGAAAAAGCACCTGCCCCGTCGGCCCGGTGCGCAGGTACTGGCGCACATCGTCGTCCGACGCCGTAATCCCCAGCTTCTTGGCCTCTTCCAGCAGCACTTGCTGCTGCACTAGTTGCTGGCCCACCCGCTGCTCGAAGAAGTTCAGCAGCATCTGGTTGTCGGCATATTGCGGTCCCTGCTGCTGCAACTGCTGGCGCGCCACCTGCTCCACGCGCTGCTGGCTGACGGGGTCGCCCGTGGAAAGAAAGCGGCTGTACCAATGGGGGTACACAATCGCGTACTCGTCGGCCCCCGGCGCACCCAGCCCCGCCAGTCCTGGAATCAGGTACACTACCATGCCGACCGAGGCAACGGCGATCACAATCACAAGAAGCGCCTTGGTCAGGCGGTTATCCGTTTGCAGAAAACGAATCATGGGGTTGGAATCAGACCTTCAACTCTCTACGCGGAACAGGCCCGGCACTCCGGGTAATTTCACGGATCCAGGCCTGCGAATGCGCAATGTTCGCTCGAGGCGACTCAACCATTATAGATGAGAGGGAATCCGGGCAGGACTCCGGAACCGCTCGGACGGGCCTCGCAATCAGCCATATACTCACACTTTTTCCGGTACCTCCTTGTCCCCTCTCTTTCGTTCCCTTGTTCCCTTATTCCTTTGTTCCCTGATTTCCTTGTTCCCTCGTTCACTGACTTACTCCTGATCCCAGACCCCTGATCCCTGACTCTTGCCCCCTCCGACTTGCCTGGCGCCGCCATTTGGGGTACCCTCATCCCGTTCAGTCTGAACGGGATATTGGGGCCGCAAAAGTTCTCGAGCCCAAGCGCCCGGAGAAGAAGATATGGCGGAAAAACAGAACCATAAGCATCATCGAAACGGTCATAACCACAAGCACGAGAACGAAAACGCCGCGAAGGTCCGTGCCGAAGAGGCCAACGGAAAACAATACGCCCAACCCTCCGCCGTTCCCCTCCGTCTGGGCAAAGACTGCCATTACCAGCGCGAGTTGCGCCGCCTCCAGATTGAACTGGTCAAACTGCAGGAGTGGATTCGCCATAAGGGTCTCCGCGTCGTCGTCCTGTTCGAAGGCCGCGACGCCGCCGGCAAGGGCGGAGCGATCAAGCGCGTTACTGAGTCGCTCAATCCTCGCATCTGCCGCGTCGTCGCCTTGGGCACCCCCACGGAGCGCGAGAAGACCCAATGGTATTTCCAGCGCTACGTCGCCCACCTGCCCGCGGCGGGCGAAATGGTGCTCTTCGACCGCAGTTGGTACAACCGCGCCGGGGTCGAGCGGGTGATGGGCTTCTGCACCCAGGCCGAGTACACGGATTTCCTGCAGAGCTGCCCGGAGTTCGAGCGCATGTTAATCCGCTCCGGCATCATCCTCATTAAATATTGGTTTTCGGTCAGCGACGAGGAGCAGGAGCGCCGCTTCCAGGAGCGCATGGATACGCCCACCAAGCGCTGGAAGCTGAGTCCCATGGATCTCGAATCGCGCAAGCACTGGGCCGACTACTCCCGCGCCAAGGATGAAATGTTCGCCGTCACCGACACCCGACAGTCGCCCTGGTACGTGGTCAACGCCGAAAACAAAAAGTGCGCCCGCCTCAACGTGATTCAACACCTGCTCTCCATGATCCCCTATCGCGACCTCACGCCCGAGCCGCTCAAGCTGCCGGCTCTCGGCAAATCCAAATACGTTCGGCCGCCTATCCAGGAGCAGACCTTCATCCCCGAGCTTTACAAGTAGAGAACGGAGCAGGGGCCTTGAGGCCCCTGAATCCAAGCCCAGAATTCGAACCGCTTTGCAGGCTGCGGAAGAAAACTTCAAGCGACTGAAGCTTTGCATTCAGGACACAGTTTCAGCCGCGCCAACACTTCGGCAAGCGCCCAGACAACCTTTGGCTGCAACGGCGAGGAGTACGTCGAAGCATATCCGGCCCTCGCGATCGATTCGCGTGGCGGACAGGACGAGAGAAGAAGTGAAAGCGCCGCGGCGGCTTAGTGGACGCGGACGATAAAGCAGTTGGGATTGGTCATCTGGTTCCAGCCGGCGGCCAGTTCCCCGTTGCTGGGACGCTTGGGGTTGTCCTCCAAGCTGCCGCGGTAGCGGCCGGTCCGGGCATTGCCTCCTTGAATCAACTGGTCGTCGGGAACGTGCTTGTAGCCGAGTTGGAGGGCCCCGGCGATCCACTCCACCCTGATGGTGGCCGAGAGGGGATTGACGCTGCCGACGGGCGGGGTGAGGCCGGCGAACAACCTGTAGATGCGTGTTGTTGCAGGAGCGCCCAGGGCGTCGAAAATATGCCGGGTCTCGTCGTCGACAGTGGGCCGAAGATTTCCGTTGACGAAGACGTGGAGAGATCCGGCGGGGTGGAGGGCGCCTTCGCCGCCCTGGACCATGGCGACGAATGCGTCGGCCCCGATGCGATTGACGGTTGCGTCATTGGGGGGGATGTGGACAGCGTAGAGACGGTTGGGCGCGGCGAAGACCGCGCCCAGGCAGCCGGCGATGCCGGTGATGCCGGCATGAGCTTGGTCAGATCCGTATTCGAACATCTGAGCGTAGTACATGGCATTGCCTCCTTTCGCGTTCTCGGCCTGCTGGACTGGGCGTGGACGATGCGCGCATACCCCTCCCGGACACGCGCCCGGCGAGGTTGAGGCGGACCTTCGACAACCCGACCCGTTGTTAAGCGCCTCAGTGTACCACGATGGGCGCGAACGCGGGACAATTCAAAACACGCAACTTGCCTGAAACAGCCGTGGTGGGCGTACAGGGGGTGAAAGAGGAACCACATCTGGCGAGGGGAGACGCGCCCTTCGAACCGGGTCCACCCCTGCCCTCGGGACTGCCCGCGGTTACACTGAAAAGAATGGCGGACGACAAGGACCAGCGTTACGATCCCGCGGCCATCGAGCCCAAATGGCAGGCGCGCTGGGCCGCAGACCCGCATCTCTACGCCGCCGATCCGCCCGCCAGCGGCAAGCCCAAGTATTACTTACTCGAAATGCTCCCCTATCCCAGCGGGCAGCTCCACATGGGCCATGTGCGCAACTACGCCATCGGCGATGCTCTCGCCCGCCATATGTGGATGCGCGGCTACAACGTCCTTCATCCCATGGGCTGGGACGCCTTCGGGCTGCCCGCCGAGAACGCCGCCCTCAAAAACAATACCCCTCCGCGCCAGTGGACCCTCGGCAATATCGCCGCCATGAAGCGCCAGATGCTCCGCCTCGGCCTGGGCTACGACTGGGCCACGGAGATCACCACCTGCCTGCCCGAATACTACCGCTGGAACCAGTGGTTCTTCCTCCGCATGCTGGAGAAAGACCTGGCCTACCGCAAGCAGAGCAAGGTGAACTGGTGCCCCGACTGCGCTACGGTGTTGGCCAATGAGCAGGTTATCGACGGCTGCTGCTGGCGCCACGAGGAAACCCGCGTTGAGCAGCGCGATCTCGAGCAGTGGTTCCTGCGCACCACCGCTTACGCCCAGGAACTCCTCGATGGGCTCGATAAGCTCGACGGCTGGCCGGAAAAAGTGCGCACCATGCAGCGCAACTGGATCGGCCGCAGCCAAGGCGCGGAAGTCGACTTCCGCTTCGAGCGCAGCATGCACGACCTGCTCGTAGAACAGTCTGGCGAAGCCAAACCCGCCGCCAGCCAGACGCACCAGATCATCCGCGTTTTCACCACCCGCATCGACACCATCTTCGGCGCCACCAGCGTCCAACTTGCTCCCGAGCATCCCATGGTCGGCACCCTCGCCTCCGCCGACCATGGTCTCCGCGTCCAAGTCGATGAACTGATCGCGGAGCAGAAGAAAGCTCGCGCCTCCGGCGACCTCACCGCCATCGACAAACACGGCGTCCCCACCGGCCATTTTGCCGTCAATCCCTTCAACAACGAGCTCCTGCCCATCTGGATCGCCAACTACGTCCTCATGGACTACGGGACCGGCGCCATCATGAGCGTGCCCGCGCACGACGAGCGCGATTTCGAATTCGCGAAGAAATATGCGCTGCCCATTCGCCGCGTCATCGCCCCCGCCGATCCCAACGCGGAAGAACCCGAGCTGCCCTTCACCTCCGAAGACGGCGTACTCGTCAACTCAGGCGAATACAGCGGCCTGCGCTGCGCCGAAGCCCAAAAGCGTCTTCAGGAAGTTGCGGCGAGCGGCGCGTTTGGAGAGGCGAAAATCACCTACCGCCTCAAGGATTGGGGCGTCAGCCGTCAGCGTTACTGGGGCACGCCCATCCCCATGATCCATTGCGACCGCGACGGCCTGGTTCCGGTTCCCGACGACCAGTTGCCCGTGGTCCTGCCTGAAAACATCGAGATCACGCAGCAGGGCGGTTCGCCCCTCGGCCGCGTGCCCGAATTTGTCCACGTCAAGTGCCCTAAGTGCGGTGAGCCTGCCCGCCGCGAAACCGACACCATGGACACTTTCGTCGATTCGAGCTGGTACTTCTATCGCTACACTGACGCGCAAAACGACCACGCGCCCTTCGACTCCGCGAAGGCGCAACACTGGTTCCCCATCGACCAGTACATCGGCGGCGTCGAGCACGCCATCCTGCATCTCATCTACTCGCGCTTTTGGACCAAGGTGATGCGCGATCTAGACCTGGTCGCCAACGACGAACCGGCGCGCCGCCTCTTCACCCAGGGCATGGTGATCAAAGACGGCGCCAAGATGTCGAAATCCAAAGGCAATGTGGTTTCGCCTGACGACATGGTGGCCCGCTACGGCGCCGACGCCACCCGCATGTACGCTCTCTTCGCTGCCCCGCCCGACCGCGACCTCGACTGGCAGGAGGACGGGGTTGCCGGCGTCAGCCGCTTCCTCGGCCGCGTGTACCGCCTGGTGACGAAATATTCCTGCGTTGCCAAATCGAATGCGCCCGCCGCACGGGAAACCCAAGCATCGCCAACCACGGCCACCCTCCTCCGCAAGCTCCACCAGACCATCGCCCGCATCACCCTCGACTTCGAGGGCCGCTGGCACTTCAACACCTGTGTCGCGGCCATCATGGAGCTGGTGAACGAACTCCAGGCCGCCGATGCAGAGCTGGCCTCGGGCGAAGTTCCCGCTCCCGTGGTCGCCGAGCTTCTGCGCACCCTCGTCCTGCTGCTGGCGCCGTTCGCGCCCTATCTCGCCGCAGAACTGTGGGAAGATCTCGGTGGAGAAGGCGCCATTCTGCGCGCGCCCTGGCCGAAAAGCGATCCCGGGCTCGCGAAGGAAGAAGAAGTCGAAATACCCGTGCAAATCAACGGTAAGCTGGTGACGGTCGTCCGCGTTGCCGCCGGCGCCGACTCCAAATCAATCGAGGCCGCTGCTCTGACCGATCGCAAGGTCCAGTTGCGCGTGGCCGGCAAAACGGTGGCCAAAGTGATCGTTGTGCCCGGCAGGGCCATCAGTCTGGTGGTAAAGTGATCGCTGAATCTCTGGCGCCCGTCCCTCGCCACGCGCCGGTGCGCGGAACCCAACTCCTCGTCGAGCACATGGGCTCGATCATGAAGCGCCCCTCGCTCAGTCTGCTTGAAATCGGCTGGCGCTGGCTCCTCGGCATCCCTCTCCTTTGCGTTGGCTGGCATGAGTGGCAGCGCATCCTCGCCGTCTATCCGCTTTCCGCTTCAGGCTATGGCGCCATCAACTCCACCAACCCCTGGATGGCTGTGGTCCAGCTTGCCGATGTGTGGACTTATTACCAGCCGCATGTCGTCGCGGTTCTGCGCTGGTTCCTGCCCGTCTCCGCTCTCACCTGGGCCGTGGTTTCCGGCATAGGCCGCAACTTGGTGCTCATGCACATGGAACGCGATCGCTCACCGCGCATTGCCTTCCGGCCGGTAGCCATGATTGCTTTGCAGGCCGCCTGGCTGGCGTTGCTCGCCTTCACCTTCTGGCTATGGTGGCTCTCCTTGGCGTGGACGGCCGCAGCGCACATCTCCACGCAGGGCGAGCCCGACCTGCTCGGCTTCTCCATCTGGGCCATCCTTCTTTCTCTTGGCTTCTTTACCGCCTGGGCGCTTATCAGTTGGGCTTTATCCATCGCGCCGCTCCTCGTCTTGCTTGAGCGCCGTCCCGCACTCTCCGCCCTCCGCGAAACCCTTCAACTCGGCAAACCGTTCACCAGCAAGCTGGCGGAAATCAACTTCACCATGGGTGTGGTCAAAATGGCCATCATTGTCCTCGCCATGGTCTTTTCCGCGGTTCCCGTGCCCTTTTCTGACGAATTAGGAAGCGGCGCCGTCCGCATGGCGATCGCGGCGTCGACCATCTTTTATTGCGTGGCCAGCGATTATTTTCAGGTGGTCCGCCTCAAGGCCTTCATCGAGTTCTGGTCCATCTTCAGAGGCCCGAAAGTCAACCAGCAACGGTCACTGCGGCAACCTGCTTGATCGCCGGATTCGAGGGGCGCCGCTTCTCACTTCTCAGACCACACAGAAAACTGCATCCGCGAAGCCACCGGCCGGCCGTTTTTGTAAGCCGGAATAAATTTCCATCCCGCCGACGCGTCGAGCAGCGCTTGATCGACTGGCGTTCCGGCTGGACCGGCCGGCTTAGCCGACCGCACCTTACCAGCCTCATCGATCACCAGTTCGAGCAGCGTCTGAGCCCCTGAAGCGGCTTGCGGAGTCTGATCCGTCTCGGGACGCGAGAGCAGAATTGCCGAAGGCGGTTTCTCGAAGGCAGAATCCAGGTTTTCGGCCGTCGCCGAACTCATAGAAAAAGGGCCCGCCCTTCTCGAACCGCCACCCAGCAGCGCGATGTTGGCGCCCTGTCCGTAAACCTGCTCATGCCCCGCCCACCGCGGCCTTTTCCCGTCGGTGACGCCGTCGACCTCGCGGCGAATGCCGCGCGCTTGCGCAGCGGCGATCGCGGCGCGAATCCGCGCGTAATCCGCCGTTGGCCAAAGCCCGGCCAGAGTCCTCCATGCCTCTTCTTCGCGCCCGCTATACAAATAACCCCACACGATTTCCAGAACCTTGATTTTCGTCTCCACCAGTTGATGGGCTTCGGCAATCGGACGCGTAGAAACATCCGGCAGCTTTCCATCGCTGTTTTTGAATGCGCTCAGTTGTCCCGGCTCGAGTTGCGCCCGCAAAGCCGCAATCTGCCCGTCGTAGGCGCTCTGAAACTCGGCCCCCACATCGATCAGCCGCTTGTTTTCAAACCGCAGCACCACCGTCGGAGGGTGATCGAAATCGCCCAGCGGGATGCCTTCCAAACCGTCCACCGCGGAGGCGTCATCAGTCCAGATTTCCACCCGGCCGTCCAAATCCGTGTCAGCCGCCGCGTACCAGTCACCGCCCGTAATTTCGCGCAGCCGCGCCGGCGGTTTGGCGAGCGAGTAAATCTCGTACTTCATCTCCGCATCGTGGTCCGTCGCCCTCACCTGCAGGGCAAGCGTCGGCGCGCCAAGCCCCAATTCAACGCCCATGGCATCCACATCCACCGCCCACGCTGCGGGCTCAACCACCAGATCGCGCCCATTCCAGGAGAGCGTCGCTTGGCACGCGCGTTCCGCGAACCCCTCGGCTCGTCTCGCTCCCACCCAGACCGTTACCTTCGTCGCCGTCGTCGCTCGAAAGCTTCCTGCTCCACCCTCGCACACCACCGGCCGCGACTGGCCGGCGGCCGTTATGCTCGCCAGACAGAAAACCGCCGCCAAACTCCATCGATCCCTGAGTTGGACGCTCCGCGGAACCGACATCGCCGCCCTCCTGCGCCCGGCAAGCGCATTCGGTTCGGCGCTTGCTCAGAATATCTTTAAGTGAATGACGAGATATTTCTTCGGGTCTGACCGAATCGCCTGGAGAAGTTGTTGCGCTTGTACGAGCGTCTGGTTGGTGTTGTCGTATAGCGTGCGGTTCTTCGCCAGCTGTCCCAGCGTGCCCTGCCCCTCGTTCACGCTCTGCAAAAGGTCGTTCAAATGCGTAACCGTATCATCGAGCTTCTTTGCGAACGCCGGATCTCTGACGAATTTTCCCAGCGCCCCTTGGCCGGAGTTGATTTCGGCCAGCAATTGATTCGCTTTGGCGGCGGTGGCATTCAGATTATTGTAAAGTTGATCGTCACGCAACAGCTTGCCGATGCTGCCATGGCCCTCATCCAGTTGCGTCGTGATGTCATCCAGCTTGGTCACCGTCTCGTTCGCCCGCGTGTACAGGGTGTCGTCGGTCATCAGCTTGCCCACCGTCCCCTTCCCTGAGCGGAGATTGTTAGTCACCGCCTCCAGGTTGTTCGTCATCGAGACGATCTTCTTGGCCAATTGAGGATTGTTGATGAGCTGTCCGACGATCCCGCGATTCGAATTCAGCGTGGCCACCAGCGTGTTCATCCGTTCCAACAGATTTTGCAGATCTTTGATCGAAACCTGGCTCGAGCCAATCAGCTCCTGAACGGTGGGCGAAATGCCGGACGAGAGCACGGCGTTGTTCGCCGGTTCGGGGCCGGTCGCGCGGGTTGAATCGATATCCACGTAGCTGTTGCCGAGAACCCCGGCCTGGGCGATCGTAGCCGTCGAATCGGTGTGCAGATCGGGCAGGGAATTCGAGCCCACCTCCATGATCACTTCCACCGGGGTGGGATTATGGCTGGGATTCACGCGAATCCGTTTCACGTTTCCGATCGTCACGCCCTCGAGCGTGACTGGCGCCCCGGCCTCGACCCCGGCGGCGTTCGCAAAGAATGCCCGCAGATCGATCTTACCCGCGAATAGCCCGCCCGCAGAACGGGACATCAGAAAAATCAGCCCGATCAGGACGGCCACCGCGATCAACGCCAGCGCACCCACTCTCAGTTCCGACCACTGAATCTCTTTCCGGCTTGGCACATCGCTCCTCTGGCTGAACTTGAGGTGGCAGACGCTTTGAGAATAGCAGAAGCGGCGCCCTCAACCCCCGTCTTCCAGCACCACGCTGGCCATGGCCAGCGCCGAAGTATGTGTAATGGATACAACGGATCGGACGGCGCCCAGGCGTGTGGCCCGCTCCCTTGCCCGGCCTAGAAACTGGAGTTCCGGTTTACCCCCCGCAGCATGGACGACCTCGATCTCCAGCCAGCTCACGCCTTGGCTGATTCCCGTTCCCAGCGCCTTGGCCGCGGCCTCCTTGGCTGCAAACCGCGCGGCAAAACTTTCCGCGGCGTTGTGCTTTCGCCGGCAGTTCTCCTGCTCCGCCTGGGTGTACACGCGGTCGAGAAAGCGGCTCCCATAGCGCTCCATGGAGTGTTGGATGCGCGCGACTTCCACCAAATCAATGCCCGAACCCACGATCATCCTGTCTCCCAAGCTACATCATCAAGCGTTTGCGCCGCTTCAGCGGTCGCATGTTTCAAAACCGTCCACGCGCCGTTCGACTCCTGCACACTCGTCAACCCGTTTCGCGCATCTCCGATATATGCGGTGAGAGGTCTGCCATGCCGGGAAAGCATGCGGGTCAAGAGCCGAGTATTCCCTGGGCGATGCAGGTGAAGGCCGTATCCATGGAGGAGCCTAAGCGCCTAATCCAGGCCCTCACTGGCGCCATTCTCGGCTGCGGAGGATGGGTGCTCAGCCGCAGCGCCAATGACTCCGGTCTGCTGACCATCCTGTTCGAGTTCGAACGTCGCGCCTGTGTCGATATCTACAGCCTGCTCATCGCCGCCGGCCTCGAGCTCAGTCAAAACGGCCACCTCCGCTTCACCGAGCTCTGCCAATGCACCCGCAGTCAACACCAGGCTTGCGGCGCAGAGATCGCCAGCATCGAACTGGAAATTCAAACCTTTCCCGCCCAGCTCACAAGCAGTCAATCCGTCGCGGGCTGCGCTTGACTCGTCGCAGGCCTCACCGGGACCCCATCGAACGCAACATTGCCCTGCGCCAACGGGCTTTGCCTCGCGGCGGCATAGGAAAGCAACTGCCGGCGTCGGCGTCAAAGATTGGGAGGAACGCAAAACCTCCGCGTCCTCAATCCCGTCCGGTCAAACCCTCTGCTGTCGCGGCGCATCGCAGGGTCACTGTGATCCTTGCAGACAAAGCGCGGCCCCTCAAACCCGCCATTCGTCGGGCCGCCACTCCTTGATCCGTTCTTTGATTTGCTTGCGGTTCAGCCTCTCTTCAAGCGCCTGTTTGGCCAATTCCACCACTTCGTCGTCGGCGGCAAAACGCAGAGCGATGAGCTGCTCCTCGCTGAGCCGGTAGATCTGCGTGCGCCACTCCGCCGGCGCCAGCGCCTGCAACCGCAGCCTCTCCTCCAGCCGGATCACGCGGTCCTGCACCTTCAACGGATACATGCGCAGCTTGGTGAACGGGATGAACGCCACGATCGAAAGCAGCACCAGCCACGCGGTAAAAAAATGTGGATGGCGCACAACGTAGAAGATGGCGACCGCCAGGTTCGCAACCAGAACCGAAAACAGAACCGCGTGAAACGACGGGTCGAACCGGACGTGATTCTTGAGATTCTGCGGGCTTGCCTTACTCATGTGCTGCCTTGATTTCTCTCAGGCCGGAATTTGCTCCCTCGTCGGCCTGCGTCTCCGCCGGTCCGCCGTCGGAAGCTGCGCCGGGGGCCTGTGTTCCGGCGTTGGCGAGATTTTCCTTGGCAGCCCCCGATTCTGTCAATACGAATAGGTCGCTCGCTTCCACCACCTGCGGATCCTTGGGAATCAAATGATAGCGCCCGCGCACCAGGTAATCCACAAAAATCCCGCCGAAAAGATAAGGATTGAGGAGCGTGATGGGCAAGGCGTAGGCGGTGGTGGAAAACGATTCGGCGATGTCCTTGTTCGAGTGGCTGCTCATGCGATAGCCGGGAACCTGCGGAATCTGAAAGACCGTCAGTTCGAGTTCGGGGTGCTTCCGCGCATAGCGTGTCAGCTTGTAAGTAATCTGTTTAGGCGTCGTCACTCCGGCGTCGGGAAAAATGCTGCGATGAAAGCTGTGGGGAAAATAATTGTCCAACACCACGCGGGCAAAATCCGCGCAATTCCTGTAAAGCATATGGAAGTGCGATCGATTCGGACGGGAATTTAATTCCGCAATGAGCGCGTCATCCTGCTCCGGGGTGGTCTCGAACCGGAAGGCGTAGATCCGCCGCTCATACGCGGCGCCAATCAGTTGCCTCCAGCCGTCCCTTACATAACTGCCCCCTGAGATATCTAGCCCCAGCCCGTCAAAATGGGTCTCGCGATAGTGATTGCGCAATTGGGTTACGAGTTCGTGGTTCACGCGATCGGGAACCTGCGAAGCGTCTTCGACCGAATAAAGGTAGGGAATCAGCGGAAGGTCGACCCAGTCGTAGCCGTCCACTCCTTCATAGCGCGAGATCACTGAGCCCAGTTCCCCCGGCTTGCAACGCCGTAGTTTGACGGGCGTTTCGGGGCAAACCCGCGCGAGATAGATGGCGTTGTGGCCCGTGGGATTGATGGTGCCGTACAATCCGTAGGGCTGCTCCAGCAATAAGGCCGCCTGCGCGCTGCAGGCCGCCTGGCCCAAAATCGCGAACCCCACGAGAGCAAATGCTGCAGTCCATGCCTTGCGCATCGAAAGCATCGTTTCTCTCCGCACGCGAGCGTTGCCTCCTCTGACTTAGTATGCAGGAAACGCTGTAAAGGTTAGATGAATGGCGGAAATCCCTCCTGGGTGAATTCACACGAATCAAAATGAATTTCACCTGAGCGCCCAACCTCGTTATCAACACAAACCACAGAGGAATGTTGCGGTTCGCAGCCGGCGAGAAGCACAAGAGGGCAAACAATCTGCGAAAATTGCGCTCGCGTTCATTGAGATGGAGAATCGGGTCGCTTATCCGGCCATCGCTCAACGTCTCAACGCGTCCGGCGCCCGCCTCATTGCATCGATCCCGTCGTTCTACCTGTCGGTGCAGGAGTAACAGGGATCGATCGACGCCTGAATCAGCGGCGTGTCCGCCAGCCGCGCGCCGCGCACCATCCAGCGAATCGCCGGCATATTGGCGTAAGTGGGCGTGCGTACATGAACGCGGCTCGGATTGCGCGAGTTCTCTTTCCAGGAGACCGAATACATCACCTCGCCGCGCGGCGCCTCCACGCGGCTTATCGCCGTGCCGGGCGCAAAGACGAGTTTGCTGTCGCCGGCGTCGATTTCCCCGGGCGGCATCTTGATCAGCGCCTGGCGAAGAATGCGGCAGCTTTCCATGATTTCCAGGGCGCGCACGAATAGCCGCGCGCGCACGTCGCCGGCCTGCTCCGTCGGCGTCTCGAATTCCATCTCCTCATAAGCCGCATAGGGCGCGGCCCGGCGTAGATCCTGCGCCACTCCCGAAGCCCGCGCCGTGGGCCCCACCACGCCGCACGAAACTGCTTTCTCGTGGGTCAGAATTCCGATGCCCGCGCAACGCGAACGCGCTGTTGCGCTGGTGGTGAAAATAGGAATGATGGTGCGCATCATTTCGCGCTCCAGGTCGTCCACCATCGGGACCAGCGCCCGCGGATCCGCGATGTCGCGATTCACGCCGCCAATGCGGTTCATAGCGTAGTTCACGCGATTGCCTGAGATCGCCTGCAGCACATCCATCACCTTTTCCCGCAACGCGAAGCAAGTCATGAACATGGTTTTGAAGCCCATGAGCTTGGACGCAATACCGGCCCACAGCACGTGCGAATGCAGCCGCTCCAGCTCCGCCATCACCACGCGGATATATTTGGCGCGCGGCGCCGGCTCCAGGCCCGTCAGCTGCTCCATCGCCTGGCACAGCGTGAGGGTGTGAATGTTCGAGCAAATGCCGCAAACGCGCTCCATCAACGCGATTACCTGGATGTAATTGCGCGTCTCCGCAAGCCGTTCGATGCCGCGAAAGTTGAACCCAATGTGGAGCTTCGCGTCCTGGACGGTCTCACCTTCGCAGATCATTTCCAGCTTGTAGGGTTCTTCCAGTCCGGGGTGGTAAGGCCCCATGGGAATCTTATAGCTCATCGCGCGACCTCCTCCCGCAGATTCACGCCCGCCTTGTCGCCTTCGCGCAGCAGGAGCGGCTCGTACTCGCGTCCCGCAAATTCAATGGCAAAGCCTTCGTGAACTTCGCGCTCAATCCAGTCCGCGGCCTCGCAAATGTCGAAGATGCTCTGGATAGAATTGCCGATAACCGGGAATCGAAACCCGAGCAGACGTCCATCGAGATCCCAGTGATATTCCATCCGAAATCCCCCATCGCCTGGCAATTGATACGCGGTGATGGTCACAAAGCGCGCGCCCACGTCCCTCATCGCGCGCGCTGCTTCGCGCACCGTCACTTGGGCGCAATCCATCCAGTAGACTCCGCCTTGTTTGGTCCATGGCTCCGCAGGTTGAGGCTTCTCCGGCGCACTGCCCGCATGGGTCTTCGCGCTCGTCTCCGGCGGCTCGATTACAGGCAAATTGGCAGCGGATAGGTTCATTGCGCGCCTCCGGTGGCGGGATTCGGCGTCTTCACTGCGGCAACCGCGGCGGGCGATGCTCTCGGCGCCGGAGGCCGGCGAGCGACGCTGTACGACTTTTTCAGCGCCCCCGCGGAAAGATAAATCGGCGGACAGGCCTCCTGTTGACTAAGAGCGTGCTCCGTGCGGCCTTCCTTGAGCGCATGTTCCGCGCAGCCCTCCACGCAGCGTCCGCAAAAGGTGCATTGGGCGGGATTGTAGCTCCACGTGAATTCGCCTTTGCCGGCCTTGTATTCAATGGCCCGCGCGGTGCAGCGGAACCGGCAGACGGCGCAACCGGTGCACAGCGTGGGATCGAACTCCACCAGCCCACGAAAGCGCGCCGTGACCTTCGGCCGCGCCGGAAAACGCAAAGTCTGGTAGCCGCGCCACAAATTCTTCGCCATCATGATGAGAATGTTCATGACCGGAACCTCATGAAGAGCGCGGACGAAATGGCTAAAACCGCAAAGATCAGCGTGCACTGCCAGTAGAAGCGCACCGTGGTGTCGATCGCCAGGCGCGCCGTCGCCGCGGCCAGCGTGGACAGCAGCAGGACCATGACCAACGAGAGCGCGATGAAGAGCGCGGCGGCCAGCCATCCTTTACCGATGTGTGGGGCAACCAGCGTCGCCACCAGGCCCGCGCCCGCAACCCACTCCAGCCCATGCGCCAACTCCCACATGGCCAGTTCCGGCCCCGCATATTCGGTCATCGGCCCGGCGTAAATCTCCTGTTCGGCATTGGGCAATGAGAAGGGATTGATGTGCAGCTTGGCCGGCAGGCACACCAGAATCGCCACAATTCCCAGCCAGCGTAACGGCGAGTCCGGCATGGACGCCAGCGTCTCCAGCCGGAAGGTGTGCTGCGATGACGCCACGGAGAGGATAGCCAGCAGGAAGACGATGTTATAGGAAACGCTCAGCGCCGCCTCACGCGCCGAGCCGATCTCGCCGAAGATCGAGCGCGAGGAGAATCCCGCGGCGATGATGCACATCGACGGCAATTCCAAAAGTGCCAGCAACAGGATCAGGTCGCCCTCGAAGCCGCCCGATGAAGGCAGCACAGGCAACAGGCCCACCGCACCCGCCGCGCCGGAAACCGCAATCAGCGGCCACGCCCGCATCAGCATTCCGCCTATACCCCGCCGCGGCGGCGTGTTCTTGGCGAGCAGCTTGACGAAGTCGAAGAACGGCTGCATAAAGGGCGGACCGATACGCTCCTGCATCAGCGCCACCGCCTTGCGTTCAACCCAAAGGAAGAACCAGGCCGCGGGCACGGCGAACAGCAATCCGGGAAAGATGAGTAGGCGCGCGAGCGCCGTCATCAGATTCATGGCTGCGCCTCCTCGACGGCAGGCGCGCTTTCTGCGTCCGGTGGTTTCATTCCGCGCTCGGCCAGAATTTCCGCCGCCTTCGCCACGCCCTGGATGATGGCGTCCGGCCGCGGCGGGCAACCGGGCACGAAGACATCCACGGGAATATGCTTTTCGAGCGGCCCCGCCAGGGTGCGGCTGTCGATGAAAACGTTCGTCGTCGCCGGGCACGACCCGATGGCGATCACCGCTTTGGGATGACACACCTGTCCGTACACTGTCTTGATCGCGCTCACGGCATTGCGCGTCACCGGCCCGGTCACGCACACAATATCGGCGTGCCGCGGACTGCCTTCCAGGCGCACCCCCAACTGCTCCGCGTCGTAGCGCGGCGAGAGCGCTGCCACCAATTCGATGTCGCATCCATTGCAACTGCCGGAGTTCATGTGGAACAACCATGGGCTGCGGCGGCGGCACGTACAGATCAATCGCTTCCAGAGGTTCATGGCCGCACCCCCAACAACAAGGCAAGCATGTGCGGCCAAAGCCCGCCGGCAACCAGCAGCGTGACCAGCGCCACAATCGTAGCCTGCAGCGCGGCCGGCTCTTCGCCCGCTAACGCGGGCGGAGATTCGCTCTTCCGCGGAGGACCCCACCAGGTGTGCGTAAGCGCGAGCGTATATGCAATCAGCGCCAGAATCGAGGACAGGACGAAGATCGCGAGCAGCCACGGGCTCATGTCGAGCGCCGTCGAATAAAGCCTCCAGCGCCCGATGAACCCGAGCGTCGACGGCACGCCGAGCATGGCCAGCATTCCGAAGAGGAAGCCGAAAGCGCTTACCGGGTAACGCGCAGCCAGAGCCAACGGCTCGCCCTTCAATTCTCCAGCGGCCTCGGGACCGCTCAGGCAAACGAAGAGCAGCGCTTTGGCCAAAGCATGTGTGGCCGCAGCGATCAACGCGCCCTGCGCCCCGAGCGCCCGCGCCGACGCCAAACCTAATAACAAAAAACCGACGTCCTCCACCGTCGAGAGCGCCAGCAGCCGCTTGAGGCCGCGCTGCGCCAGCATCAGCAGCGCCGCGGCCAGAGAGCTCGCAGCGGCAATGCCCAGCCATATTCCCGCGGGCGTAAACGCACCCGGATTTGCCTGCGCAATTACGTACAACTCGCCGAACGCCGCCATATCGATGACGGCGATGATGAGCCCGAGCACCAGTGCGGGAACTTCATCGGCCAGCTTGAGCAGCCAGAAGAAAAACGGAAGCGCGGCCAGCTTGACGCACACGCTCGTCATCAGCAAGACCTGCGCCCAATCTGCCTGTCCTTGCTGCATCAGCAGTTCGCTCAAGGCAAGCGACGAAGCTGAGATCGCGACCACCTCGACATAGGCCAGCTTCGCGTTGCGTGACCTGGCGCTTCGCCACACGAGGGGCAACGTGAGCAGCGCGCCCAATTCGAGCAGCCCCAGCCGCAGCCATGGATCGGCCGCCGCCATCCCGCCCACCGCGGCAGCGCCCGCCAGAATCATCAGCAGCGCCAGCCGCCGCCAAGGAGCCGCTACAAGGGCCGCCAAAATCAGCGCTGCCGCCGCCACTCCACAGGCGCCGGCCAAAAGCGCGGGAATCGGCAGGGAAGCGCCCGCCGTCACCTTCGGCGCCGCGCCCGACGCGAGCCAGCGCGCCCCTGCCAGGACCGCCGCCGCCAGCACCACTACCAGCCACGCGGCCTGCTGCTCCATCCAGTCAACGGCCACTGCCAGCCCGCGCCCCGCCGCGCGCACTCCGCTCCAAATCCCCAGATACATGCGATCCACATTCGACCAGCGGAAGAAGCCGTGCCAGTGCTCGAGAAAGATCTCTGAAAAGTCTCCGGCCGTCAGTCGGCCCTGATCGCCCAGCGGCTCGCCGCCGGTGAAAACCCCTCCACCCGCTCCTGCCAGCGCGGCGCCGCCGGTCGCGGGAACCGGGTTCGCCATATACGCAATGGCGTAAATCACGCCGCCCACAATCAGCGAAACCAGCGCCAGCACTAGTCCGCCGGCCGTCGAAAAACTCCCCGCATCGGCTGAAAGCCCAAACCACGTGACGTGGATGCCCGCGCCCATTCCCAATGCGCCCAGAACGGGATTGAGGAGCAAGTTCACCGCCAACTGCGGCGCCACCCCCAACATGATGCTGCCCGCGGCCAGCAGTCCCATCCCCCACAGCATCGACGGCGGCGATTCATGCGCGCCCTCCGTCTGTTCCGTCGCCGGCCCCAGAAATACCGCGCTGGTCGCCTTCGCGCCCAGGAACACCGTGCCCAGGCTCGCCGCCCACGCCACCATCGCCGGCGCTGCCCATCCCGCCTGCAGCGCCGCGGCATAGAGCATCCACTTGCTGGCGAAGCCGCTCATCAGCGGAATCCCCATCATGCTGCCCACCCCGACCAGCCACGAGAGCGTGGTGTGCGGCATCCGGCCAGCCAGTCCGCCAAGCCGGTTCATATCGCGCGTGCCCGTGGCGTGCTGCACGCTTCCCGCCGTCAAAAACAATCCGCCTTTGAAGAATCCGTGATTCAGGCAGTGCAGCAGCCCGGCCGTGATCGCCAGCGGCGTGCCGATGCCCAGGCCCATCATCATGTAGCCGATCTGGCTCACCGTCGAGTAAGCCAGCATGCGCTTCAAATCGGTTTGCACCATGGCGTACATCACGCCCACCGCCATGGTCGCCGTGCCCACCCACATCACCGATTCGCCCCACGCCGCCGGCCAGGCGCCGAAGCTGTGCATGCGCGCGCAGAGGTAAACGCCGGCTTTGACGTAACAGGCCGCGTGCAGCAGCGCGCTCACCGGCGTCGGCGCGGCCATGGCTTCGGGAATCCACGTGTGCAGCGGCGCCTGCACGCTCTTTGCTGCCAGCGCCACCAGCATCAACGCAAACACGCCTCCCGTCACGCTATGCGCCACTGCAGGGTCGGTCCACAGCGCGCTGCCGGCGCGGTGATACACCACCAGAATCGCGGCCAGCAACCCGTATCCGGCGATGTGCGTCATCAGCAGCACCTTCCGCGCGCCCCGCACCGCCTCGCGATTCGTGTACCAGAACCCCACCAGGCTGAACGAGCACAGTCCGATGACTTCCCAGCAGAGGTAGAAGATCAACAGGTTCGCGCTATACACCAGGCCGATGAAGCCGCCAATGAAAACCAGCATCGTGGCGTAGAAGCGCGTCGCCGCCCGGTCGTGCGCCATGTAGCCGATCGAGCAAAGCAGCACCAGCCCGCCAATGGCCGCGCCCATGAACGCGAACAGCACGCTCAGCGCGTCCACGTGCAGCACCAGCGCCAGCGGTCCGTCCCACGCGAACGGCTTCAGGTCCACAGCCTGCCCGCCGCGAACCAGCGGCATCAAGCCAGCCACCGCCGCCACCGCCGGTAGACAGGTCAGAAAAGCCAGAATTCCCTTCGCGCGGGCCGAGCAGAGTCGCGCCAACAGAAGTTGCAGCGCCGCCCCTAGCAGCAGCGCGCATGGAGCCATCAATACCAGCATCGATGCCTTCATGTCCTTTATGGTGAGCGCGTCTCCGAGGCCAACGATGTGATGCGATGCACACTTCCAAAGCCGGTTAGGGGCATAATATGGGGATTAATCCCACAATGTGGTGCCAATCATCCCTCTTTTAGAGGACCCTCCGTGTCCGCCTCCGCGGCGACCCTCCGCGTCATCCCGCCGCAAAGAAATAACCCGCGCGCATCGTTTATCGTGGACAGCATTGCCGCAATCTCGCGGCAGGGAATCCGTTCACTCTCTCCGAGGAAAATCTCGATGCGCCGCGTCGCCCCGCAGTCCCTCACCGCCGTATCCATCGCCGTTTCGCTTTGCGTTGCCGGCGGAGCCCGCGGCGTGCAGCCGCAGGCGGGCAACGCCCCGCTTTCCTTCCCGCCAGAAGCCTCGCGCCGGGCTCCGGCCCAACCTGCCCCCCCGCCGCGCTCAGCCAACTACCGCGCCCTGCAACAGCATCTCGCCCAGGGCTGGAACACGTGGGACACGAACAGCGTCACCACACAGGTCTTTCTTCCCGAAGGCCTGGCCATTCACGTCGGCCTCCAGCACAACAGCACCCTCGATGGAGAAGCGTTCCTCCGCGACGCGCTCATCGGCCGCCTGCAACCCGGGGCCGAGCAGGTGCTGCCCGGCCCGCACGCGTGGGACGGCAGCTACACCGATCTGCGCATCGAGTGGAAGGGCCACCGTTGGCGCATCCAGAGCGCGCACGACGCCGGCGACCTGGTTCTGCTGGCCACGCCGCTGCCCTCCACGCCAATCTCCGCCGTGCCGCCCACCTTCATCGTCTCTGTCGACTTTCTCTGGAATCGCCCCGGCACTACCGTTCGCCGCGCGGACCTCATCGAGACGCAAGGCGCTGCTGGCGCCTTGCCCATCTATTGCACCTGCGCTCCGGCCTCCGCCCCGGCGCAAAGCCCCGCGCAAGCCAACGACTACGCCGGCGCTCCCGTCTCCGCGCCGTACTTTTCCGTCGATTTCACCGCCCCCGTGGGCGTTGCCTCCGGGCGCCGCCGCACCCTCACTGAAATTCAAGCCGTCATTGAACGCAGCCGCCAGAGTTACGAGCTGTCCATCACTTCCGCGGGCCATTCGGCGCCTATCCGCGACGCCATCGAAACCACCATCGGTTGGGACACTATCTACGATCCCGATCAGGAACGCATCATCTCTCCCGTCAGCCGTATCTGGAGCGTGAACTGGGGCGGTTGGGTGCTCTTCGACTGGGATACCTTCTTCGCCGCCACGCTGGCCTCCATCGGCGACCGCGACCTCGCCTACGCCAACGCCCTTGAAATTTTGCGTGAAGAGACGCCGGAGGGCTTTGTACCCAACTACGCCCGCCCCGGCGGTTGGAAAAGCTTCGACCGCTCCGAGCCGCCCGTCGGCGCCATCACCGTCCTCGGCCTTTACCGCCAGTTCCACGACCGCTGGTTTCTTGAGGACGCCTTTGCGCCTTTGCTGCGCTGGAATCGCTGGTGGAACGAGCATCGCCAGACGCAGGGGTACTTGGCCTGGGGCAGCGACGGCGACACCCATCCCGCCAATCTCGACGACCACTCCCGCGGCGCCCGCCAGGGCGCCATCCTCGAATCTGGCCTCGACAACAGCCCCATGTACGATGACACGGTCTACGATCCGCAATCGCATCTGCTGGAATTTGCCGATGTGGGCCTCATGAGCCTCTACATCGCCGACTGCGACGCTCTCGCCGAGATTGCTGATGTGATCGCGAAGCCGGACGAGGCCAAGGAACTCCGCGCGCGTTCCACCCGCTACCGCACCAGCCTGGCGACTCTGTGGAGCGAGCCCGACGCCGCCTTTCTCAACAAAGATCTCCACACCGGCCAGTTCAGCCGCCGTTTATCGCCCACCAACTTCTATCCGCTCCTGGCGCGCGCGGCCACGCCGGCCCAGGCCCAGGCCATGATTCAAAAACATCTGCTCAATCCCCGCGAATTTTGGGGCCAGTGGATCATTCCCTCCATTGCCCGCGACGATCCTGCCTTTCCCGATCAGAACTACTGGCGCGGCCGCATCTGGGGCCCCATGAACTACCTCGTCTATCTCGGTCTGCGCAACTACGCCGACGCGGATGTGCGCCGCCAGTTCGCGGAAAAATCTTACGCGTTGTTCCTCAAGGAGTGGACGCAAAACGGCCACGTGCACGAAAACTACAACGCCATCACCGGCAGCGGCGACGACGTGCGCTCCAGCGACCGCTTTTACCACTGGGGCGCCCTGCTCGGCTACGTCGAGTATCTGGAAGAAACCGCGCCCCCGCCCACATCGCAGTCCGCGCCGTGAGCCCCCGGCAACGCCCGTAAACCCCGCCCCATTTTCCTCGCTCGCCCGGCTCCATGGCCTACAATGCTGCGGAGGGTTCCACCACCATGATTGCCTCCTTCAAACAGCATTGCGGCCTTCCCATCGTCCTGCTTCTCCTGCTGGGTTTCGGAATCTCTGTTCCCCGCGCCACGGCCCAACGCCGCGGCCAGTTTGCCTCCGCGGAGGCGACTCTGTCTCCTGATGCGCGCGCCGTCGTCGAGCGGCTCATGAGTCTGCGCGAACTGCCCGATGGCGTGTGGAAGATGCACGCCGGCGACGTGCCGCATGCTGAAGACATCAACCTCGACGAGAGCGACTGGCAGCCCATTGCCCTCGGCGCCAAAGCTCCCAATGAAGCGGTGTGGTTTCGCCAGACCTATGAGGTGCTCCCGACCCTCAACGGCTACGACCTCACCGGCTCGCGCATCTGGTTCCAGTTCCATGCCGGCGCCAACGGCCCCATGCCCCAGATCCTTTATTTCAACGGCCGCCGCGTGGCCATGGGTGAAGACCTCGAGCCCATCGTCCTCTTCGATAAGGCCCAACCCGGCGACAAAGTCGTCGTCGCCATCAAGCTGCTCCACACCGTCGACGTGAAAACCTTCCGCGGCGCCACCTTGACCATCGACTTCCCAGAATCGCGTCCCAATCCCGTCGATCTCGGCGAAGAGATTCTTGGCGCCGCCGAGCTGGTTCCCAGCCTCGCCCCCGCCGACGCCTCTCCCATGACCACGCTCGAAAATGCCGTCCACGCGGTCGACACCGCCGCGCTCGACGCCCGCGATCAACCCAAATTCGACTCAAGCCTCAAATCCGCCCAAACCCAGCTCGAAACTCTCCGTCCCCTGCTCCAGCAAGCTGCATTTCATCTCGACGGCAACTCGCACATCGACGCCGCCTGGCTCTGGCCCTGGACCGAAACCGTGGACGTGGTTCACCGCACCTTTTCCACCGCGCTGCAACTCATGTATGAGTACCCCAACTACGTCTATACCCAATCCGCTGCGGCCTACAACGAGTGGATGGCCGACAAGTACCCCGACCTCAACGACCAGATCAAGCAGCGCATCAAAGAGGGCCGCTGGGAAATCGTCGGCGGCATGTGGGTCGAGCCCGACCTCAACCTGCCCAGCGGCGAATCTCTGGTCCGCCAGTTGCTCGTCGGCAAACGCTGGTACAAGCAAGCCTACGGCGTCGACGTGCGCATCGGCTGGAACCCTGACTCCTTCGGCTACAACTGGCAGTTGCCCCAAATCTACAAAAAGAGCGGCGTCGATTACTTCGTCACTCAGAAGATGAGTTGGAACGACACCAACCAGCTCCCCTTCAAGCTCTTCTGGTGGCAGTCGCCCGACGGCTCCAAGGTGCTCACCTATTTCCCCAACGGCTACGGCAACAACGACCTCAATCCCGTCCGCCTCTCTGAGGACCTGAAGAACGGCCGCCAGTTCTCTCCCGGCTTGCCTGAACTCCTCGAGCTCTATGGCATCGGCGACCACGGCGGCGGCCCCACGCGCGCCATGCTCGACGAAGGCGTCCGCTGGATGGACCCCGGCCCCACCGCTATCGCCTCCAACGGCGGTCCTCCGGTCACGGCCAACTATCAGTTCGGCACCGCGCAGTCGTTCTTCTCCACCGTCGAAAAGGAAATCGCTCCCGAGAGCCCGACTTGGAATTACCAGTCCATTGCCAAAGGCTACGAGCCCCCCACTCCCGTTTCCGGCCAAATCGCGATCCCCACCTGGGACGCCGAGCTCTACCTCGAATTTCACCGCGGCGTCTACACCACTCAGGCCGAGCAGAAGCACAATATCCGCACCTCCGAGGAAGAAGTCCTCAACGCCGAAAAATGGTCGTCTCTCGCGTGGCTCGACGGCCAAAAATACCCCGACGCCGAACTCACCGTCGACTGGCAAAAAGTCCTCTTCAACGAATTTCACGACCTCGCCGCCGGCTCCGGCATCGCCGTCATCTACCGCGACGCGCAAAAGGATTTCGACTGGGTCCGTATGTCGACAAACGGGATTTCCTCATCCGCCTTGCGTACCGTGGCCGAGAACATCGATACCAAAGGCGCCGGTATTCCCGTGCTCGTCTACAACCCGCTCGGTTGGGAGCGATCGGGCGACGTCAGCGTCGAAGTCCAGCTTCCCAATTCCGGGGCCCACGAGCTTTTCGTAGTCGATCCTTCCCAGCAGAATCAGCCCAGTCTTCCCCTCCGCTCATCCGTGGACGACAAAAACGGAGTGGCGCATCTCACCTTCCACGTTTCCTCGGTCCCGCCCCTTGGCTACAAAGTGGTGCGGGTCGAAACCGGCAACGTGAGCGCTCGCAAGGAAACCTCGTCTACCGAGTCGGGCAACGCCATCGAGCTCAGCGACGGAACCCTCCGCGTCGCCGTCGATAAAACCACCGGCTGCATCACTCGCCTTGAGACCGGCGGCTTTGAATCTTTGGCGCCCAACGCCTGCGGCAACCAGCTCCAGTTCTTCCACGACCTGCCCAAGGAGTACGACGCCTGGAATATCGATCCCGGAACGTACGATGTGCCGCCCAGCACCATCCAGAGCGCCGATTCCGTCGAACTGGTCGAAGCCAACACGCCCCGTCCCTCCATCCGCGTCACCAGCCATTTTCAAGACTCCAAATTCGTCCAGACCATCTCTCTCCAGGGCGACATCGTCGACATCGACAACGACATCGACTGGCACGAAAGCCACGTTCTCCTCAAAGCCGCCTTCCCGCTCGCTGTTTCGAGCAATTTCGCCACCTACGAAATTCCCTACGGCTCCATCGAGCGCCCCACCACCCGCAACAACAGTTGGGAGAAGGCCAAGTTTGAAGTTCCCGCCCTCCGCTGGGCCGATCTCTCCGGCCCTGGCCTCGACGGCAAGATCTACGGCCTCAGCCTACTCAATAAGGACAAGTACGGCTATGACGCCGTCGGCAACCTTCTGCGCCTCACCCTGTTGCGCTCGCCCAAGTGGCCCGATCCCAACGCCGACATGGGCCATCAACACTTCCACTACGCGCTCTATCCCCACGCCGGCACGTGGCGCGATGCGCTCACCGTCCGCCACGGCTGGGACTACGATTACCCCCTCCAGGCCGTCGTCGCCACCGCCCACTCCGGAGCCCAGCCCGCCGAACATTCCTTTGCCTCGGTCTCGCCCGATAACGTCGTCCTGACCGCCGTCAAAAAAGCCGAAGACGCCAAGGGCCTCATCTTCCGTATCTACGAGTGGGCCGGCAAAGACTCGACCGCCGAGTTCCACGTTCCCTCCGGCGCTGCCGGCGCCACCATGACGAACTTGATGGAACAACCTCAGGGCAGCCCGCTCGAGGTCTCGAACGTCAACGGCGCCGACGTGGTCAAAGTCCCCATCCACCCCTACGAAATCCTCACCCTCCGCGTCGATTACCCCCAGGGAGGCCCGCAACTCTAGCACGCTGAAGTGGCGCTGCGTCGGCGCGCGCCGCGCACAACGGACAGCGCTCTTATCTCCGGCCCCCCGGCGCAGTCACTGGCTCCACGCGGCTGCCGGCTTCAGAGGGTTTTCGCTCCGTTCGCACGGGCTGGGACTGGGCCGCAACCCGCGCAGCCGCAGGCATACGGCCCACGCCGATGCGCCCGTCACCCGTTTGCGGATACGCCTCGCTCTTTGCGTCCAGCGTCCTGTCCACGGTCGTGTGCGTCTCGGCCTCCTGCGCCGCGCTCACGATACTCAGCGTATCGGTTTGCACTTTCTCCCACTCGCGCAGAATAAAGCCGTGCTGCTCGAAGAACGCGCGAATCTCAACCGTTTTCCAGCCCAGGATTTCTTCTGTGATCGGCACTAAGATACTGAGCGCGTCTTCGCTCAGCACCGAGCGCTTGGCGATCTGCGCAAGAAAGCGGTTCTCCGAAACCGCAATCGTCAATCCCTCCAGCCGGTTCACGTGCAGCATCACGTGCACGTCGGAGCTTCCGTCGCCCACGTACACCAGGTGATTGTGGCCGATGGGCGCTTGCGCCCGCAGTTCGTCGAGTATCACCACCTTGCCATAGCCGGCGCGAAGGGTTGAAACTCCGGCAACGCGGCCCTCTTCGTCAAACGCGAGTTGACTGGCGTAGATGTGATCGGCTGGAACAATGCCCTCCAGCGCGGATTCGACGATCTCCTGGGGCGCAGCCGATACGACATAAAACGAAAAATGGCAGCCGTCGATGTCTTCGAGCAACTTGGATAAGAGAAGAATGTGTCTCTTGAGCCGCACCTTCTTGCCGGCCTCGCGCAGGTGCTTTTTGCGAACCTCCCTGAATGCGCGCTCGTGGACGAGCAGGTACGCGAGTTCGCCGCCTTGCTGCACCAGGTTTGTCTGGGCGAGCTTGCGCACATACCTTTGAAAATTCGGAATCCCCATCATTTCCGCAAGCACCAGGCCTGAATCGTTGAAGCTGAGCGTCTGGTCGAAATCGCTCAGAAGAAGAAACTCCCGTTTGGATATGCTGTTCATGCATCCCCCCGGTTTTTGGGTTCTAAGTGCATCGCGGCAGAACTGCGTCAAAAATCGTCTGCCGACTCTGCTGCTGTCCGCGCCAACGGCGCGCACATCACGCTCTGTGGATACACTGGTGGCTTCACTTAATTAGAGCGAAGTCAGCGGCAGACGGTTGCACGATAAATACAAGCTGCTGATTTTCCACGGGTTCCTGAAAGGCCGCCAAGCGTGACGGTGCACTGCCGCTGGCGAAAAACCGCACCTAACGATTGCCGTAATTCGCCCAAAACCTCAATTTTTGGCTCGGCGAGTGCAACTACTCGCTCAGTGGCAACTCGCAGGAGATCGCAAGACCGACGGCCTTTCTTAGGACTTATGCCGAGCGATTCATGGAATCCGTTCAACGGCCGGGGGTTGCCAACTTCCATTGAGGATGGCGGGTTTGGGCCAATACAGGCGCAATGTCAAATTGAAAAGACTGTTACCCGATGGCAGCCAATTTGATTCATGATCTGGCCCCGGATTTTGATCCTGAATATAAAGGTCGAGTGAGCCGTCAGGGTTGAACTTTAGTTTGTCACGATCACCGATCGCAAAGCGGTTTATTGTATTAGCGATGAAATAGCCGTCCTTGTCATAGGCCGTAACCGACCAGAACGCCTGCACGGGCGGCAGGTGGTCGGGGGCGAAGTGCATACGATAGCGCATCGAACCGTTCAGCGGCGTCCCGCCCGCGTCCGTCGAATCGCTGATGTACACCGCGTCCTCTGGAGGGTTCGCGCCCACCGCCACGCGCGCTGTGATCGCGCGCGCGGAGTAATTTGTGCCATAGCGGCCTAGCTCACCCTGGAAAGAGTTCCATCCCGGCTTATGAGCAGCGCCTGTCGTTACGAAGGACTCGATCTTCGCTACCGCCTCGCGCACACCTTCGTTGAGGGCTGCAAGCTGTTCTGGCGCAAGCTTTGATGCGTCGAAATCCTGTCCCGGCACGATCCCGATGCGCGCCAGTTGCTGCACCATCGGCGTGTCATCCTTGTGCGGAGGATTTACCTTCAACGCCCTCGCGAACGCGGTGAAGATCTGCACGGCGTCCATCGCCTTAATCTGCTCCGGCGCCGGAGAGCCCGTCTCAGCAGGCCGCACAACGGGCGGATGCGGCGGTTCATCCTTACCGGGAAACTGACTCAATGGAACAAGCCGCATACCGTGCTGAAAAGCGTGAACATTGTCGTAGTCGCTTACGCCGTTCGTTTGGGTGCGGCCCAGCAGCCAGATCTGGTTGGTCGGCGCATCGAATCGCGTGACGCGAGGCGGAAGTTGCCCACGCCATCCCGGTCCAACGAGCGCAAACCACGCTTCGCTGGTTCCAGTCGTGCGCTTCCCGGGATCAGCGAAGGTTTCGGTCCATGC